>DAWM01000016.1 GCA_002505945.1 Candidatus Woesearchaeota archaeon UBA119
GATAGAGCTGTATTCTGTGATGAGAAAGGCAACATAGTAGATGGGGATCAGATAATTGCATTCTTAGCAAAAGAGATTGGTAAAGAAGGGGTTGTATTTACAGAGTATAGCAACAAGGCTTTGGACAACTATTTGGAGGAAAACGGCATTAACTATTTCCGAGTGGAGTGCGGGGACAAGAAGGTGGCAAATGAGATGATTGTAAGACGCTTAAGGTTTGGGGGCGAAGAGTCAGGACATTATATCTTCTCAGATAACCAATTCATAGGAGATGGGATGTTCTCTGCAATAAAGCTTATAAAGATTCTGACAGAAAAAGGGATGAGGTTGAGTGAGCTCAAGCTTTTTGAGCCCCTGCCTAAGGTAAAGCTGAATCAAAAGGTCAAGGAGAAAAGAGATTTTAATCAAGTCAAGGGATTATCTAAGATAATTAAAGAGGAAAAGGATTATTTGGGTAAGAATTCAAGGATTTTCTTGAGGTATTCAGGAACAGAAGATAAAGCAAGGATATTGGTTGAGGGAGAGGATAAAGAGAGATGCGAGAGAAGTGCTCAACGGATTGCAAAGATAATTGACAAAGAGATTGGGGAATCATAAATTTTTTATAATCTAAATAGGGGTTAAGTGAAGATGAAAGCGATTATAATGGCAGCAGGGCTTGGGACAAGAACAAGGCCATTGACCCAAAGTATTCCAAAAGCAATGCTTCCTATTGCTAACAAGCCCATCTTGGAACATAATATCGAGTCTGTTGCACCTTTTGTGGATGAGATAGTTGTCATAGTTGGTTATCTAAAAGAAAGGATAATAAGCTATTTTGAAGACAAAGAAATAAGTGAGAAGCTGAGATTCATTTATCAGGAAGATAAGAATGGAACAGGCGGGGCTGTACTGCTGGCTGAAGAAGCAGTATTAACAAAAGAGAAGGAAGAAAATAGTGTTATTGTGATGAATGGGGATGACCTTTTCTATCCAAAGGATATTGAAAGATTGGCTAAAGGGGAATATGGAATCCTATGCAGAAGGGTTGAGGATCCCTCTAAGTTCGGCATTCTCAAGTGCGATAAAGATGGAAGGGTTATTGAGGATGTTGAAAAGCCTAAGGAGTTTATAGGGGATTTGGCGGCTATCGGAGCATATAAACTTCCTTGCTCGATATTCTCTTCTCTCAAAGAAATTGGTAAGAGTAATAGGGGGGAATATGAACTTCCCTCTGCTATAAATAAGCTTGTTGAGCAATATGAGATTAAGGCTGTTGAAGCAAATGGTTATTGGCTGCCTATTAACTATCCCTGGAGTTTATTGGAAGCCAACAAGGAATATATCAAGGTAATTTCAGAGGGATGGGAAGACAACCAGTTTGGTAATGTAAAAGGCAAGGTTAAGGTTGGAAAGAATACTGAAATCCTTCCGGGCGCATATATTGAAGGCCCTGTTATTATTGGAGATAATTGTAAGATTGGGCCTAATTGCTACATAAGGCCTTTTACTTCTATTGGAAACAATTGCCATATAGGGAATGGATGTGAGATAAAGAATTCTATTATTATGAACAACAGCAATGTAGCCCACCTCAGCTATGTAGGGGATTCTATAATTGGAGAGAAATGTAACCTTGGAGCAGGCACAATAATAGCAAATCTCAGACATGACGGGAAGAACATAGAGTGGGAAGCAAAAGGGGAATTAATGGATACTGAAAGAAGAAAGTTAGGGGCAATCATTGCTAATAATGTTAAGACTGGGATAGGCACGATGATTTATCCTGGGAGAACAATGACAAGCAATACATCTACCAAACCTGGAGAAATAGTCAAGAAAAATATAAAATAAGCCGGATAACTTTCTGATTAACCGAGACAAGTGGATAAGATAAAAAAACAAAAATAAATTCTTATTTGGCCTCAGCCACATTAAACATCAGGGCCAAAAGAAAGAACAATAGCGCGATTATAAAGAACGCTAAGGCACTTGGCATATAGAAGAACTCCACAAGCAGCTTATAAAATGCCAAAAATACTGCAACCAAGCCCGCCATCATAAATGTCCCTACTACCTTTTCTTTTCTGAACACTATGATAGAATCATCTTTCTTCTTATTATTGGGTTTAGACTTTTTGGATGCCATTTTCAATACAATCTGTTATAGAGGAATATAAATAATTTTGTTATTACTAAAAAGAAAATACACTTAGAGGATTTTCTTAGCAAAAATAAGAAAGCCTGAATGAGCTATATCCCTCATTTTAGGACGGAGTATCCTATCCCCTTTGACATCCCACTCCCTCTCTATAAGCTCCTCAACCTTGATTATCTCAAAACCTTCCTTATCCTCTAAAGCATTTGCCATCCTTGCAATTTGGGTGAGATTGGGAGAATAAGAAACCAGGTATCCTCCTCTTTTTAATACCTTTTCAGCCGTCTCTATCGCATCCCAAGGCGTAGTTACATCTAGAGTAAAAAGGTCAATATCTTCCTGCTTAACCTTATCTGGAGAGAAGATGTCAGCTTGTTTGAATGTAACATTCTTTAAGCCCAAGAATTCAGCGTTTTTCTTAGCAACACTTTGATGATCTTCTCTAATATCATAGGTTGTTACTTTCTTCACGAATCTTGCGAGGAAGCAGGCTAATGCTCCTGAGCCAGTGCCTGCATCCAAGCAAACCGAGGATTTGCCAACCATAGTATTAGCAAGAATAGCAGAGTAATCCTTTACAGGAATCATCTGAGCTCTTCTTTTTATCTTCTTAAAAAGCTCTGGAAATGTAGGCTCTTCCACTAAGAACTCCTTTCCTGTTTGAGTAGAGATTATCTGGCCTGGCTTGGCTTCCTGAAGCTGCTCTTTGGTAATTACTCCGTAATGCGAATGGAAATCCTTAGAAGTATCCCTTATAAGAAAGGATTTGTTCTTTTTCTTATGTTTGAGCAATAGGTATTCCATATTTGGGTAAAGTGAAGAGAGATTTATAAAATTTGTTAAATTTCAAGAGAAATGAAAGGAGGCGTCGGGACTCGAACCCGAGATTGTCGGTCTGCAGCCGACCGCCTTAGCCGCTTGGCCACGCCTCCCTATTCCCGAAGAATTCAAAGTAATATAAAAAGGTTGTTGTTGAAAAGAAGAGGAGTATAATTCGTAATGTTTAAAAGTAAAAGGCGATGTAAATTGAATATGCCTAACTGCTCAAACTGTGGAAGACCTGTATCGGCTGGCCAATATTTTGAAATTGGCGATAAGATTCTTTGTATGAAATGCCTGCATGAAGATCACAATGTTAATAAGAAGCACATGGAAAAAGAGAACCCAAAACAAATTTCGTGTCCTTCTTGCGGTAAGATATATAATTATTACCTGAGAAAATGTCCACAATGTCATGAATGGAATCCAGTATATGATTACAACACAAAAGAGGTATTCAGAAACCTGTTTGCAGGTTCTTTAGTTTTGGGTGTTCCAGTTACAATTATTCTTTCTTTAGGACTGTTAGCAGTTGGACTGAGTATTGTAATACCTTTTCTCTTAATAATATTTTTTCTTCAGCTTACAATAGGTTTGTATCTTGAGACTCATATGACTGGAGTCGCATTCTCAATTGCAAGGTCTATAAGGGACATGTTTTCTAAAGAAAGAAAAAAGGGAAAACAAAAAAATTAACCGAATAAAACAATAAAAGCATCCGTGATTCTCTCAAAGATCCCTCTATCATTATCAATGTCTTCAACTGCTTGTCCAGTGATTATTGTCTCCTGTTTATCAGATTGCTCACTATAAGAAACAGAGATTCTTTTATCATCTTGACAAGCTCCTGAATTACATGAAACACCTAATTCACAGAAGTGATAAGTGTGTCTAACCATGTTATCATAACAGTAATACTCCTTAAGGATTCTCCCCAAGAAACAATAGTCTGTATATGTTCTTGTGTTACCCCCTGAGTCTATATGAGTTATTACTCCTTGCTCTTCATAGTTCACGCCGCCATCGGAATCGGAGCAGGCAGGAGAAGGCTTCTGCCCTTCTTCTTTGACACAAGCACCCTTGGAACTGAGAACTTAATTACGAGCTTGAGCATATCCTCTTTCACAATATGATTCGTATCTTTCATAAAGAAAAGGGGTGAAGAGACTTTTTCATAAAACTTTTCAAAAATGCTCTATAAACTGAAAAGATAAAAATATGTAATCAACCGAAAAACCAAGAAAATATGGTTTCAAAGAAACTGCCAGTAATTAAAGGAAGATTTCCTCTTACAGATTCTTGTTTTTCTTTGTTTGCTTTGGCTTGCCCAGAAGTTTCTTTTCCTTTCATTCCAGCATTGCCCTTGGAATCTTCAGTTTCTTCAGTATCTTTGTTGTCTTCTTCATCATTTTCCTCATCTTTCTCCTCTTTCTCATTGTCCTTTTGCTCAAGATTTGACAGAGGTGATGATGCGCTTACTCCTTCCTTGTTATCTGATTCTTCTCTTCTTTTACCCTCATCCATATCTTCTTTATCCCTTTCTTCACTTTTATCATCTATCTCCTCTATATCATCAGAAATCTCTTCCTGCACTCTCCTTGGTTTTTCTATTTTGATCGTTCCCTCATTGCTACTTTGAGGAACATCAGGTCTATTCGGAGCATCATCCTCAGAGGAAGGATAAATCGCTTCATCTTTTCCGATATTCCCTCTCGTCTCTTCAGGAGGCATACCATTAAGTTCATTTTCTAAATCATCCTCTTCATCAACACCCTCCTCTTCTTGATCTTCTTCCTCGTTCTCCTCATCTTTCTCCTCTCTTTTCTGTTGAGGCAACTTTTCTATAGTATCATAAAGATTTCTTTCTTGATTTCTGAGTTGTTGAATCCTTTCTTCTACATCGGTTTTGATTTCTTGTTCCATCTTTGTTATTTCCTGCATATTTTCATAATATTCTCTAAGTTCTTCTTGAGCCTCTTCGATATCGCCTTTTTGCATCTCTTCTTCAGCTTTCTCTAACGCTTCCTCTGCAAATTCAATTCTTCGTTCCAATTTCTTTTCTGGAGAGAAGGTAAATAACAAGCTCAGCTCCCTAAAGATGTTTCTCAAAGAGAATCGTTTTGAAAGACCAAAGGCAAATCCGGGGACATCCTTTTCCAAGCCAGGAGGCATAAAAGATGAATCATTTCCCTTGCTTCTATTCAACGGCATTGGAGCTTCTTCGGGCTTAGAGGTTTGATTTTCAGGTGTATCGTTTATGGGAGTTAGATTAGTTTCATTATCAAGGCTTTCATTTGATTTTAGTGGGGCCAAAAGTTCGTATGCAGCGTATGCGTTAATCCTGCCGGCTCCTTGAACATTCTCATCTAGACCTAAATCTAAAGCAGTCTCCTTTATCACATCCTTTACTTTATTTGGAGAAAGAGAGGAATTCAGCTCAAGGATCAGGGAAGCCAAGCCGGAGACAAAGGGAGCAGCCATGCTTGTCCCTGAAAGAGTAGCAGTTTCTCCACCAGGCCATAAAGAAGTAATTGAGACGCCAGGAGCCATCACATCAGGCTTTACCCTTCCATCATCTGTTGGTCCCCTGCTGCTCCAACTAGCTATATTATCATCAGAATCTACTGCACCCACTGTTAAAGCATCATTAGCACATCCTGGAGAAAGTATTGTATTTGAGTCAGGACCATTATTTCCCGCTGCAACAACCACAACAATACCTTCTTCAACAGCTTCATCCACCATCCTTGAGATTGCATCGGTTCCATCGCATACCTCCACTTCTGCCCCTAAACTCATACTAATAACATCCACATTATTATCTATTGCCCACTCTATCCCAGATAATATATCTGAAGCGAAACCCTCGCCATCTTGATTAAGAACCTTGATGTCGTATAATTCTGCATCTGGAGCAACCCCTTTTAATGTATCCTTGTTTGAGTTCAATATACCTGCAACATGAGTGCCATGTCCATTCAGATCATCTGTTCCTTCCTCTGTAAAATCAACATCTTTAACTACATTAAGTTCAACAGCATTATCATCAATCCCTGTATCAAATACTGCCACTTGAACATCTTTACCAGTTATATTATTCTCATACACTAAATCTAAATTTATCTGCGGGCCGGCCTTGTCCAGAACCATCTTTACTTTATAATTAGGTTCTACGTAATCCACAAATGGAAGCTCAGCTATTCTTTCAATTGCTCTTGGAGATGCATGTAGAAGAGCTCCCTGAAACCTGTGAAAGGAGCGTTGAATGCTTGCACCAGCAGATTTCAGATTTTCCCTCTCCTGATTCTGAATTGCTCGATTGAAAGATACAATTACCCATAATTCTTCATCTGAGGTCATATTTTCTAATCTATCTTTTAATTCAGGGCGTATTCTCTCTGCACTAACAAACTCAATAGACATTAATAATACAATAAATACAGCAAGAATGATATGATTTCTTCTTTCCATCTTGTTCGTATTAATAAGGAATAAGGTTTTAAATTTTTCGTTATTGAGAGTAAACCATCAAAATATAGAAAACTTTTAAATAAAGAGTTGATTACTTGAGGTTATGACTTTTTACAAATTCAAATCAGACATCCCTTCAGATAAAGAGATAAAACAGATTTTTAAGAGATGGACGGACGAGAAACCCGAAGAATTCTTTCCAGTAAATCTATTAAAGAAACTGGGGTATCAGAGAAAGAAATGCAGCAAATGCGGGAAATACTTCTGGGAGCATCCTAAAAGGAATAAAGATTATTGCGGAGAGCCGTCCTGCGAGGGCGGGTATTCTTTTATTGGTAAAGTAAGAGTGAAGGATGTAAGCTTTACTGATATTTGGTCACGGTTCAAATCATTTTTTGAGGAAAAAGGCTACAAGTCCATTAAGAGATATCCAGTTATTGCAAGATGGAACCCCACAGTAGAGTTTACTATCGCGTCTATTACTGATTTCCAGCCGTATGTGGTTTCGGGAGAGGTGCCGCCTCCTGCTGAGTTGCTCGTAGTACCTCAGCTCTGTCTGAGATTCAGTGATATTGACAATGTTGGGATCACAGGACGACATTATACTGGTTTCACTATGATAGGGCAGCACGCCTTCCTTCCGAAAGAAAGATTCAACCAGAACAAATACTTCCAGGATTATTATAACTGGCTTATAGAGGACATGGGCCTTAAAAAAGAGGAATTAATAATACATGAAGACTCATGGGGTGGAGGTGGAAACTTCGGTGCTTGCCTGGAGTTCTTTTCAGGAGGATTAGAGCTTGGAAATCAGGTTTATCCCACCCATAAGGTAACAAAAGAAGGATTAGAGGAGATGGAGCTTCGAGTGCTTGACATGGGTATGGGACAGGAAAGATGCGTTTGGTTTTTGAGAGGAAGCGATTCCAGCTATGAAGTAGTGATGCCCAGAGCAATAAAATATCTATATGAGAAAACTGGCTTTCATCCTTCTGAAAAAGAGAATGGAATCATCAAGAAATTTCTTCCCTTTTCAGGGCTTTTATGCAATGACGAGCTAGAGAATCCCGAGCTTGTTTGGGAAGAGATTGCAAAAAAGATTGAGATTGACAAGGACTATCTAAAAGCCATCATAGAAAAATGGAGTGCGATAAATGCAATTGCAGAGCATACCAGAAGTCTTTTGTATGCCTTAGCAGACAGCGGCCTGCCCTCCAATGTAGGAGGTGGATACAACCTAAGAACAATATTCAGAAGAGCAATGGATTTTATTGAAAGGTTTGACTGGAAGGATGTAGAGCTTCCAAGCTTAGCTGAGATTCATGCTGATACATTAATTGATGAATACCCTGAATTAAAGGAGAACCTCAAGACAGTTAAGAATATCCTAAAGGTAGAACAGGAAAAGTATTATCAATCCCTGAAGAAAAGGAGCAGGATAGTAAAAAGGATTGTAGAGGATAATAAAAAAGGAAAGAAACTTTCTACTCAAGAGCTTGTAAAATACTATGACAGCTTCGGGATAACCCCCTCTTTGATAAAGGAAAACCTAAAGCAAGAGGGAATTGATATAAATATTCCTGAGAACTTCTTCTCTTTG
>DAWM01000050.1:0-396 GCA_002505945.1 Candidatus Woesearchaeota archaeon UBA119
ATCTCTAGATATAACTTCAATTCAAGGACAGAGTTCATTCGGGCAGCAGTGAGGGACAAGCTTTCCGAACTAACAAAGGAAGAGCTCATGCAAGAATTTCTGAAGCGTAGAGGAAAAGCCAGTAGGAAAACAACATTAAAAGATAACAGAAAGACAAAAGAGATAGTCGGCGAAGAAATGATGAAAGAGTTAGATAAAAAATTCAGTTGATTTCGCTAATTTCATTTTCCATTCTTATTCAATCTTTACTTCAGGGCCTTTTATTTCTTTCATGCCGAACATATAAGGTCTAAGGGCATCTGGAATGAGAATTGTGCCTTTCTTGGTTTGATAGTTTTCTATTATAGCCACCATTGCCCTAGAAGTAGCGATAGCAGTGTTATTTAGTGTATGAGG
>DAWM01000050.1:646-924 GCA_002505945.1 Candidatus Woesearchaeota archaeon UBA119
TTGCCATCAAAAACCCTGATATTAGTCCTTCTGCTTTGTGTATCCGTTAAATTACTAACAGAGCAAATCTCGAAATACTTTTTCTGCCTGGGAGACCAAGCCTCTAAATCAGCTCCTTTGGACTTTAGCTCTCCTAAATCCCCTGAACAGGATTCTAATATTCGGATAGGCAATTTCAACTTCTTAAACAACTCAATTGAATTCTTCAGTATTTCATCATAATACTTATAGGAGTCCTCTGGCTCGCAGATTATAATCTGCTCAACCTTATTGAATTG
>DAWM01000050.1:1126-3251 GCA_002505945.1 Candidatus Woesearchaeota archaeon UBA119
AACCTTATTGAATTGATGTGTCCTAAAAAGACCTTTCTCGTCAATCCCATGGCTGCCAATCTCCTTTCTGAAGCAGACACTTAATCCAACCTCTTTAATAGGCAGTTTATCCTTCATAATGTCTTGATTGAGAAATTGGCCGATAAGAGGATGCTCACTCGTTCCAATCATATAAAGGTCTTCATCCTCAATCTTATACACCATATCCCTGAAGAAGTCAAAATCTACCACTCCTTCACAAACCCTTTTCCTTATAAGATGAGGAGGAAATACAAAGGTATAACCCTTCTTTATCAAGGAATCCAATGCAAAGCGTACAAGTGCTTGATCAAGAAGTGCTAATGGCCCTTTTAAGTAGAAAAAACCATTTCCTGATGTTCTTGCAGAGGCATCAAAATCAGCAAGCCCCAATTTTTCTGCAATCTCCACATGGCTTTTAACCTCAAAATTAGGCACTTTGGGCTTGCCATATCTGGCTTTTTCAACATTTTCCGAATCATCCTTGCCAATAGGCACCGATTCATGCACAATATTAGGTATCTGAAGCTGAATCTCCTTTATCCTGCTCCAAAGCTGCTCAGCAACATCCTCTTTCTTCTTAATCTTATCAGGAAGCCCTTTTGCTTTCTTCACAAAAGAGGAAATATCCTTTCCTGCTTTCTTAGCCTCATTAATCTTCTGAGAAATCAGATTTCTTTCATGCCTAAGCTCGTCAATCTGGGCTTTTAGCCCCTTCCATTCAGAATAAGCATCTGCGAGTTCATCAACTAAGGGCTCCTTCTCCTCTTGAAAACGTTTCTTTAGGTTCTCTTTTATCTTCTTAGGATTCTCCGCGATAAATTTTATGTCTAACATAAGCCTCTTGGATAAACAATCACTCCTAATATTAATACTTTTTTCTTTATTAATCCTTAAAAAACCTGTTTGGACGTTCCATATTTGCAGCAGTTTATGCACAAAAAGCCACAACCTCATAAAAGAGAAAAAGTTATAAACAAGAAACGAATGCCTTTTTTAATGGTTCTTGAGGAGAAAGTTGAGCTTATCCTAGAAGAGGGAAGAGTTGTTGGGGTTTCTGCAGACAAAACTGTTTCTCTTTTAGGCAGCTCAATATCAGAGCTGGATAACTGGATTGAGAAAGAAATCGAAGCTGATGCTTCTACTCATATCCCTGAGAATATAGAAGAGCTTATTCGCAAATACTCTTTTACTTTAGACTTTGAGTTGATTCCGATTAACTCAATAACCAAGAAGAACACAACGCTTCTTACAATTAGTCCTGACTTTGTTTCCACGGAAAGTATTGTTGAGGGGATGGAGGAATTCTTAAATTCTTTAAAAAAGCCAGAAAGAATATCAAAAGCCTACAAAAAAATAGGGGAATTGGCCTCAAAGAAGATTGATTTTTATGGTTTTGGGGTATGGGAAATAGACGAAGGCAGATTGTATCCTTCTTATTTGTTTGTGGATGGTAATGAGGTTAACCCAGATGATTTTGGCGATGTCAAGATTAAACATACTGAATTAGCTCAAAGATTACATAACAATCAATCCTTTTACTTCCCAGATTCTGAGTCAATAAACAAATCAGATATATCGGGTTATGTGAAGGATTCTTCGATTGAAACTATCTTCCTTGCTCCTATTCTCTCCCAAGACAAAGCAGATGGTTTTATTAGCATTTTATCAAGAAGGAAAGATGCTTATTCAAAGGAAGAGCAGGAGTATATAAAAACCCTGGCAGAGTTTCTTTCTTTAGCCAGAAAGATGAAAACTTTATATGATACTCAGGTTAAGATTGCTAATAGGGACCTTTTGACAGATGTGCTGAATACAAACAGCTTTAAAAACCTGGTTTTTGATGAGCTTGAGAGCAAATCTCCAGATTCTCTATGCCTTGTATATCTTGATTTGGATAATTTCAAGAAGGTAAATGACACATTCGGGCATGATGTTGGAGATAAAGAGATTAAATTGTTTGCTGATATGCTGAAAAGGAATACCAGAAGCGAGGATTATATAATTAGGAAAGGGGGAGACGAGTTTGTTGTCCTCTTATCCAATGTTTCTGAGGGCAAGGGTTATGAAATAATGGAAAGGATAAAGCAGGATTATGAGAAGTATA
>DAWM01000050.1:3447-10475 GCA_002505945.1 Candidatus Woesearchaeota archaeon UBA119
CGAGAAGTATACTAAGAATAAGTCCTACCCCGACCTTTTTTCAGGAGAAAATAAAAGATTATCAGATGTTGGCCTGGATTTCAGTTATGGCATTAGAGAGTTAGAGATAAAGAAGCCTGCAAAAAGAGAGTTATTTGAGTCAGAAGTAAATAAAAAATTAAAAGAAACTGAAAAGAAGATGTATTATGACAAAAACCAGTAGTGGTTAGCCCTTCTTTCGCCAGATAGTACCTTTATCTGTATCAATCAGCTCAATTCCCTGGGTTCTTAATTCATCCCTAATCTCATCTGCCCTTTTCCAATCCTTGTTTTCTCTTGCTTCCTCTCTTTCTTTGATTAATTCTTCCTGCTTCTCAGAAATCCCTTCTTTCTCTTCTTTGAAGTCCATAACCCCCAATACCCTATCGGCTTCTTTAAGGAAATTAAGGCAGTTTTCAGCTCCTTTTTTAGAAAGATTAATCTTATATACCTTATTCAGCATGTTGAAAATAGAGGCAACGGCATTGGGCATATTAAGGTCATCGCTCAACGCTCTATCAAAGCCCTCTTTGGTTTCCTTTATTATCCCTTGTGCATCCTCTCCTTCTTTGTTGTCAATGTTTTTGAGGTAGAAGATAAACTCATTCAGCTTCTTTACAGCATTCTCAGATGCTTTTAATGCCTCCTCAGTGAAGTTCAACTGCTTCCTGTAATAATTAGAGATATAGAAGTATCTCAGGGCAATTGGGCTAATCCCTTTTTTCTTAACATCATCTAAACTAAAGAAATTGCCCAGAGATTTAGCCATTTTATCATTATTTACCTTAAGAAAAGCCACATGCATCCAATACCTTACAAACTGCTTTCCTGTTGCGCCCTCGCTCTGAGCAATCTCATTAGAGTGATGCGGGAATATTAAGTCCTCTCCACCAGTATGGATATCAAGGGTCTCTCCAAGGTATTTCATGCTCATCGCAGAACATTCAATATGCCAGCCTGGCCGTCCTTTTCCATATTTGCTCTCCCAGAAAACATCTCCGTCCTCTTTAGTATAGCCCTTCCATAGCGCAAAATCCCTTGCATTCTCTTTATCGTATTCATCTTGGTCTAATCTGCCCTGAGCGTTCTCTTTAAGCTTATTAAGATCCAGCCTTGCTAACTTCCCATAATTCTTGAAGGAGGAAATCCTATAGTAAACAGAGCCGTTCTTTTGGTAGATATGACCATTCTCTTCTAGTCGCTCTATCAGCCTAAGCATGTCAGGGATATGCTCTGTAGCGCGAGGATAATGCTTAAAATCCTCAAGATTCAGTTCCTTAAGGGCATCAAAGAAAAGCTTAATGTATTTCTGTGTATATTCCTTAAGAGGAATACCAGCCTTTTGAGAGTTTTTGATTGTCTTATCCTCTACATCAGTAAGGTTCATGACATTTTTAACCTGATAGCCAAAATACTTCAGAACCCTTGAAAGCAGATCTCCGAATAAAAAGGACCTATAGTTACCAATATGTGGGACATTATACACAGTAGGACCACAACAGTAAATCGTTACCTTTGGAGGGTTTAGCGGCTTGAACAGTTCTTTCTTCCGAGATAAGGTGTTGTAAAAGTAGATATCCATTTTGAATAATAGTTAAGGAGAAATGATTTATTAATTTATCTTTTGTTCTGATTCTTAACTTGCATAATATAATCCCAATATGGCCTTATAATCTCTTCTGCAATCTCGCTAACCTCATCATATATTGGTTTTTCTTTCCTAGATAGTTCCTTCTTAAACTGCTTTTGGCGTGTTTCGTATATAGCCGCATGGCTATGCTCTCCCACCTCCCCTTTAATGAGATTGTCGCAATCCGTAATCTGCAACTCGCAGTAGTCTATCTGGCCATCCTGGTGGTAATGTTCATTGCTTAGAGGCCGTATTACTAACTTTATAGAGCCATTAAACTTTCCTTTTGGTTCCTTAAAAAAGTCTTTAACTTCCCATTTCTTAAATTTCTCAGATCTGATGATTAGTTGTTTGACCCACTGACAAGGAGAATATTTTTTTCTCTTGAGATTTTTTTCTTTGCATGAAGAATATACCAATTGAATCCCCATTATATCATTTATCCTCAAATAGGTTTCTTTCATCATCTCCTCAACAGAATGTGAGCTTACAACATTGCTCTTGTATTCCTTGGACTGGGTTCTCATATGTTGAATATATTTCCTGCCTACTTTTTCCCCGAATCTTTTTGGATGTTTTACTTCTTTGATTATTATACAATCAGGGATGTTCTCCTTATGACGCATTTTAATGTAGGTTATTGCTAGTTCTTTATTCCTAAGTAAATCTACTTGTGGATCGGCTGTCTCCTTTTTGTCATTATTTATTATCTTTTCAAGTCTTTCACAGTCAGGATTTGCTTTTTTGGAGAATTTAGTTTCTTTTTTGATATAATTCTTGAAGTCTTTATCAATTTCTTCTAATTTTTCAAAATTATTTTTAACAAAAATCTTTTTTTCAAGGTTTGTTTTCTTTTGAGTGTTGTCCTTGAGCCAATACAGGATTTGCTTAATATCTTCCTTGAGTTTGGGAAGCCTATCATACATAACAATATTCTTTGCATAGCTCAATTCCTTCTCAAATTCCTTGCTTCTCTCTAAATGGCCGTTGTTTGAATACTTTTCATATAGAGATATAGCAATCTCACTTATAGAGTGACCCTTCATTTTAGTCTTGAATTCCTTCTCTTCCCCAGTAAATTTATAGTGGGGAATGTCTATCTTATTGCTATTGCGGAAGCCCATCGTAATCACATTAGAATTTCTTTTGTTTTTCACTTCTCTCGACCATTTTTTTGGGAAAGAGTGATTTACTGTTTTCATCGTACCAAAGTTCTCTTCCCTCTATGTGGTTCAATTCCTCTAAATAATACGAATTATCTAGAATATATTTATTAATTAATCTATTCAAGAATTTAGCTATGATATATCCCCCCATGGGTTCTACAACTTTTTTGTGATTACTATTTGTTCCCTCTTTTGGAGGAGCATACCAGCTGAAAAGAGTATCAAGACCTTTAGCAAGATATGAGCGCTTTTTATTATCATCTTCAAAGGATGCTGCTTCCTTGTATATGTCACCTAGTAAATCATATTTCATAGCGCTTTTTATCTCAGTGTCTACAACATCTTTCTTGCTTTTACCAAACCTATCTTCAAGAGAGTTCTCAAGATTGGAAGTCTGAGAAATACAGACAGCGGCTAAATCAGTTACCTCATCGCTGACTCGATAAAGAAGATTCAGAGATGAATTTAACTCTTCATCTTCGAATGAACCTTCTTTATCTCTTAGATACTTTGAAAGATGATGAAAGGATTTGAAATACTTTCTTATTGGCTCACAGAACTCGTCTTTTTCTTCATCATAATCTGAAAATTCCTTAATCTCCTTGAAATTGTCTAAATGTTCATTACATAACTTCTGGAAACCTGCTTGCACCATCATCTTACCTAAATGCACCATGTACATGCTTTTTGCCACTTCAAACAAACGACGTTTATAGGAGAAAGTTTTCTCTGGCAGAGTAAGTGTATTATGAATCCTATCAGCCATTTTGATTTCCAGCAGTTTATAAGCCTTTCCATCTGGCTCATTATGTTTAAAATACTCCTTTATCAAACCACGAATGCCATCATTTTTATACTCTTCTCTTTTGGTTTCTTTCCGGATGCTGAAATCAACCTCTTCTTCATCAGAGGATTCAAATTCGGATTGCACTAAAGAAAAAATGAGCATGGAGTCAAGATAATCAAAGTAATGCTGGGACCTAACACGGCTTAATGCCTGTACTTCCCCCTTAACCTTCTTACTCTCTTTAGGATTGAAATCCATCTCTTTCAGATATCCTTCAAGGAAATCTAGGCCCATGTCTCTTATTTTTATTTTGTCTTGATCAGTAGTTCCATATCTCTTGAGTTTCTCAGATTTGTCAATAATATCCTCTAAGAAATCATGAGCTAGTACAGTAATCCTTGTCTCAAGGTCATTAAAGCTGCCTTTATTATTAAGGTAATTATGAATAAATAAGTGGTGGGATAAGATATAGTTTCCATCTTTTCTTCTTAACAACTCTTCAGTATAAACCTCTTCTCCAAGTCTGAGGAAGAAATTAATTACTTTCTTTGCCGAATCATTATCTAGCTCATTTAAACCATTGAATTTTGATGCTAAAAAGTCCAAATTATTCTCAAGAGTTTTTTTATGTTTTTTTTCATCAGAAATGCTCTGTATCTTTAACTCAGAATATATTTGATTCGTAGAACTATTACACTCTGCTAAAAGTTCTCCTAATCCTTTTACTCTCTGTTCGTCCCCCTTGCCTGGCATATTCTTGAGAGTAAATACTGCTTTTTAACCTTTATTATAATATAAGAGTGATAATTGAAAAGAATAAAGAGATTTTTAAAAATTAACAACTTTATTCAGAAGAGAGCATCTGTTCAGCGTTCTTAAAGGCCTCGTCAATAACCATGAAAGCATTCCTGCCGGTGCTCTCTACTGCAATTGGCTTGCCTTCTTCCAAGTTGATTAAGAGATGGATCTCGTATTTTGCGGATTTCTCTCTTTCATGGACAGGCTTGGCAGTAACCTTTACATCTAATACACCTTTCTCCATATCAATAAACTTCCTGACATAATTGCCAATAATTTTCTTTATAACAACCATCTCGGCTCTGTCAAACTCAGAGAAGCCGCTCAATTCAATATTTCCACCAAGTTTTTGGGTATCCTCTGAATTGTTCTTATCTGGTTCGGTATCTGCCATTTTCACATACTTGAATTAATAGACACTTTATATATTTTTCTTTTGAATCAGGCAATAAGACTAGAAAGCCTTAAGAGGATATTCCCTATAAAAGAATATAGGATTAGCCCTAAAAGAAAGCCAGGAACAAAGGGATAGCCATTGCGAATCTTGACCTTAGTTATTTTATTCTCCCTGGCCAACTTCCTTAATCTCTTAATATCCTCCTCATCCAATCCAGTCTTCCTTTTAGCACATATCTTTTTTCCATCTATGATTACATCTTCTATTAACCAATCTCCAGGGGTTAATTTTTCTACTCTTTGCTCCTTAACCATACTGCTGTCCTCAACAGAACGAACAAAGATGAATAGGAAATAACCAAAGAAGAGCAGCAAGCCCAGCATTAGACTTAATATCTGGAAAGGGAAATAGTCTAAGAAAAATGCTAATATGAATAATGCTACCGTGCTTGCCAATACCAAGAAGAAAATTTGCATAGTGTCCTTTCTCCTTTTTAGGTAGCTCTTTTTAAACTTCTTGAAATGTTTTAGTGCTTTATAGACCATAAAACCAACCCCAAAGAAGGCTCCCCCAACCATACAAAAGAACACAAAGGAAAGGAGATTGAAGCCCATTAAAGAATTGCTAAGGAGGTTAATGAAGGGAAAGCTTGCATCAATACTTAAGCCCATGAAAGAGCCCATTCCCATCATTATTTTGGCATCTCCACCACCCCATTGGCCTGTATAATAAAAAAGAGCGGATAGAGCATAGGCAAGCCCTAAACCAACAAGGCTTTCTAAGAGATAGAACCAGTTGTTATTAATTGTTGAAAGACCAAACCCAAAGGATAACCCAAGGAATATTAAAGAGAAAGAAAGCCAATCTGGCACCTCTAAATACTTTAAATCACAATAGGATGCAATTACAAGATATACAAGCAGAACACCAAATATTAGCAATATCATTATATTCTCAAGGAAGAAATACCCTATTCTCTTTTTAAAGCTTTCTGATAAAGTTGTTAATTAAGTTTCCATAAGTTTAGTTAATTCGAGCATAAATTTCTTAGCTCGGATTAGTGATGTTTTTACTTTGGAGATTTTTATCTTTTCTGGAGTATTATATTGGATTAGACTCCTCTTTTTTCTTTCATAATCAAGTGATTCTATGAGTTCATCAGACTTCATTCTAGCAAGCGCTTCAACCCTAACATCATTATAATCTTCTATTAACTGATAAGTGAGTTTTGTTCTAACCAAAGCAATAAGAGCATCTACTGTAACCTTATGGCTTATTCTGTCACCTATTTTATAACCTAAGTAATAAAGTAGGGCATTTGCGATATAGTACATAGAATAATAAGCTGTTGTTATAACCCACAATGATGATTTGTTGTTTTTGTAGAGAAAATTTGCTATTAAAAGGCTCTCTTGAGCATTTCTTTTAAGAATTGTTAACACGTTTGGGTTAACATCGCATTTTTTAATTAATCCTTCATCAAAGTATCTTTTAATGTTTCTTTCTGCTTCCTTGATTTGTTTCTCGGTAAGCATTTTCTCTTAATCTGTAAAACTCTTCTATACCAATAAGGATAATATAATTATTTACAGCCTCGCTTACCACACTGAATTCCTTGCTCTTAAGCATTGTTATGAAATCTTCGTAAGTTATCTGGCTTAAATGGATATTTAACGGGAATATTCCCATTAACTCTGATATTCTTTGTTTCCTCTTCTCTTCAGAAATAGTCAAGATATCTATATCGGAATTTTTATTAAAATCTCCTTTCACATAAGAACCGAATACAAGGGCAATAAAAGAAAAGTTTAATTCTTTTAGTTTGTTATAAATAATTTTAATATCTCTGAATTCCTTAAGAAAATCGAATCTTCTCTCTGATTCTGCTTTGAATATAAGAGGGTGTACTTTTCTTTGCAATATACATTGCTTGCCTTTCCCAATTGGCTTCAAATTAACTAAACCATTTGAGACTAGTCTTTGAATAACTAGGTACGTATTCTTATAGTCAATGCCAGCCTGATGTGAAACTCCAGAAATATTTAGGTTGTCATTTGCTTCTATTAGTGTTCTTACTATTTTAGTATCCTCAACAGACATGGTAATAACACCATAATGTTATGGCAATATTACCTTTATAACCTTTTCTTTTGTTCAGAATATAACAAAAATTCCTCTGTATCCAGCACTTAAAGGTGCTGCTTTTCACCTGAGGAATTTTTGGGATTAAAA
>DAWM01000052.1:0-8028 GCA_002505945.1 Candidatus Woesearchaeota archaeon UBA119
TCCTAAAAATCCACTTGTTAAAGCGTATGGCACTCACAGTGGATTTTTATGATTCTAGATGGTTCTTTAAGAAAATTTATATAAAGTTTAAAGAACCTGCTATAATAACATAAAATGAGGATTTTATTGATTAGGCCTAATTATAGGACAAATGTGGTTACTCCTCCTTTGGGTTTAGGGTACATTGCTTCTTATTTAAAGAGTAAAGGAATAGAGGTTAAGGTTGTAGATGGTCTAAGGGATAAGTTAGAAAGAAAGCAGATTCAAGAGCAAGCTGAAAAATATAAACCTAATGCCATAGGCATCAACAGTATGTCCTCTTTTTATTTTGAATCTATTGAATTAGCGAAAGAACTCAAAGAAGCCGGGTTCAGATGTATTCTTGGCGGCATACATCCCAGTTTCTGTCCATACCAAACCTTAAGAGATTCTCAATGTGATTTTGTTTTCTGTGGAGAAGGAGAGCAAGCTTTTTGGAGATTAATTGAGAACGATTTCTCTAATCTCGGAATAAAAGGGATTTATTCTAAGGATGATTTAGATAGTATGAACCAGAAAGTTGAGTTAACTCCACCGGTTGAAAATCTTGATAGTCTCCCTTTTCCAGACTGGTCTCAAATGGATCCAAAATCCTATCCTTTGGCGCCACATGGTTTTTTTCTGAAGCAATATCCTTTTGCTCCTATAGTAACATCTAGGGGTTGTCCTTTCAATTGTTCTTTTTGTGCTACTCCTAATCTTTATGGAAGAAAAATACGATTTAGAAGTCCTGAAAATGTGGTCTCTGAAATAAAAATGCTAGTTAGAACTTTCGGTGTTAAAGAGATTCACTTTGAGGATGATAATCTTACACTAAACAAAAATCATATTCAGGGGATTTGCAAGAAAATCATTGAAAATAACCTCAATATTAGTTGGGCTTGCCCAAATGGAATCAGGGCAGATACAATCGATTACGAGACCTTAGCTCTTATGAAGAGAAGTGGATGCTACAGTATCTCCTTTGGCATCGAATCTGCAAGTGATTCTATATTGAAGAAAATAAATAAGAAAGAACAGTTAAGCAATATTAAGAAAGCTATTCAACTATGCAATAAGCTTGGGATTGTTACCAATGGCTTCTTTATTTTTGGTCTGCCAGGAGAAACGAAAGAAACTCTGAGACAAACTATTCATTTTGCTCTGAGCTCAGGATTGGATGGCGCCAATTTCAACGCCTTGAACATCTTTCCCGGCTCCGAAATATGGAAGAATACAAAATCAGAGAGCAAGTGTACGTCTTTCTTATTGGATTCCCCGCCACAATGGACTCCGAGGGATATAACAAAAAAGGATGTTGTTGGAGCAAGAAGAAAAGCTTTCCTTCGTTTTTATCTTAGGCCTAAGATTCTGTTTGCAACACTAAAGAGGATTAAGATTAGGCAAGTTTATTATATCCTAAAAAGGTTCTTCTCCTTATACAATTACCAAGAATAGCTTACCTTAATTACTCTTGAGGTTATTCCTTACTAAGATTCTTTATTATTTCTCTAATCTCTTCTTTCTCTCTCTCAAGGATTTTCTGATTATCTGCTTCAACATTGAGCCGTACCAAAGGCTCTGTATTGCTCTTTCTCACATTAAACCAGAATTCATCTCCATAAACACTAACCCCGTCAATCTTCTCTAGCTTCAAATCGGAGAAAGTCTCTTCAATCTTATCCAATACCTTATCAGGTTCCTCAACCATAAGGTTAATCTCTTCGCTTTTATAGAAAGGACCGAACTCATCCAGCAACTGGGAAAGCGGCTTTTTCTCTTTCTTGAGTATCTCTAATAATCTCAGCATAGCAAACACAGGGTCATCAATTGAGTAGTTCTTGGCAAACATGATATGGCCTGACAGTTCTCCAGCAAGAATCCCACCTCGCTTTAGCAGTTTCTCCTTATAGAAAGGATTACCAACCCTCATCTTCTCAGGCACCCCTCTATACTTCAATATGGTTTCTTCTACAATCTTAGAGAATCTCAGATCATAATAAACCGTTTCGCCCGGCTTGTTCATTAATTCATGTTTGATGAACAATGAGAATAAGGTATCCAATGCTACACTCCTTCCCTTTTCATCCACGACCGCTATTCTATCTCCATCTCCATCAAAGCAAACACCAAAGTTAAGCTCTTGATCCTGCACAACCTTTGAGAGTTCTCCCATAGCTCCTTCTTTCATAGGGTTTGGAGAATGGCCAGGAAAATTTCCATCCACCTTTGAGTTTAATACAATAGGCTTGATTCCGAGCTCAGAACTTAATTTCTTTATTACCAATGATTGAGGACCATTTGATACATCAACAGCAAAATTAAGAGGCACGGCCTTGAAGAAATTGCAGAGATGGTCACAATAGAATGCTATACCATCTACCTCTTGGAGCTTACCTTGTCCTTCCAAAGACTCAAAAGCAGAATTGTTGTATATCCTTTCAATCTCACTGATACCAAGATTATAAGTAAGAGGCAGAGCTTTATCATAACACATCTTTACCCCATTATATTCCTTAGGAT
The DNA here is from genome assembly GCA_002505945.1 of Candidatus Woesearchaeota archaeon UBA119. GTDB lineage: Archaea > Nanobdellota > Nanobdellia > Woesearchaeales > UBA119 > UBA119. Next base: position 2,542 of record DAWM01000052.1, read on the forward strand.
TATGTGAAGCAGTAATCATAATTCCGAATCGCACATTCATCCGTATTACAGAATAATAGAAAACTGGAGTAGGAACCAGTCCAATATCGTAGATGTTTATTCCTTGGCTTAACAAAGTTTCTTTGAAGATCTCATATGCCTCTGGCGAAGATTTTCTTCCATCCCTCCCCAACACCACAATAGGGATTTCCCTGTTGATGCAGAATGTTCCAATCGCCTTAGCAAGATTTTCGCAGGTATCCTTATTTAGTTCCTCGCCCCAAATACCTCTAATATCATAAGTCTTGAATATTGACATATTGACCACACAACCCCAATTAACCCACTATATTTAAAGTTTGCTTTGTTGGCCCTTTAAGGGGAATATCCTAAAACGTCATTAAGAAAACGCTCACATCTCTCTTGGTTTGGTGGGTGATACCTGAAGAAACGTTTCCCAAAATCTCTGGTGACCCTATCATCTGCATCATTTTCATCAAATTTTTTCCCTCCTCCAATCTCAAGAGCATCTTCAATCTTACCTTTGAGAAGTAATTTTTGTGCAATCTCGTATTTAATTTGTTCTTTTGTACCTTTATTTATTCTATATTTTCTTTTATATTTATCAATTTTATAATCAACAGAATTAATATAATCTATTACATCCTCTACTCCTGATTGAAATTCTAAAGTCACTTCATCCCTAGCGTAATAAGGACTTGAGGTTACCATATTAATATATAGTTTCATATATTAAATGGTTTATAAAATTTGCGGTTCTCAGCTTGTTAATTCAAGTATTCTTGACTTTTCATTATGATTACAAATCTATTGGTAGATTTTGTCATGATGTTCATAGTCTTCAAATGAGATAAAATCGTTCGATTTATCATAATTAAAAATCAATACAAAATGTCCTACGTGAACTCTTTTAGAATCTTTCATATCGTGTCGCAAATTCTTGTAATGTTCTATACCACTAGAATTGACAACTTCTTCAATTTTCTTCATCACTGCTTCATATCTTGTCTTGTCTTTCTTAAATAGTTTAACCAGCTTCTTGTTTAATTCTGGTTTTATTTCGAATTCACGCATTTTCTATGTGCTTCCTCAACTCACCAATACTTTTGAAACGTCTTCCTTTCTTTTTCTTAATTTCTTTAAGTTTCTCTATGTATTCGGGTCTAAGTTGAGGTTCGAGAATGGTATCCTCATACTGCTGCGCCATTACGTCAATAGCTTCACTCTTATCTTTCAAATCAAACTTCGCCTTCACGATATTTAAAACCCTATTAGTTCGATTATCAATATTTATTATTGCTTGTACCATAATATCACCTTAATATAGTATTAATATTGTGTTAACATATAAAACTTTCGCTTTTCTATTCTTATGCACAAAAATTGTGAATTTTTATGATTTATAAGCATTATATTGTCTGTCTATTAGATTTAGCATCTCAGAAAAACTTATATACAAAAGGATTCCTTGCTGAATTATGGTATTCTATAAATGCGCGATATTAGCAGACCCTGAGGGGAAAGCCTGGGATCTCGCTTGTAAAATCCATGAAAAACTAAAGAAAAAAGCGGATAAATTTGAATTAAACAAAGTAAGATTTCAGAGATTCAGGGATGGCGAGGAAAAGGTTAAGATTGAAAATAATGTTAGAAAGAGGGTTTGCTTCTATATCCATGATTCAAATAAGCCGCCTTTAGAATGGTTCACAGAGTTGTGCTTGGTCAACCATACCTTAAGGAACTCTTCAGCCCAAGAGGTTGTTGATGTGTTACCTTATCTTAAATTCAGCAGGCAGGATAGAAAGGATGAATCAAGAGTGCCTATAAGTGCAAGAGTAGTAGCTGATGTCATTGAGAAATATGCTGATAGGGTATTAACATTAGATGTTCATAACCCCTCTATTCAAGGCTTTTATAATATCCCTTTTGATAACCTCTATTCCTTCCCTACTGTTGTAAAATATTTGAGGGAGAATGAGCCAGAACTCATAAAGAACATAACAGTTATGAGCGCAGATACCGGCGGTTTTGCAAGAGCAAAGGCTTTCGCGCAAAGGTTAGGCACTGAAAAAGTAGTTATGGGCTATAAAACCCGAGAAAAGCCAGGCGAAGTGGCAAGTCTAAAGATTCTTGGAAGTGTAAACGGCGAAAATGTTTTGCTGATAGATGATATCCTTGATTCAGGCAATACCTTAGTCTCAGCCGCAACAGAAGCAAGAAACCAAGGCGCTAAAAAGGTTTATGCTTACTGCACCCACGGCATCTTTACTTTAGGCACAGAAAAAGTAGAAAGCATCTGTGATAAGGTTTTCATTGGCGACACCATAAAAAGAAAAGAAAATCAGATACAGACAATTTCCTTTGTGGATTTATTCTCAGAAGCAATCTATCGTATAAGCAAAGGAGAGAGTTTGAGTGCTTTGTTTGAGTAAGGGGTTATTTGGAAGATTACTTCACTGTTGTTGGGTAATCTTTAAATAAGTTAATCTCTTTATTACCATCATGAACTTGAGCAAATTTCTTGTCCAGGCCAAAACTGCTACCTATGCAAGTGAGGACAAAGCAAATGAAACGGTTTTGGAAGATGGAGCCAAAGAGCTTATTTTTGAAGGTAATGGTTTTAGGTATCGGGATAGGTATTATGGTTTTAATCCTTTCTTTGGAGAAGAAATTGTTTGGCAGAATTATAAAATTGTCTGGTCTATGAATTACTTTGGAAAGATTTCGTCTGACCTTATTCCTGAGAAAAAGGTTTACATATTTCTTCGGGAAGCCATGAGACAAGTTGAAGAAGACAGGCCATTTAGAGGACCACACAAATTTAAGTCGGGTAATTTTGAATACCTTGATGAATCTAAAGGTAATATTCACAGCTTTACTGGTATTGAAAGAATTTTCTATAACGGAGAGGAAATTTATAGATTGTATTATCATGGCGGTTCTGTGTAATTTTAATTTAAATTTTCTTATTAGCAATCTATCGTATAAGCAAAGGAGAGAGTTTGAGTGCTTTGTTTGAGTAAGAAGAAATCATTCAAGAAAAACTATCGAGCGTCTTCTGTTTTAGAACATCATTTAAGATAAAACTATCGGAAAGAAGCCTCTTGACATCAACACCAAACTTCCTGGCAGCAAGAGAGCCGCTATACTCAAGCATCAAGTCCCGCGTTTCAAAGCCAATGCCACGCCCTTCCAACGCCTTCTTAACAGCCTCCCTTACAACCCAAACACCAAGAGGCGCCCAATACTCTTTCGTAACAAACCTCAACGCAAGCACACTCGCAGTCCGCTTAATCTCATCCAATTTCTGCAAAACAGAAAGCCGAGCCGCATAATAGCCTCCCGCAGTATCCTCAGCATAATCTCTGCGGCCTCTAAAACCCTCGTAATCCCTCATATGGCGGGGCACAGCCAATCTTCTACTTGCATCTGCATCAGCATCCCAAGAATCACTTCCCCGCGAAGAACCCCCTCTATCAGACATCCCTCTGTCAAGCGTCCCTCTCTCAGACATCCCCCCTTCAGGCATCCCCCCTTCAGGCATCCCCCCTTCAGATATTTCTCTATCAGGCATCCCTGTTTTATCCCCTTCTCTGTTACCCCTACTCCTCCCCATATTTTTATTTCCGCTATTAACATTGCCCTCAATAGCCATCTCATAGAGCTCATAAGCAAACGGAGCAGGGAAAAGCATAATCAGATAATAATTGCCCATATGCCCACCAAAATAAACCCTATAATCCGCCCTCTTATACTCACTAATCTTCGCCTTAAGCTTCTTACCCATAATATCATCAGTCGCAGTAATAGACCATCTAGTAGGCACAAACCTCCTCTGAGATTTACTACCCAAAACCCCACCAGCCAGCAGTCTTTGAATTGAATACTGATCATACCTCTTTTTCATAAGATAATCCACAGCATCATTCGCCTTCATATCATCCTGTTCCGCAACCTTTTCCACTGCTCTATTAATCTTAGTATTCGCAATAATATTCAGGCGCGAAAGCCCGGCGTTAAGATTCGTGGGGGCGATGTACTGGTTGAAGGACAGCCTCGGCCTCGGCAGGCTGTCCAGCTTCACCTCCACCTCCGCGGGCTTTCGCGCCATCGCGATTTCCTTGAGCTCTTGCGTGAACTTCGAATCACTGTTTGAGTAATTTCTATTAGAGTAATTTCTGTTAGAGTAACCTCTATTCGAATAATTGCTGTCTGAATAGCTACTTGAATTGTTGATTGAATTATGAATTGAATTGCTGCTCAAATTATGAAGTGAGTTGTTGATTGAAGTGCCCTTTGAATTGTTGTTATTGAGCCTCACGGATCCTGTAATCCTTGAGCCAGAAGGGAAGTTATTGTTGCTTGAGATTAGGTCTTCATCTAAATCGTTGTTAGAATTGTTGTTGGATTCTCTTGGAGAGATGGTCTCTATAACATCCCTCAGTCTTTTGAAATGGCTTCTTCCTGCTGGAGAGGATATGCTGAGCTTCTTGCCACTGTTGATTAGCTCTTCCCTCAGCCCTATTACTTGATTGATTGAATACCAGTGCTTAGACCATTTCTTAGGTGCATCATGGTCTTTGTATTGCTCTACTGACAACACCCCCACATTAACATTTGGATAGCCGTACCTGCCCACAAAGATATTAGGTGCTTCCCCTTCATACTCCTCTTTAAGGCTTGAGTTTCTCTTCTTTAAGTGAGAAATCTTGGCGGCTATAGGACAGTATGGTCTCCCGCAGTGCAACCTCCCCTTACAAAACAGGCATCTTACATTCATTCTTCATTCCCTATTTTTAGAAGAAGGTGCAGGTTTTTGTTTTTTTCTATTATGCATAGAAATCCACTTGTTAAAGCGTGTGAACTCACAATGGATTTTTATGATTATGGTCGGATGATTGGGTTTCTTATTCGTCTTTTTCAGAGCATTTATCAAAGCAAACAGCGATATATTTCTCAGAACCATTCCTGCTTATATAGAAGCAAGGTGTATATTCTCCTGGCTCTTCCTCAGGCTTCTTAGGCTTATATTTGAATATTCTTTGGGCAAAATTCGGGTCTGACTCCTCTGGATGATAGGTATAGCGGATAAGCTCTTCAATGGTCTTTTCCCTGTCATCCGGATCGCGCCAGGAATACACAGATAGCTCCAACTCCTTATCATTTAACTGGTTGTAAGATTTAATCCTAAAACCTAGTTTCTTGTTTATCAGATATGAAGCTATCTCTTTGAATATCTTGTAATCATTTTCATCTAAGATTGATTTCAGTACTTCCCGCTCTGCATAACTACCTAATATCGCTTTGTTATTCTCATCAATCCTTTTTTCTAAATTTTCGTCGGTTTCCATATTTCCTAGTTCTAGTAAGCAGCCCAGATTAATAAAGATTTATCGTGTCTTATTGCTATTTGTTGTGCTTTCCCTTTAACACAAGTGGGTAATGTCAACTTGTGTGAGGTGGTGTCATCTGTCATCTGCATAAGCA
>DAWM01000052.1:8344-8591 GCA_002505945.1 Candidatus Woesearchaeota archaeon UBA119
CGCCGAACACAATTAAGTTGACTAAACCACACAAGAGAAAGTTTTATATTGAGAAGTTATTGTATCATAGCTAATTAGGTGATTCACTTGATTATAACCATCTCAGGTAATATCGGGGCTGGAAAAAGCACTATGGCGCATATGCTTGCCAAGAAGCTCGGGCTAAAGCATTACTCTACTGGCGGTTATATGCGTGAGATGGCCAAGAAGCGCGGCATAAGTTTGATGGCTCTTTCCGAGCAGGCCG
>DAWM01000052.1:8818-12319 GCA_002505945.1 Candidatus Woesearchaeota archaeon UBA119
GGATGGCTCTTTCCGAGCAGGCAGAGCAGGACAACTCTATAGACAAGGAATTGGATGACTGGCAGAAAAGCTTAGGTCATAAAGAAGATAATTTTGTAATAGATGCTCGGCTGGGCTATCGTTTTATACCTCATTCATTAAAAATATTCCTTAAGGTGGATGAAGAGGAAGGCGCAAGAAGGATATTCAAGGAGAAGCGCTCTGATAACGAGAATCTGAGCTATGAAGAGGTGCTTGCCAACCTCAAGAGAAGAGAGAAATCTCAAAGAGAAAGGTATAAGAAATATTACGGCATATACTTTCCTGAATTAGACGAGTTTGATCTGGTTATTGACACAACAGGCAAGACTCCGGAAGAGGTATCTACTTTAGTCATTGATTGGATAAACAAAAAATCACACTTAATATAGCTGTGCGTTACTACTGAAAGATAAAAAACTTTAAATACTTCTATACTCTTTTCCGATATACCATGAAAGGAAAAAGTCTCTTTTGGACATATATAATCTTTATTTTAGTCGTGTTAGCAGATATTAGCGTTTTTGGGATTAGTTATCCCTCATTGTTTGACGAATATGTTTTCTATGGAATGCTTATCTTAGGGGTGTTGTCATTTCTTTTTTATAGCCGTTCCCTGAATCTCGCTTCATTCCTTTTGATGACAGCCTTTTACCTTAACCTGCTCTTACTTTCTTTGCAGATAGTCAGTGGTAGTAGGAGCCTTATGATAGCTTTGTCTTGTATATTAGCGCTTTTTGGAGTCCTTAGTTGCATTATGAAGATGGAAAAATTTCCCGAGAAATCAAGGGTTACATTCCCAGAGCCCTTAACATCAAGGAAAAGCAAGAAACAAGCATTAGACAAAGAGCTTGGCTCTTCCTCTTTGGGAAAGCCTGAAGTAGAACCTTATACAGGCGAGGAAAAGGAAAGCGCAGAGATAAAGAATATACTTCAGGAAATAGAAGACAAGGCAAAAGAGCTCAACATGGAGATAAAGACTGTTATGGGCAAGAAGCATAAGCCAGAAGCTCAAACTGGAACAAAGACGCCTTCGAAGCAGTCCAAACAGATATATGTGGCTGGAAAGAATTCCATCTATTATCATTCTGAGGACTGCCCTATTGCCAAGAGGGTAAAGAAAAGAAGGGTTTATGAGTCTAAAGAGAAGGCAGAGAACGCCGGTCTTAAACCCCATTTCTGCGTCAAGTAGAATTGATTTTTATTATTCTTTTTCTTATTCTTCCAAATTAATCTCGTCAGGCAGGATATTCTCGCTCTTCAAGGAAAGCATCCTGCATTCTTTCGTATCTTCATAATAGAACTTTAGAAGATGCGTAGGCTCGTTGGAATCCTCTGTTTCAGGATTCAGCTCTTTAATGTATATCCCAAGGAAAGAGCGCACAGGCGGCCTCAGCATCGGCGCAGGCTCAGCTTCCCCTTGCACATAGATTACCTGATAAGAAGTATCCTTAATCTTAACCATATCCCCTGCCTGAAGCTCATTTCTTTCTAAATCCATTCCCTCTCCCAGACCTCTCTATTACCTTCATATATAAAAATATTTTGAAGGATTCTTGTTTTTAATCGTATTCTTGAATCTCTTCTTGCCTTTCAAATCTCTGAGATTTTCTGTGTAAGCTAGATCTCTTTGTGATATTCTCACTACTCTTCTTAGTCTGGTTCAAGAATTTTCGATTGCGGATTTTCTAAAGCTTCTTTTTCTACTTCTTGTAGTGTTTTACCTATTACCATCCCAAATAAAGAATTTTTGTATTCCCTGTAAGTATTAAATTTGATATCTTTCCACTCACTCCCTGTTGCACTACACTCAGCTATGAGCTTTTTATCTTCCTTGTCTATAAATTTAATTTCTGATTTTGTTACTGAGTAACCCTCTAGAAAATTTTTGCCGCTCTCTGCCGTGACATTTCCAGACTCAGTTAATTCTTGCATTGCAGAAGAATTAAAGAGAGCTGTGGCAATAATCCTACAGAACATATTTACAATCATAGGTGTTGCTGAAATTTCTTCTCCCATATAATCTATTTTTTCAACATCATCTGGGATAAGCATCTCTATTTTTGCTTCTGCGGTCTTAGTAAATTTATTTTTAATCACAGTTCCAGAAAGGTCTTGATCTTGAAATGACAATTCCTCAAATATAAGCCCACTCTTTTTATTAGACTGACTTTCGGAAATATCAGATGAATTAGAGTGACTAGAACATCCTAAATTAAATAATATTAATACTAACAGACTCAAATAAATATATCTCATTTTTATATTTCTTAATCACCACCTTGCTGGATTTTTGATTTGTAAATAGCTTAGGTATAAGTTATATTTAAAAATTATCTAATCGGGGATGTCTCTGGAATAGCGGGCAATAGTAAGTTTTTGAATATTTAAGCGAATTAATTTTTGAAGATCTTAAAAAATAATAGTCTATTAAGAATTAATTTTGCTTTAGGTTAATTTACTTGATTTTATTATTTTAGAATGTCCAAATAGGAAGAATATTTATATATGAATATTCATCTTTATTTAAATATGGCACTTACGAATGACTTAAAAAAGGAAGTAAAGCAGGATTTGATTGAAAGGATCAAAAAGAAGATAGAAAATTATGATTTTTCAAAAAAATCTGGAAATCCTTTTATTGATGTGGTCTTTGGAAAATTCTCAAACATCAAGTCATTTATTCATGGGACTGCTACTATGCTTGGAAGTTACTATGAGATCTTAGCAAGAAAAATAGCTGAAAGGAATAATAATTTTATAGACGTCAAAAAATTTGTTTTTACAGGAAAAATATCAAACTCAGAAAGTGCTGTTATAAGAAATTTAGTTAAAGATTTGGAAGAGAAGAAAATAGGTTCTGATTATGATAAAGAAATAAAAATGATTTATAATGCGGATACTAAGATTATAAGAGAAATTAGAATTACTATTGATTTGTTCTTAGAAGACAAATTTGGAAGAGAATATTTTATAGAGATGAAAGGACCAGATCCTAATAAAAAGGAAGTCAGAGCCGCAAAAGAAGATTTATTGAATATTGTTGCCATGAAAAAAAGGGACATTAAACTTGAAGATTTTGACAAAAATGTAATTATCATTTTTGGGGTATATTATAATAATAAAAATGGAGAATACAATAACTGGAAAGTATCTCCAATGTTTGAGCAAGGAACAGGACTTTTAGTTCAAGAAGACTTCTGGGATTTATTAGGGGGAGAAGGCACATATGAAGATTTACTAGGTGTTCTGGAAGAAGTAAAAACCGAGATTACACCCTTGGTTGAGGAAGTAATGAATAATAACTTTTGATTTTTTAATTTAAATCATTATTTTTTATTATATAGAAATGAGTGATAAATCCATTGATTAGGAAAATGGAAAAATTTGTTCCTTGATTTTGTATTTCTTTTTTTGCTCTTAGAAAATTAGATTCTCCATGAATCTCTTTTTTATATTTAAGAGGAAGTTCTATTTTTTCTC
>DAWM01000052.1:12543-12848 GCA_002505945.1 Candidatus Woesearchaeota archaeon UBA119
AAGAGGAAGTTCTATTTTTTCTCCAGTCAACACATTTAAAGCATTATGATAAAATACTGAGTTTTTCTCAACTAATTGCATGATATTTCCATGGTTCTGTGCATTTCTAACTTTTTTTCTATAACCATCAACACTTCTAATAATTTCTTTTCCAATTTTGTCGTTTTTATCTTTACAATAATCTCTTAACTCAATTAGCACTTTTGCCCACCTTTTTTTAGGATAGTCAATCTTAAAAAACTCTGAGTATTTTTTCTTAGATAAATATTCTAAAAGTTCCATAGCTAAAGATAAAGAGGCATTGT
>DAWM01000069.1:0-18993 GCA_002505945.1 Candidatus Woesearchaeota archaeon UBA119
TGACCAGACAACTTACTGTAAAGCTCAGTCAACACCTCGGAATCCTTTTTATATTGGGCTGACAAAGAAGAACCCTGGGTTGAGTAGACCAATTGTTTAGAGTAATTGTTATACAACAAAGGACCTTTTGATTCAAAGCCGTTGTTTGATGCTGCTGTAAATACCTCATATCCATCATCAGTAAATATATGAGATGGGAAATTAGCATCAAAGCAAAACTCGGGCTTAACATTAAACAGGAAAATCCTCTTATCTCCAGAAAGCAAATAACATGCTGATTGAACACAGCTTGATAAAATAGATTCTACATCATAATAGCCAGTTTCAGTCGTGTAATCAATATGATTGAAAATATTATTAGGAGAAGAGTCGCACCTTATCTTCACATTGTTGCCAAGGCTGTTTTTAAGAACTGCCAGGCCAACACTCTGCCTTGGATACCAAACCCCATCATGACATAAATAATCCTCCCTGATTGAGCCTGTTAATAAACAATCTTCCTCATGATGATAACAAGGGTTCAGGCCATTTTCTCTTAACTTAGATGAACAGCTGCCTTTTTCACCATTATAGCTTTCAAGATCGCCAATACAATCCGGATCATCACCATCAATTTTGCCATCGCCGTCATTGTCTATCCCATCAGCGCAAGAAAGTTCTATTTTGAATTCGCAATGGCCAATACCATCGCAATCCTTATCCTGACAATCAGTGCATTTATCTCCGCTCAAACAACCGGAAGTATCGAAAGGGGTTATTCTTCCTCCTCCACAACCCTTATTTATTTCATAATCAAAGTATTCGTCATTGTTTATTTCATCCTCGCATGAGCCTCCCCCATATTCTGTTTCTTTTTCTGGTTTCAGTTCGCATTGAGAAGTATCAACAGTACAGCTTGAAGTGCACTCCAGACTTCCAGATTCATAAATAGAATAGGTTTTGTCTGTTCCTTGAACAGAAACAGGATAATCCGAACATGAGCCAGAGTCATAAGGAGTAGGAAAAACTGGACCATTTTTATCACATACCTCATACTTATCATCAATAACACCATTGCCGCATAAATCATCCTTTGTAATGCAAGAAGAAAGGTCTATACCACAAGCAGATGAGCAATTCGCATATCCTTGAACATATTTATCATCATATTCAGAACATGAGAGATTGTTTTCATCTTTCTTCACTTCTTGACCATCTGATAAAGTAAAACTCCACTTTCCATATATCTCTTCACACTCTTCTCCCATATCTAATTCATCATTACCGCATAGAAGCCCAGAAAGATCTTTACACTTGCCTTCTATACATACCTTTCCACTTCCACAAGAGGTTTCATCCTGAAATACCCACCACTCCACATCATCACTCTCTTGGCCATCATGACAACCAGAATCCATCCATGCCCAGTTGTTATATCGGATTGCTGCGGTACAGCGAGGATTATAATGCCTATCTTCATCAGGCCCGAATTTAATACTGCTTACTGTGCTTAAATCCTCCAACTCGTGGGTAAAGCCAAGGTCATATTCTTTGCCGTTTTTATCTACTAAAGTAGGTAAAACAGCAAAATAGTCTTCGTCAGTGCTCCAATCACCATCACTATCGCAATCTCCATCACGAACAAATAGAAACGCGCTTGAACCCACAAAGGCCGAATCACAATGAGCAAACACAACATCATCATACAAATCCCAGGGATAGAAGCCAAAAGCCTCTAAGAATCCATGAGCATCGCTTTCATACCCTGTTTCCTTCAACACATACTTAGAAAACCTTTTAATAAAGGAATCTGAAACAAAGTAGTCCTCAAAAGCAGTGTTCTGAGAAAAACCTAGTCCAGACTGCCTAAAATAGAAATCAGGAGAGCTTCCAATATGCCACCAATCTATATCATAACCAACAGCTCCCGTCCCTCCTCCATCCACTGAAGTAAAATAAAAAAGTTCATCTTGGTTTGGCCAAACATCCCCCCAATCTGAGCATTTCAACTCATTGCATCTGTTCTTGGATTCAAAATCGTCGTGTAAGAGGTATTTTCCAGCAGTGCAGAAATCAGACAATCCGGGAAGCTCCGCACTCACTCCAGACTTATAAGATGTTTCAGCACAAACCAACTGACATTTTTCAGGATCGCAATACTTCAGGCTTGAAACCCCGCATATTTTGCTTGCTCCTGGATTCACCACTAAAAGCCCGTCTTTGTAATCACATTCCTCATTATAATCTAATTCATTATTACTACATGTTGTAAGAACGCACCTATGAGTATCTGTATTGCAACTATAGTCCTTTCCAGGATAAAGGTTATCACAATCCTTAGATGTCTCACATTCAAACAACTTTGAAGTAACACATACATACTTGGCATCTTTTTCATTATATTGGCAAAGAGATTTCTCAATCCCTTCAGAAGGACAATCACCATCTTCACAGCATTCGCCAGTTGTTTCGCACTCTCCTTTCTTATCACAGTTTAAATTTTCGCTTGAGCAAGACTTAGTAAAACATTTCCAATTGCTGGTATTGCAAAGATAACTTTGCTTAACAAAATTTCCTGAACAATCGCTATCATCATTACATTCTTTATCTTCGCACTCACAAGCAGGAATTTTATGAGTAGTGCCATTAATATCTACTTCCCTAAGACTGCAATTGGCATACTCCATATTATCGCTACATTCCGTTTTGACCACCAACTGCCTATCTGGATCACTAAAGTCGGTAGTTGACCAATTACATTCGCAAGTGCCACCAACACTTAAAGAAGAAATACTTGCGAATAAGCAAAAGAAAAAAGCTAAAAGAACTATCCGCTGAAGTTTATTCGAGATTCTCAAGCGATTTTTCAAAACCAATTAATTCACCTTTTTGAGAGATTGTTCAGATTCTTTAAATCGATTCTTTGACTCATTACAATGTCTATTTACCTTACTCAGGCAATAATAGATATATAAATTTTGCCATAAACAATGGATAAATAACTTGCACCGTTATGAACAGAAAACCAGTTATTCAAACCCAAGCAACCCATAAAGAGCTGAAACACCTTGCTTTGCAAATCCTTGATTGGGCGAAAGTGTCTCCATAAAAGACCTTATCTCTTTCTCTCCTGCAAGCCCATAAGGAGAGGAAGCAAGGGTAAACACCACACATCCTACTCCATATTTATTGCACATATAAAGGTTCTGAACAACCCTGCCCAATAAAACAGCGGAATCCTTAGAAGAAAGAACATCCCTTAAGCACAAGCCATAAAGATTATTTCTTTTATTCATCTCCTTGCATATTATCCTGTTCATTCCTGAGCTTCTCTGCACCACAGAATCCTTCCTAGGCAGATTCTCAAACCCAAACACAATCTTTCGGCTAAAAGAACTGACAAACCGCCTAACATCCTTGAAATCCTTTAGCCTTACCAATCCAAGATCAGAGCAACCCTTGGCAAAAGGAATATGGATTATCTCAATCCCTTTTTTGTTATCATGAAGAGGTTTCTTAATACCAGAATCAGCCACGCAAACCTTATCCTGGCCTATCTTATTTAGCATTACAAGAAACTCTTTCTCATCCTTTTTATCCCATTTTTCAATAATATCCACAAACATAAGATAAGAAAATCAAGCAGGTTTAAAAAAGTTGTTCTCCCTTCTCCCAGCTCTCCCTTATCAGACACGCCTTGCATACATTCCCAGAAGTAGGCTCTCCACACCTCCCGCATTCCTGCAAGACATCATCCTCAACCATTCCAACCAAATCCCCTTTTAAAGACAAGAAAAACTCAACAATATTCCTTTTAACGCCAGGCTCCTTCCCCTCCCTCTCATTAATCAAATCCCTCACAGGATTACGGAAAGCAAGATGAGCATTCGGGCAGCTACCAAGAGGAGCACCCAAATCGCAAACAAGGGAATAAACCATAACCTCCTTCTCCTTAACAAGATAAAAGGGCTTAATTCGCTTGGTAAACTTATCCGAATAAAGCAATCCAGGTCTAAAGCCCTGGCGAGCCAGTAACCCCAAATCCGCATTAACCAAATTCATCAATACCGATTGAGACTCATCATCCAGATTATGGCCAGTAACAAGAACATCATAATCCCTAGCAAGCTTATTAAGCAGATACCTTCTAAGAATACCGCATACAGTACAAGGATGAGTATTAAACTCCTCCAAGAATTCATCTAAGGAAAAACCAAACTCCTCCCTATAAGAAACAACCTTAAGTTCAATATTGTTCTTGTCGCAGAAATCCCTGACATTTCCAATTGTTTCTTTTCTATAGCCCTTTATACCCTCGTCCACGCTAAGAGCCTTTGGCTTGCCCAACCCCTTTTTATCCATATATTTCATTACAACATTTAAAACAGAAGTAGAGTCCTTGCCTCCTGAAACTGCAACCGCAACCCTTGAAGACGAGATAAGCTTCTTTTCATCCATGAAATTAAAAACAAAGTCCTCAAAAGCCTGCTTGAAATGCTCACTGCAATAACCCTTCTGCTGAAAAACACCTATCGCCTTTCTTGAGCACTTGGAACACTTCATCTTTCCCTCAAAAAACAAAAGGCATCAGCGGGTGTTCACATCATCATCAAATCAGCAGTTACATCCGTTCATCATCTGCCCTGCTTTAGGATAAAACAGAGCTTTATTAAACTTTTGAGCAAAAAATCAGAAAGTTTTATAAATATCAATAAAAAAGAATTAGTGTTAGCAAAAAGGTGGCTGCCTAATGAAGAAAACAATTCAACCAATCTTATTCGTGTTCTTATTATCTATAATGCTTACCTCCTTCTCATATGCCCAGGCCTGTGATGGTTGGGGCGGGATAAGTGCAGGAGGAGAGATTGTATGCTGTTCCTGTGAAACTAGCGATGGGATATGCCCAGATGACTTGGCTGGCTCAACTGTCTGCTCTTACGGAGATGTTGATTGCGGGAATTGTGATTCAACTCCCCCTTCAGTCACATGGGTTCAGCCCGATAGCTCCACAGAATGGATTGATGGCAGTTATACCTTTAAGGTTGCTGCTACAGATCCAGATGTTTCAGGAGAAATTACCAGAGGGCTTTATACAGAAGGGATGTTTTACACAAACGGCACTTACAGAGGAAATACGACGGGAACTGACGGAAGCAATGGGGATTCAAGTTTAAATGCCTGGCTTGTTTATGATACAAATCAACTGAAAAGCGGGCTGGATCACACCTTTCGGATGAAAATGACTGACTTGGCGGGCAACCAAGGAACCAGCCCTGATAAAACAGTGATAGTTTGCAATGATAAAGACCCACTTCCTTGTGAAAATGCCTGTGTTGAAAGCGGTTACTACTGGCTAACCAATCAATCCACCGGCAATAACGAGTTCTGCTGCGGAGATACCAATGATCCAAATGAGCCAACTTATCGAATAAAAGATTATGATTTTGATACCTATGGATATGGTTGCTGCGATTCCTCAACTGATTGTTCGTATAAAGAGGTTTGCTATAACAATGGGGAAAGAATATCTCCCGACCCAAAATATGGGTATCTTGAATGCCAATCAGGCACTTTCATTCAATTATGCAACCATCCAAGCCATGTGGGTTATGTTAACATTTCAGGGGAGTGTTGCACTGTAAATGGAACATTTGATTCATTGAATGGCTTTGTTCCTGTTTACCAGCATGTTGATAATAACTCAATAACCCATGAATACTACTTTGATTCCGGCTGCTTTGACGGCCTTGATACTGACTGCAGCGGTGCGGTAGAAGATTGCGAAGAATGTGGCTTTGAAGGATTAGGGCTTACTTTAGATAATAATTATGAAGTTTCTATAGACCACACAAATATTGATTATGATGAATGGCACACCAATTATGCTGGCTTAACTTTTTTAGACTATGATTCTGGAGTTGTAGATGAAAGATGCTGTAATGATAACCAAGACAATGATGACAATGGATGTGAAGATGGAAGCTTTGCTGATGGTTATGCCGACTGGAAATGCAATAAAGAAATCAACGACGTTCCATATTCAGGAAAAAGTACCATGTTTGACCTGATTGACAACGATTGCAATGGTAATGTTGATTTTGGAAAGGTTCCTTACTCTCAAAATGGTAACTGGAGTAACCATGACCAAGATGGAGAAAGATTTGAAGAGTATCCTGAAGACAACAGTTCAAAGATAAGGCTTCATGGAACTGTAACAGATATTAATGATAATCCAATTCCAAATGCTAAGGTAACTGCCTGGTTAAGGGATGGCTGGTATAATGGTTTAGAAAATACAGACCCCCGACTGAAGAGCATGAATGAAGAACATAGGGATTATTTCACTACTCGCGCAGATTCTAACGGAAACTATGAAATATACATCAACGCCCACATGCCTTATACATTTGTAGCAAGCCAGCCAGAAGCTACTGAAGTGAGAACCACTTATGATTCTGCAATAAAGTCTGTTGCTGCTGATGAAGGAATAATAAGCTTTAGTCGCTTCTACTGTGAATGGAGCCCCAGTCTGTGGCCTTCAGATATGGTAAGATGCGATGGATGCAATTTAGTGGGAAGCAATAGATGCTATGCCGGCTGTATGGGAGAAGAAAAAGGCTGTGGCTTCCCTGATTGGGCAGATACCGCTGAAGAACAACAAAACCTTATAATGAGCTGCGCTGATATGCTCTCTTCTACTAGTGTATATTATAATGAAACACATGATGTGTTATGTTGCAATGGTTCCTTGATGAGCAGACCTAAACAAGTCTCATCCCAGCCAGCCCTCAACACGACCATAACAAATGCAGTAACCCACACTGAAACGGTTTCCTTAGAGGGAATACCTGTTAAGATGAAGATTGTTCTCTTTGAAAAAGATTAAATTAATAAATTAACCAAACATGTTGATATACTCTGTATCTAAGAAATCCTCTTTCTTTACCTTTTCAATTGCCTTGGTAAAATCCTTCATGGAAACAGACTTCTTATCCTTCCTTATAGCAAAATAGCCCGCCTCAGTACATATCGCCTTAATCTCAGCACCAGACATGCCTTCAGTCAGCTTAGCCAAACGCCCATAATTCACTCCAACCTTTTTCATGTTCTTTGAATGAATCCTGAATATCTCTTCCCTACCTTTCTCGCTTGGCGGCTTTATATAAACAAGCCTATCCAATCTTCCAGGCCTCAAAACAGCCTCATCCAAGATATCCTTTCTATTTGTACAACCAATAATCTTAACATTATCCAAGTTATCAAAGCCATCAATCTCAGCAAGCAACTGCATAAAAGTCCTTTGCACCTCCCTTTCCCCAGAAGTGCCTAACTCTACCCTTTTAGCAGCAATTGCATCCAGCTCATCAATAAACACAATACTCGGAGCCTTAGACCTTGCCAATGAGAAAACCTCTTTAACCAATTTAGCGCCCTCACCAATAAACTTCTGGACAAGCTCAGAACCCACAATCTCAATAAAAGTAGAGTTAGTGGACGCCGCCACCGCCTTAGCAACCAAGGTCTTGCCAGTTCCAGGAGGCCCATACAAGAGCAGCCCTTTTGGCGGCTCTATCCCAATCTGCCTGAACTTATCAGGCTTGAGCAGAGGTAACTCAATTACCTCTCTAATCTCCTCAATCTCCTCTTCAAGACCTCCAACATTATCCCAAGAAATCTTCGGCTTCTCAATAATAACAAACTTGTTAGCCTCAACATCAAAGTCCTGGTTAATCTTACCGACCACATTAAGATTCTTCTGATCAGCCAAAACATAGTCTCCAGGCTTAAGGTTTATCTGGGAAGCAACCCTTACCATAAACTTGCTTCCATTGGGCACCTTTATAACAGCCTTATCCTGACCGATGCTATCCGAAACCTCACACACCATCAAAGGAGGGGATTTTACCTTCTCTAGCTCCCTCTTAACATGCCTCAAGGTAACCCTAAGATACCTGTTCTCTTCCTCAAGCTTCTGGGTATACGCCTGAGCATCTGAATCATTTTTCTCCGTCTCAAAATCCTCGTTAGAATCATAACTACTAGTTTTCATTGTAAAACGCCCTATATGCCTTATAAGTTTGGAAAAGGTCTAACTTGCTTACAACCTCGCAAGGAGAATGCATCCCTAGCATAGGAGGCCCCACATCAATAATATCCATACCAAACTTTGCTAATATGTAAGCAATTGTGCCTCCACCACCTTCATCAATCTTTCCAAGCTCTCCAGTCTGCCATATCACCTTTGCAGAGTTTAGCACATTCCGTATCTCATTGAAATACTCTGAACTAGAATCATTGGTAAGATATTTTCCACCATTTCCACCATACTTCTCTATAGAAACACCCCTTGAAAGGAAACTAGCATTCTCAGAATCATGTACATCCTTGAAAAGCGGGTTTATCGCGCCAGTAACATCTGCAGAAATCCCTTTTGAATTAAACAACAAGTCAAACCCAGTCTCCTTAGCTTTATACAACCTTGCAAACATATTGGCGAAGTTAAGCAGGAAAGAGGAATTAGCACTTGTGTTACCTACCGAACCAATCTCCTCCTTATCCACAAACAGAGCCAGATTAGTTCTCCTCCCAACCTTTGAATCCAAAAGTGCCTTCAAAGAGGTATAAGCACATATCCTGTCATCTTGCCCATAACCGCCAATCATAGAACCATCTATACCAACATCTCTGGGTTTATCAGCAGGAACAAACTCTAACTCGCCAACAGCTAAATCCTCCTCATCAATACCATATTTCTCATTCAGAAGCTTTAGAACATTCGCCTTGACAGAATGCTTGTCATCCTCACTTAAAGGAATATTCCCTATAAGAATCTGCAGGGTTTCCCCTTGAATAACCTCACTCATTTTCTTGTCCATCTGTTTATAGGCAAGATGAGGCAATAAATCAGATATAATAAATGCTGGCTCACCTTCTTTCTCCCCAACAGAAACCTTAATTACTTTATTTTTCTTAGTAAGCAATACCCCGTGAAGAGCAAGCGGCCTACTCATCCAATGATACTTCTTAATACCGCCATAATAATGAGACTTAAAAAAAGCCAGATCAGAATCCTCTGTCAAAGGAAAAGGCTTTAAATCCAATCTAGGACTATCCACATGAGCAGCAACCAATTTAAAATCAGGAGAAGACCCCACCTTTGCAAGTATAAGAGCCTTGTTCTTATAGGAATAGAACAGCTTATCGCCCTTCTTTATTGATTTCAACCGAGATATATCCTTAAAACCCTTGCTTTTCACATGAGCAAGGGCATTCTCTACAAACTCTCTCTCAGTCTTATTATTACTAAGAAAATCCTTGTAATCCTCTGAAAAATCAAATATCTTCTTTTTTTCCGTCTTGCTTATCCTAAGCCAGCCAGACTTCCTTTCCCAACTCCACTTCTTTAAGATTTTTTTCTTCGCCATAACCCCTTGAAGAAATTAATTACTTTTAAACTTATTGGATTTGAGGTTTAATGAACAACTATTAACCCATCATCAGATTTGGTAAGCCTTTCAGGGCTATCTTTCAGCAGCACAGTATCCTCTACCCTTATACCAAACCTGCCTTTCAGATAAATTCCAGGTTCAACTGCAAACACATTGGCCTTAGATGAAGAAGAAAAGAAGAATAAAGGCTCATGCACAAGGGCCCCGAGCCCATGACCTATCGCATGCTCCATATCAAACCCTTCCTCTTGCATAATAGATTGAGCAAACCCCTGCAATTCCTTAGCTGAAGAAACATTTGAAGATTGATTAATACATTTGTTCTTTAAATCTTTAACAAACCCAAAAAGCTCTACCTCCTCCACAGAAGGCTCTCCAAGATAAAACATACGAGTCATGTCAGAGCTAAAGCCCTCGTACCTCAACCCGAAATCAACCAAGAGAAACCCCTTCTTAAAGCCTTTCTTAGCATATAAAGGGTAATGAATATATGAAGAGTTCTCAGCATTAGCAACAATTGGACTGAATGCCAACCCAGCAGAATGCTTTAAAGCCATCTCTCTTATAAATTCATATACCTCATTCTCGGATTTTAGATTCCTTTTTTTAATATCCTTAACAAGCATATTAAAGACCTTGTCTGTCAGAGCACATGCTTGCCTTATTTTGTTAATCTCATCATTCCGCTTCAAAGAAAAGTAACCATCCATAACATGCGAAACATCCACTAAGGAAAGATTCTCATCCAGAATCTCTTTTAAGGAAGACAAAACAGACAACCTTGTCTTGGAAAAATCCAGCCCTAATTTGCCCCCTTTTTCAACATATTGCAATAGAAAAGGCTTCAATTCTGAGAATTTATGATAAACAAGGTTTCCCTTATCCTTCCTAGAAGGAACCATAAAAGGAAGAAAAAGATGAATCCTCTCCTCATCTTTGCCGATAAAAAGAGCAAAATCATCTGAAATCCCTAAACGAGAATTAAGATAGGGATTCCTCAAAACCTCTGAAGAAAAGAACAAAAGAGACATGTCCTTGCTCAGACCTTTAAGAAAATCCAAAAGGCCCAGATTAAACAAATGCTCAAAGCCCCTTGCTTTCAGAACCCTCTTAATCTTCATAAATCAATCAAACAACAACTGATTTAAAACACTATTGTTTTTTGGGTAAAAGGAAAAAATACCAAAATTTTTAATAAACCAAAGGATTCTTCCTAACAAATGATTGAAATAATATTCCTGGGAACATCTGCAATGGCTCCTACAAAGGATAGGAACCATACTTCCATCTTCATCAGAAGATTCAAGGAATACATGCTCTTTGATTGCGGGGAAGGTACCCAAAGACAGCTTAAGATAGCCGGGATTAGCCCTCAAAAGATATCCAATATTTATCTGAGCCATTGGCACGGCGACCATATGCTCGGCCTTCCAGGTCTGGTACAAACCCTCGGAGCCAACAACTACGACAAAACACTCCAAATATACGGACCAAACCATACCAAAGAAAAGATAAAAACCCTTATGGAGACCTTTCCCTTTGAAGCCTCAATAGACTATGAAGCAAAGGATGTTAAAGAAGGAAAAGTCAAAGAGACAGAAGACTTTGTGATAAAAGCATTCAAACTCAAACATTCAGCCCCCTGCTTTGGATATAGATTAGAAGAAAAAGACAAACTAAGAATCATCAAGAAAAAACTAAAGGAGAAAGGTATTGAAGAAGGGCCACATCTTAACAAGCTGCTGAAAGAGAAAGAGATTTTGTATAAGGGAAAGAAAATTACAACATCAGATATATGTAAAGTAAAGAAAGGAAAGAAAATAGGTTATATCGCGGATACTGGGTTATGTGATAATGTATATAAAATTGCGAAAGACGTTGACTTGCTAATATGTGAATCAACATATGCAGAGGAGCATAGAGAAAAAGCAGAAGAATACCTTCATCTCACTGGAAAACAAGCAGCAGAGATTGCCAAAGCAAGCAATGTAAAAAATCTTATCCTGACGCACTTCTCCCAGAGATACCTTAACACAAAAGAGATACTCAAAGAAGCAAAAGAGGTTTTTGAGAACACCAAGGCAGCATACGACTTTATGAAAGTCAAGGTAAAGTGAGCAATATCCTGAATTCTATTAAGAAGGAGAGATGAACTCAGAAAACAGCAAACCAAAAGCCACAGCCCTTTCAACATTAACCGAGAAGCCCTTATCAGTCTCCTTTAAGTCTTCTGGATTAATAAAAAGCCAATCCCTCTTAGGGAACTTAACAGCCACCCAGGGCTCAGCCCCAAAAGCAGAGGCAAACTTTCTCAACCCAGCAATCTCAAGCTTAGAAAAATACTTAGAATTAGAACCTGTTACTTTAGCCTCAATAGCCACCTTTCTTATACCGTTTCCAGCCACCACATCCGGAGAAGGAAAAGAAATCGCACCAGAGCCAGCCACCCTTACAGCAGCCCAACCAGCCTCCCAAAGCACATGGATAAGTTCCCTCTCAGCATTAATGCCCTTCGCCTTCCTATTAAGAGATTTCCTAACCATATCAATACAAAAGAATCCGCTTATATAAACTTAACTCATGGAAATCCAGAAAAACAATCCAAAATAATTTAAACATCCTTTAATTTCCCAAAGCCATGGTATATGGAATACTACCACTTAATGCCCTATATAAAATAATCAAAGAAGAAGGAGCAGAGAGGATATCAGAAAATTCAGTCGCTGAGCTCAAATATATACTTGAAAAGAAGATTAAAGATGTTGCAAGGATATCAATTCTCATAGCATCCAATGCAGGAAGAAAAACCATTATGGAAGATGATGTAAAACACGCAATAGAACAAATAAAAGGTGAGTAAAATGAAATACGAAGAAATGCTCAAGAATGCAATAGAAAACCTGCCAGACCAGGAAGCAGGGAAACAAAGATTTGATGTTCCAAAAGTCAAAGGTCATATCCAAGGAAATAGAACAATATTAAGCAATTTTCACATAATCGCCAAAACAATCAACAGGGATCCCGAACACCTGCTCAAGTTCATCTTAAGAGAGTTAGCAAGCCCAGGGGAATTAAGCGAAAGTGCCGCTATAATCAAATCCAAGGTTTCTTCAGAAAAGGTAAACAACAAGATAAACAAATATGTCCATGAATTCGTTATATGCCCAGACTGCGGAAAGCCAGATACAATATTGAAAAAAGAAAAAGGATTAACAATAAAGGTATGCCACGCCTGCGGAAGCAAGCATCCAGTCAGGACAATAAAATGAAACCCATGATTTCAGTGCATAACCTTGAAGGCCGCATATCGGCTACAATAGCTGATAAAGAACTAACCAATAAAAAACTTAAAGAAGATAAATTGAAAATCAACCTGGCATCAAAATTCTATAATTGGAAAGAAAGAAACACAGAAGAGATTAAAAACATAATTCGCGACTCAAAACTAATTCTGTTTATAGGGAAAGAATCCACAAATTTCGCCCTAAAAGAAAGAATGATTAACCAAGAAGACATTAAAAGAATCCAAAACATTCCTTTCTGTCATCTCATGAAACTCTGAAATCCTTTTTACCTAAATTCTTGCTCAGAAAAGGCAAATTATTAAAATTACTTATGGGTAGTAATAAACATAAAGTCTTAGATGCCTGTTAAATTATATAAAACATATTAGAATCATAAAAAAGAAAAAGTAGAAGAAACAAAATATCCTTAAGAGGGAATCCCAGTGTCAATAAAATCTCCAAAAGAAGAAAGAAAACTCGAAGAAATAGATAGAGAAATCCAGCACATAAAGAAAATCAGAAAAGGCATATCTGAAAAGTATCTTAACGAGGAGATTGGATTTCAGGAGTATCAAAGGCTCCTTAAGAACAAGATAGGCACAACACATCCAGATAAAAAGCTTCTAGAATTATACGAAAAGAAGAAAAAGCTGAAAGAAAGACAGGAAGAATGTAAGGAGAAAGCAGAAAGGAAAGAGATTAAAAAAATAAAAGAAAAACCCAAAGCAAGAAAAAACATCCCAAAAAACAAGAACATAAACCAAAGAAGAAAAAGAGCAATCACCATTGCCTTGATAGGCGCCCTTGTATTCCTTTCTATTTTTGGCTGGAACATTCTAAAAGACGGAGATGGCATCACTGGATACACCATAATAGATGATAACACAACAAACCGGACAACTGAAGAGGAGAGCTTTGAACCTCAAGCAAACCAAAGCGTTGAATCCACAGCAGGAGAAGGAGAAGAAATAGATTCGGAAACCATAAATGAAACCCAAGAAGAAGGAAGTAATACCACAACAGCAGATGAAACAGAAAAAGAACAAATAGAAAGAGTAGCAAGAGAAGAAAACCAAAGCATTGAAGAGCCCATAGAAGAACAAACTGAAGAAGACAATCAAGCTACCACTGAAAGCATAAACGAAACAAACAACGCAACCAGAAACACATCCCAAGATACAGCTGCTAATGAAACCCAAGCAGAATTAAATGAAACCATCAACCAAAGCATAAATGAAACAACTGAAGAAATAACCAATGAAACAAGGAATGAAACAGTTGTTGAAGAGAATGAGAGCATAGAGGAGAATCTCACATCCAAGCAAACAACGCCAGAAACAAACATAACCACTAATCAAACCATTAATGAAACAATAAACACCACCGAACCCAGCATCAACCAAAGCATAAATCAAACAAATGCAACAAATCTAACACAAGAGCCAGAAGAAGGTATTAATGAAACCCAAGCAGAATTAAATGAAACTATCAACCAAACCATAAATCAAACAACCAACACAACACTCAACGAAACTATGGAGGCAGAAGAAACAATAAATCAAACAATCAATGAAACAACAAACAGAACCCAGCCAACCAGCAATAAAACCCAACAAGCAGAGGTAAATGAAACACAAGAAGAGACTAACGAAAGCATAGAGCTTGTTGAAAATCAAAGCATCAACGCTACGGTCTCCAATGAAACCATAAATCTCTCAGAAGAATACAACCAAACCATAGAAGAGATAAACATTACAACCATTGCCTCTGATAACCAAACCTACACCGTATACGCAAGAAAGAACTACACTGAAGAATACAACATCCAGAAAATCATTAACACAACTGCATCCCTGTTTCTCGCTACCAGCACCAACCATACTGATGTAGAAGTGGTGGGCACCACCCTGATAATATCAAGGTTAGACAATGTTGAAATAGATAGAATCAAAATAAAAAGCATTCTCAATAGCACAATAATTGAACATGAAGTAAACATTAGGTATGTAGATGCAAATTTCACAGGACCTGTTAAGACTAATGAAAGCTTAGAAAATAAGACCATTAACCAAACAACTGAGCCAGAAAACCAAACTCAGGAGATTGAAACAGATTACATAAAAAGAGAAGTAAGGATAGGAGCATATGAAAGCCAATTGATAGACTTGAAAGAACACTTTGACTTAGAACAAAATAGCAACTTTGTTGCCACCACAAGACCTGCAATAGATACCTTTGTAGAAGGCAATCATCTCATTGTAACCTTATTTAAACCAGAGAAGATAGAGAACTATAAAGAACAAATAAAACTATATCATGAAGAAAACAGGACATTAAAAGCCAGCTATCTAAACATAACCATCCTCTCTCAGAGCCCCTTCTCAAAATTAATAGGTATATTATCAACAAATGAATCTCGGCTTTCCTTTAACCCTGATGAATATCTAAACATGCATCCAGACAACATAAGCATAACCTGTCTTAATAATTATTTCCAAACAGAAAAAGAAAAAAACAACTTCACGTTCATAAACCAAAGAAACCTGCCCCTGAGGGATAATTGCTTCTTGGAAGTAAAGTATGGAGAAGAAAAACATTCGCAGGCCTTTGAGGTCAGGATGAACCTTGAAAGAGAACAATTGGGCATCTTCAACGAAACCACTGTTCCCATTCAAACCTTAAACAAGACAGACAAACCCATTATCTTAGACAACGATATCAAGGGAGGAGTATCATTCTCAATAGCCAAGGAAATAAATATTTCCGAGCTCAGAGAGAAAGGAGAGCAGTCGTTCTCTTTGAAAAATCGGTTTAGCCCAGACGCCTATGAAATATATTTCATAATAACTGAAGAAGACGGGAATCAAACCATAGCATTGGTTGAAAAAAGAGAGTTAGAGCAAGGAGGATTAACAGGAGCATTCATCGGAGCAGGAGCAGCCATAGGGAGGATAGCAAACGCCCTAACCAACTTTGTGATGAGCGTAATAAACTTCTTTTCAGGAGGAATCACAGGACAGACAATAGCAGAAGAAAATTCAACCAACAATACCAGCCCTGAAGAACCCATAGAAAACACCAACAATGTAAGCACAGAAAGCCCTTCCAAAGAAGAGATTGAAGAAGAGATTGAAGAAAACCAAACCACAGATAATGTAGATTATGAGGAAAACACAACAGAGCCAATTGAAGAGCAGATAAATGCAACCCATACAGCTCAAACCGAGAAGGATACAGGGATTAAAACAAATGAGAGTATAATTGAAACTGAGAGCCAAACAAGTAATGAAACCGATAACAATACCACAAATCAAACAACAAGCCAGACAAATGAAACCAATCTAACGCAAGAGCCAGAAGAAGGTATTAATGAAACCCTAGTAGAATTAAATGAAACCATCAACCAAAGCATAAATCAAACAACTGAAGAAACAACCAACGAAACAAAGAGTGAAACAGTAATTGAAGAGAACGAGAGCATAGAGGAGAATCTCACATCCAACCAAACAACCCCAGAAACAAACACAACCACAAACCAAACCATTAGTGAAACAATAAATATAACCCAGCCAGCCAGCAACGAAACCTCAGAGGATATAGCAACCCAAACAGCTGATCAGGTTGAACAAGTTGAAGAAGAGCCCATAACTGAAGAAGAGATTCAACAGGAAGAAACAGAAGAATCGCAAATTGAAGAAACGCAGCAGCCCTTACAAAATGAAACAATGAGCATGAAGCTGGCGCTTGAGAGATATATTGAATCCATGTTCATATCCAACAACAATACGCTTACAGTAGAGGTCTATGAAGGGATTTTAGAAGAATTAAACACAACAAACCTCAGCAGATACCTTATAAGAGCGGATTTCATAGCAAACAACTTTGAAACCAACCTCTCTAAGATAAGCGAAGACAGATTCACTGAAGAGTATATCATAGAGATTTATAACCCATATAATTATGACTTTGCAAACCTTTCCCTGACATTAAGTATTCCAACCAACAAAACAAACATCAAGAGCGCTAACCACAAGACCGAGATTATAAATAGAAATGAAAGTTCAGTAGAGATTAACATAAAAGACATCTCATTACCAAGACAAACCAGAACAAAGATTGGAGTAACTGCCCTATCTCCCACATTTGAATATAAAAGAGAAGACATCGCAGCCTTATGCACCCTTTCTATCCTGAAAAGAGAGGGAGATAGTTTCATAATAGAATATATCCAAAGGGAAGGGGAAAACAACACAAACATCTCCAACGAGATTGAGCTCAGCCAAGACATAAACATATCTTGCGAAAGAGGCAACATCATCTCTGAGCATAATAAAGAAAACAAACTGATTAACCTAAACCTTTCAGAATGCAACTCTTCCTTTTCTATAGAGATAAACAAAAAAGAAGTTGAAGGTATATGGTTAGAGCACAAGGAATATAGGGTTTATGAAGACATGTCAAGCAGAATAGTGCTTCTTCCAGATAATATCTTCTTAAGAGGAAATTGTATAGAATGCCTCAGCAAAAACATATGCCAGCCCAAATCCTTCTGCCCCTTAACAAATTCAGGACAGAGGGGTTGGGATTTCGTTGGAGACCTGATATTCAACATCAGCAGTCTAGAAGCAGCCATAGCAGGAAAAATCCAAGAAGCTGAGTTATGCCTCTACAACACATATGCCTCTTCCAACAGCTCTATCAATACCTATATAAAAACAATTGAAAGCAGTATTTGCGAACCGCTTTACCAAAATATAAATATTGAGGAGTTAAAGAACTCTACTGACATTCCGAGAATAACCAGAAAGGAACAAACTGAAGAGGTATTCAAGCCAGAATGGATTTGTACAGATATTAAAAGCATAATAGAAGAAAAAATTAGCAAAGATAACGCAACTAATCAATTGACTTTAAGATTAATTGGAGAAGACATGAAAAACACCAACCAGCCCTTTACTTGCTTTGACTCAGGAATATCCTCAATACCAGAATGCGACAGGAAAGCTCCTCAAACCTGTTCCCCATATATAAACATTAGTTATACATATGAATGAGCAAAAAAAGAAGAATAGAAAATAGTATTCTTATCTGAAATGTCTAGACAAACCCAAAAACCAAAAATATGAACCTATAAAATTAAAACCACTTACTAAGATGGTCCTGCTTCTCTGATTCCTTGCCAAACATGGTCTCAATCCGGTTTGTAAGCAACTCCAAAGATTGGTTTAGATAAGGGCTTAGTTTGAACTCCTTCATCAAATCCAAAGAAGGTTGAAGATACTTAACCACAGAACCCTGAGAAATCGTATATATAATCTTGCCTCCGCATTTGTTACATATTCCAGAAAGGGGAGGCCTCCTGTAAATCTCATTACAATTAACACATCTAAAAGACTGCTGAGAGAACTTTCTGAGATTACCCTTTAAATCCTTCATGAAATGCTTCTCAATAACCAACCTCGCCACATCGTCCTCCTTTACAGCCCTAACCTTCACAGCCAATTCCATCTGCTTCTTCATCTTATCCTGCATAGAAGGAAGGGTCTTATAGGAAGAGATTAAAACAGCGTCATTGATATCAGAAACATTATGTGTAAAGCCAAAACCCTCATACTGACTTTCCTTGCCTAACCTCTTACCAACCGAGTCAATCATAACCTCTCCAGTCTTTTTATAATCCTGAGCAGCCTCATATAACTCTAAAGGATACCTCTTAGCAACATCCAACCCAAAGACCATGTCATCAACCTCAGCAGGATCTATTATAGGGGTAAGGACAAGTGGAGCGTCCATCGTCCGACCTCCCCTTCTATCTGGAAGATATTGCTGGGAGAAATTCAAGAAAGCGTCCATCAAAAGCAATACACAAGCCTCATCGCCATCACAATCCCTTCTTAAAGCAGCATGAAACATAGGGGAAGCAAAGAATGCCTGGGTATCTGAAAAACCAATTATCCTACCAACCATTCCGCAAGAAATATGGGGTGCTAGTCCCACAACAAGCTGTCCAATCAAGTCATCAGAATTCTTAAGATTATAATACGGCTTCATCCCATAAAACTTTTCCAATAAATCATCTATGAACCGGGCAATCCTCACCAAAACCTTATCAGCACCTTCTTCAAACCCCTCCTTAACGCTTGGAAGAATAAGGTCTTGGGGCCTCAATTCAAGGATTTGATCATCATCCACCAAAGGATTCCCTTTTATATCTTCAGTATATCCCAAAGCCTTTAGTTTCTTTACAGAAGTCCTAATCTCCTTAGGCTTAAAATGAGTAA
>DAWM01000069.1:19211-25202 GCA_002505945.1 Candidatus Woesearchaeota archaeon UBA119
CCTTAGGCTTAAAATGAGTAATAGGAAGCTCACTAATATCATATCGGATTGTGCCGTCCTTGTTCACAGTAACACCGTGTTTCGCCCTTATTATTCCCTTACCAAAATGCTCGGGGATATGGTATTTGTTGCTTGTTCCCCTGACCCCTTTTATCATCTGAGGCTGGCCCAAGCCAATCCTCTTAATATTATAATCATAAATCTGCTTAATATTAATCTCCTGCCTCCAAAACCATTTGTTCTCGCCATGCGTTTTACATTCTTTTTCAAACATCCACTCCTTACAGCCAGGACAATAAAACATCTGTTTCGCAGGCTTATTGCACTTATCACAAACAGAATGAACAGATTCATAGCCACACTCTTCACACCTATATTTCGGAGCCTCAGCTGTAATCTTGCCCTTATTAAGTGCTTCATTGAAACTCCTTAACCTGCCACCCTCATTCCCAACAGGAAAAAGCACATTTGGACTGCCTTTCAGGGCCCTTGCTTTTGCCTTCTCAGGTCTGCCCATCCTAGAACCAACAAATGTTCCCGATAAATCCCTTATCTTCACATCACAAAGCTGATTCACAACATCTAATCCTGATTTAAGTTCATCAGACCCTTTAATATTAGCAAGAGCGGAATTACAAGAAGCAGGGATATTATCCTTATCAATCCCAAGATTAAACAAGAAAGGGAAAGCCTCTTTCTCATTAACAACAACATATTCCTTGTTAACAAACGAATGCTCTACACCAAGCAGCTCAAACAACCTCTTTATCTTAGAGAATTCCTCTTTCTTATCAGAAGCAAACACAACCAACTTAGCCTTTGTAGCATCCCTTTTCAAAGAAGAATGCTGGGAAATGTGATTGATTAACTCATAAACATCATCAGCAGAAATCTCCTTCCAGAAAAAAATATAGTCTGGATGAAGCGGTATAGAAAGTTCTTTTGACAAGGCCTTAGCCATTGAAAAGCTTACCTTATAATTTGGCGGATCATCAAAAATAAAAGGATTCTCAAGTTGAAAATTCTTCTTTAGATAAGAAACAACCTCCTTCTCCTCAACCTTTTTTCCATTAAAACCATTCTCTTCCTTCTTTCCCTTTTCTTTAGCGATAATATCACTTACAGCCTTTTCTAGTTCATCCACCCACCATTCAGCACAATATCCTACAGGCACCAAAGGATGGCCATTCTCACTAAAATCCCCATAATTGAACAAGATATCTCCAATATAAAGAATCTCCTTAACACTCTTCTTTACAGCCTTGCCCTCATTATAACTATCAATCTTTCTAACAGAGCCATCATTCAAAAGCACAATTGGACCCATAATAGAATCACAAGCGCTAATTGCCGCTGCTTTTCCAGGTCTTTCCATCTTTAATTGGGTACCTACAGCAATAAAATCATCGCAGATCGCCATCGTAGCAGGATGGATAGCAGCAGAGGAAAAACCGCTGGTTCTGGTCCTACCATACCTTAACCTAAAACCACCACTAGCCAGAGGATAAGAGAAAACAGGCCTTCCTGCTACGAGCTCGCTAATATAACTATAATTCGGAGAAATCTTTGAAGGGCTTTTCTCTTCCTTCTTGGCAGAAGACTTAGATTTTACCTTCTTCTGCAAAGAAATGAAGTCATCAAGCCAAAGCCAATCCAGCTGAAACTCCCTGCCCCATACGCCCAGCCTTTTCCATAGCTTCGGAGCTTTAAGCGCAATCATAGAAACCACTAAAGCCATTCCACCCCTAATCCTATTAGTCTCAATCCTATCCAAATCCTTATAATTAGAAACCTCTATTCTTTCAGTTGGATCCCCAGCAACCTCAACAGGAAGATGCTCTATAAGGTAAGCCAGTTCATCATCCGAAGGATGGTATTGCAAAGGAGTAACCCTTTCGTTATAATCATTAACCTCCCTCACATATCTCTTTACCTCTTGTTCATCAGGATCATACTCATTCAAGCCCATAGCAATCCTAATATAATCCGAAAGAATAACACAGAAAGAGGCAGCAGTCCCGCCAGCCCCTCTTATCGGACCAGAAAACTTTATTCTCAAATATTCCTTACCATCCCTTCTTTTCTTAATCTCCAATTCAGTAAAGCCCTCTAAAGGAGCAGCTACAATACCAACAGTGTGATACGCAAAACCAGTCCTTATTCCAAGCTCAATCGCCTCTTTCTTTGAATCAACCTTGCCAAACTTACCTTCAGCAACCTCCTTTCCAATGATTAAAGCCACACGCCAATCCAAAACCCCATAAATAGATTCCAACTCTCCAATCCTCTTAACAATACCATCATTATCCAAAGCATCCGTAACAGTAGAAATAAGCCCCACAACCCTTTCAGCCATGTTTTTAGCAATCTTCACCTCAACATAATCCTTAGGATCATAATGCTTTCCCCTAGCATCTTGAGCAATCTCATAAGCCCTTTTAGTGGCTTTGTCAATCGCCTCAAAATACTTCTTCATGTTTTTGCTTGTAATAATCATCTTAGTTCAACCATAAACAATGCTTTAGTTTAATTTAGTTAATTAAAAACAATGAAAATCAATCCTTACCAAAACAAAGGAGCTTGACATCCCTTGTCCGCAAATTCACAATTGGAACCTTGGACGGCTCAGGGTGATGCCCCACTTTCTCCTGAAAAGAGGTTCTATCCTGCCAACAACTCCCACAAATAAGGGTGGTGGAATTATAATTGGAAACCGAGCTCTTATGAATATGGCCAGTAACAAAAAAATCAGGAACCTTCTTTATCAATAAATAATCATCCCTATTATCAGGAACAAATAAAGTAGATGTATGAGTAGGAGCAAGATGCCTCATATCAAGCAAGAACCTCATAATTAAGTCAGCCCTATCATATCCCCCGCCCTGTCTTATAGCATCCACATTAGCCACATAATGATCAAAGCTATAACCATGATACATCAAAACATCAAAACCAGGAAATCCATCCTTCTTATGTATCCTAACCATGGAAGGATTAGTCAAAATCTCAACATTGGGCATTTGATACAAACGCTTAGCATATCGCTTTGGGAAAACAGGTTGTGGTTCAGCTAATCTAACAGCATCGTGATTCCCAGGAATGACAAAGATTCTCTTTTCATGAGGAATCCTTGAAAGATACTCAGCCACAATATCATACTGTTCGTGGATATCCTTTACATCCAACTCAGCATCCTGGCCAGGATAAACGCCAACGCCATCAACTAAATCACCCACCACGAAAATGTACTTCACTAAAGAAGCCAGCCTCTTCTGCTCCTTACTGCCCCTTTCTCCCCTTATCCAAGCAAGGAACTTCTCAAAATCCTCTTTTAAAAACTGATTAGAACCAACATGAATATCTGAAATAAAAAGAGCATAAGCATCATCCGGGCTTCTCTTCAATCTTGAACTTATAGGAACTCCAGGAAGAAAAATTTGGTTAGCAAACAACATCTTCTTTGAGAAACTTCCTTCAATACCTATAACAGCATCAGGAACCAATTTCTGACAAACCTCAACAAGAGCAGGGTTGTCGCTGCTCACAAAAACCCTGATACTTCCAGTAGGATCCTCCACCTCAATCATATAATTACCCTTTCCAGTTTTTCTAATATCATATATCATACCAATAATCCGAGCAGAATCATTGCCATGCCTGGATGAAGGAGAGAACAACCTTTTAATGGAAATTGAAGAACTCAGATGATTCCTTGACATCAACAAAGACTTCAAGAAGTTATATCTTTTTCTCAATAAAGAAACAAAATCTCCTACTTCTCTTTTCTTATCCAGCTCCTCATAATTAAATATAACCTCAAAGTTATTGTAATCAGGGTTCTTCTTCAACAACTCCTCTTCAGGTTCATATTCAAAAGATTTAGGCAGAGTCTCAGAGGCTACTTCGCTTCCTTCGCTCCTTTTCTCATCCAAATCAGCTTCCCTGCTATCATCCATAACATCTGCTGTTTTATCAGAAACATCAGAATTCGTCTGAGAGCTTGCTTTTTTCTCGATTTTCTTACTTAAAGATAGCTGGTTTTGATCAGAATCCGATGCTTCAGAATCAATAGAATTAAAAGATGAAGAATAGTGTTGAGACGAAGGGGCAGGTGAAGAAGATGGAGAAGATGATAGAGAAGATGATGAAGAAGATGAAGAAGCTACCGAACCAGATGAAGCAGTTTTCATATTGGAAGAGTTATCTACAGAAGGAGAAGAAGCTTCGCTTCTTTCTGAGCCTTCCTCAGATCCCGCTATTGAATTAATATACCTTAAAAACCCAGAATAAAGCACAGGATTCTCATCAAACTCCTTGGAAACCAAAGCCTTCTCAAAATCCTTCCAATTAACCTGGATAAAAGGCTTGGATAACACGCTATCAAACATATCCTTGTTAATAACAGCACAATCGCTCAAATCATTGTTTTCCAGCAGAGCCTCACACTGCTCCCTGTCAATCCCCCTCTCAGTAATAAAATCCACCAAATCAGGAGAAACAAGAATGTTTTTAGAAGAGAAAAATTCATACACTTCTCTTTCCGATTTAAATGAGCTAGCCATCATTTTAGTGCATTTTACGCAAGTATAAAAGTATTATCATATACCAATCAATAACAAAACTCAACAAAACCCAACAACTGAAAAAATAGTAAAAATGATTTCGATAATATCAATGACTTCAAAAAACGCCAAACAAAAAACACTCAATCAAAGAGATTAAAAACCGAGACTTTTCTTAAGAATCTCCGTTACCTTTCCCAACAATGAAGGAGGTATGGACTGCTTAATCTCTTTAGTTCTCCCTCCCCTACCTCTAGAGATTACATTAGCATTGATTAAGCCCAGCATATCCAGTTCAGCAATAATACTTGATACCCTTCTTTGAGTCAAAGGCCTGATACCAGCCTTCTCACAAACCTCAACATATTCATCATAAACAGTGCCGCTGCTAACAAAACCCCTCTTTGGGGAATTAGAGGTTGAGCAGATAATAGAAAACAAAACCGCTTGAAAATGTTTTGGTTGGGTAGAGACAACATCAAACACCCTATCAGATTCAATCTTCTGCTGCGCCTTGTCTATATACTCTAAAGAAAGGCCATCCTTGTTATCCCTTTCAGCCAGCTCCCCAGCAATCCTCAACAAATCAATAGCCCTTCTAGCATCACCATGCTCTCTGGCAGCCAGAGCAGCACACTTCTCAATCACACCATCCTTTACACTTCCTTGAGTAAAGGCCTTCATAGACCTTTCCCTTAAAATGTCTTGGATTTGAGTAGCATCATAAGGTGGAAACACCAATTCTTCTTCACCTAAAGAAGACTTGATTCTAGCATCAAGATTGTCAACGAAAAGCAAATCGTTTGAAATACCAATCAAACTAATCACAGAATTCTTCAAATCAGCATTTATCCTTGTTAGGTTATATAAGAATTCATCACCTGTTTTTCTCACAAGCTGATCAATCTCATCTAAGATAATAATGAGCATCATCCTCTCCTTATCAAGAATTTCATAGAAAATCCTATAAACCTCATCAGTAGGCAATCCTGTAAAAGGAACAGAGATATCGCTGAACTCCTTGATGAGGGTAGCAATAAGTCTATATTCAGTATCAGCCACCCTCTTAAGCTTGCAGTTGATATAAATCTTCTTCATGGGCATATTTTGGTCTTTAGCAACATCAAGAAGATTATCAGTAGTATAATTAGCACTTACAGTCTTACCTGTCCCAGTCTTACCATAAATAAAAACATTTGAAGGTTTCTCAAAATTCAGAGCAGGTGCAAGGATGCTAGCCAAAAGATTGATTTGATCATCCCTGTGTAAGATATTTTCAGGTAAGTAATTGGATTGAAGAACCTGCTTGTTTTGGAATATCCTATCCTTTGTTAAAAAAGTCTTGAAGAAATTTTTTAGTTTTTTCTGTGCCATTTTAACCTCATATCATAAAAATCCACTACGAATGTCACACGCTTTGACAAGTGGA
>DAWM01000013.1 GCA_002505945.1 Candidatus Woesearchaeota archaeon UBA119
CCTTCGTTTGCTTCTACATAATAATCAACCCCTTCTTGGGGAAGTTGAGAGGAATCTAGATAATAAGCTAAGAAGACCAATGCTACAATAATCAATACTGCCAACAAAAGACCTTTATTCATTTTATTCACCTTCACCTTATGCCCTAAAAATGTTAAGCTGGAAAAAATTGGAATAATCTCCATTTATAACATGAACCAAAACTGTTTTCTCTATGTGGTTCTCCCCGTCTGAAGCATGAAGGAATATCTTATGAGTACCTACATCAGCCAATGTAGGTGTATAATCCAAAGATGTTTTCCAACCGTCTATCCAAAAGTTAACAAAATCGGAATCAAGATCATAGACGTAATAGAAAAACTTCATGCTCCTTCCCGCTAACACAGCCACCTCATTGGGTGCTCTAATCGTTGGGGGATTGTTGGGTTTCTCGGGTTTAATTAAATATTCATAGACTTTTGTTTCACCCATACATTCTACCTTAACCTGTGATTCAATTATATAAGAGGATGAATCGTTTAGTGTAATCTTTCCTTCTCTTGATACTGGAGAATAATACTTGATTGGGATTTCCACTCCATTGCAGAAGGCCTTAAACGGCATCTCATACTCTTTGTTTAATGGAATGGTAACATTAGAGAAATTTAACAATACAATATTTCCTTTAGTTTGATTAGAAAGAATGCCTTGTTCCTCAAGTTCTGAATAAATCCCTTTTCCTTCAGATGCAGGGAGATTTCGTGATATATTGTTTATTACACTTGTGATAACCTCTAGCTGGGAATCATTCAAAGAGTTTGTCAAAAAGGTACAGCCCGACAGAAAGAAGATAGAAAGAAATGCCACGAGGATAAAGATTCCTGTTTTTTTGAAGCCAAGCGGTTTTGTTACCATTGCCAGATAATAAAAAACCACAATATTTAAAGTTTTTTGTTTTCTCCAGGCAACTATTCCTTCCAATATATACGATTGGATACCAACTATTCTAATTTAACCTTTAAGGAATGGATAAGGGAAAAACATTTAAGTTTAAGCAAATAAAAAGGGTTATGATTAACATATTCCTCTTCCTGAGCATTGTATTCTTCTTTACTTTGGTTATTGGAAGGCAACTGGAGAAGATTAGGATTCCTTGGATATTTGCCTCTCTTATTCTGGGAGTGGGGCTTGCCTTCTGGAATCCTTTTGAGGCTATAACATCTTCGGAGACTTTCGAGTTTTTAGCTAACCTTGGGATGTATTTTCTCTTGTTTATAATTGGATTTGAGATTGACCTAAAGGATGCAAAGAAACATACAGGATTTCTTGTCAAGACTACATTTTTTATCGTGCTGTTTGAGACTTTTTTCGGAAGTCTTTTCATTCATTTTGTTATGGGGGCAGAATGGTTTCTCTCTCTGGTTATTGCTTTCTCATTCGCAACGGTAGGAGAAGCAATCTTAGTGCCAATATTAGACGAATTCAAGCTTCTCAAAAGAAAGATAGGCCAGACCATTATGAGTATTGGGGCCGTAGATAATATCCTTGAGGTTATATCCCTTAGCATAGCTGTCTTTATTATTGGTTCAAGCAGTGAAACTGAAACAGGGCTGCTAACAATTACTGCCTCTTTCATAACCCTTTTCCTCTTAACAACAGGATTGAGAGGGCTTGAGAAGCAAAGGAGGGGTTTTCAATTTCATGACCTTGAAGTTATCTTCTTTGTATCTATGGCAATGCTCTTCCTTTTCTTGGGTATAGGGGATATTGCAGGGATTGCCCCGCTTGGAGCTCTTCTAGCAGGAATAAGCCTCAAGACATTTATTCCTAAGAGGAGATTAAAGTATATTGAAAGCGAGATTAAAACAATGTCCTATGGGTTTTTCGCCCCTATCTTCTTCCTATGGGTGTGCTTAGGTATTGATGCCCCTTACATTTCAACCTCTATTGGACTGGTTATCGGAATAAGTGCTTTAACAATGGGGGCAAAGGTATTTGCTATGTGGGTTGCCGGAAGAAAGAGGTTCAAAACAAAGAAAAGTATTCTGATGGGAATAGGGCTTTCAGCCAAATTTAGTATAGGGATTGTAATTGTTAAGATGTTCTACGATAATATGCTGATAACTCAAGAACTATTCTCTCTGATTGTAATCTCAAATATTATACTAAATCTTATAGTTCCTTTACTATTCTCAGAATTAATCCAGAGATGGCTGCCTTTGGGGAGAAGGGCTGAGAAAAAGCTTGTTTAAGAGAAGCCTATATAAACAATAAATGAATAAAGTATAAAATGGAAACAAAGCAGGCGATTGTTATAAGACGAGATTTAGGGATGAGTAAGGGGAAGTGTGCTGTCCAGGCCTCCCATGCCTCTGTGGAAGCAGTGCTAAGAACATTGAAAAGGGAAAAAGAGAAGATAGAGATGTGGAGAAAAGAGGGCATGAAGAAGGTTGTTCTGGGAGTTGATAACCTTGATAAGTTAGTAGAGCTGAAGAAGCAAGCTGACCAAGAAGGTTTAATTGCATATATCGTCAGGGATGCTGGCAGAACTGAGATTCCTGCTGGCACTGAGACTGCCCTAGCGATTGGACCGGATGATGAAAAAAGGATAGATATGATAACGGGCAAGCTTAAATCCCTTTAATGAGGTTATACGAAATAACACAGATAAGCATACTGCCTAATACAAGATTAAACTACAATTAGTGAATATGCCTTAAAATCCTCAGGATTCACCCTCTCAATTATGCACAAACATACTATCTATCTTTTCTGGGCATTCAATGAGGGCGAAAGCTTTTTAAAGTGGATGAGATTCCCTTTCTTTAATGGGAAGAATAAAAACTACATACATAAAAAGGAAGACAAAGGAGCTTATTGAGCATCATGGGGAAAAATTTACCACTGATTACGAGAAGAACAAGGAGGTACTGGCAGAGATAGCCGCAATAAAATCCAAGAAAATCAGGAACATCATCGCTGGTTATGCTGCAAGGCTTACCAAGAAGTCTGAGAATTTCTAAGTTCACTGCTATTTCTCTTATCCTAAAAATCCACTGCGAGTTTCATACCTTGTTGACAAGTGGTATTTTGCATAACAAAAACAATATTAAGTATTAGGCTTTTCTAGGAAGATATGAAAGATTTAGACAGGTTGCCGGAGATTATGCAGGGGAAGGATTATATTAACCTTGCTTTTGGGAGGGCCAAGAAAAGGATTGACAACATCTCCAAGAAAGCTAAGACCAAGGAGAAATGGTTTAAGGTTGCTGAGCTCACAAGGGTAGAGATTGCAGGGAATGTGCTTACCAATAAACTGGGGGAGATTCTTGATAAATTTCCTAAAGTAGAGGAGTTCTCTGAGTTCAAGAAAAAGCTTTTTGGGTGTTTTGTTGAGATAGATGAATATAAGAAAAGACTTGGCAGGGTTAATTACTTTAAGGGATTGATTGAAAAGATACAAAGAGAGATTACAAAGAAGCTCAAGAAAACTGAGAAACCGAGCGAGAGTGCAAGGTTGAGGAAGGAGGCCTTTGGGCGATTCGCTTCTGTGATGAGGCAGCTTGACAAAGTCTTTGGAGAGATTGAAGCAGATAGAAGAGAAATCAAGCAATTCCCTATGGTAAAGGAAAATCTTTTCACGGTTTGTATCGCCGGTTTTCCTAATGTGGGAAAATCTACCTTGATGAAGAAGCTTACTGGAGCAAATGTTGAGATTAACTCTTATTCCTTTACAACTAAAAAACTTCTAATAAACTATATTGAGCATAGAGAGCAGAAGATTCAGATTATAGATACTCCTGGAACTTTAGATAGGTTGGAAAAGATGAACCTTATTGAGAAGCAGG
>DAWM01000042.1:0-1357 GCA_002505945.1 Candidatus Woesearchaeota archaeon UBA119
AATTATGAAAATGAAACATTGGAAGATATAGAGGAAATCATAGAAAATTTTCCTGAAGCAAATAGGAGTAAGATTATTGTGGATTTTCAGCGTATTTGGCAAACTTATGATGAAGGGATATCTCTTAATGAGAAATTAAGAGAAAAGATAGATTTCTGTGAAAATAGAGGTTTCAGAACTTCGGCTGCTAGGTTTAGTCTATATCGAGGTTACAAATGTTATGCTGACAGATGGCATGAGGCGGTAATTAATTACGATGGAAATATCTATAAATGTACAGCAAGAAATTTTACCAAAGAAAATAGTGAGGGGTATCTTCAGGAAGATGGGACAATAAAATGGAAACCTGAAAAAGTCTTTAAAAGATTTGGTAAGGCTCCATTTGAGAATAGAATGTGTTTAAATTGTAAGTTGCTTCCAATGTGTTTAGGCCCTTGCAGTCAGAAAATAATAGAAACAAAAGAAGAAGATTTAGAAAAAATATGTCATCTGCGGTTAATGGAAGTTTCAGTGGAGGATTTTATTATCAACCGTTATAAACAGTTATTAAGAGAAAAAGAAAAAGAGAACAAAAATATTAGACAGCAAGGTTAGTCTTCCATATAATCAAATTACAAACAGATCAAATGCGCTCTAACCCTATCTTCCGCTTTCTCACCCCATATTTCAAAAAACATACCGCCAGCCTGATTATTGGGGGTATCTCTATATTCCTGCTTGCTATCCTTATACTGCCCACTCCCCTTATTACAAGATATATAATAGACCATACCATACCAGAAAAGAATGTTCAGCAGTTGATCTTTCTTATCTTGCTAGTTCTGGCTTTGTTAATCTTTACGAAAATAGTCGGCTATTTTCAAGGCTTGTTGTTTTACAAAATCAATAACAAGGTAATCCTTGATATCAGGCTGGATTTACTGGAAAAGATCAACAAACTCCCTCTCAAGACAAGCAAGAAATACGGCACAGGGTATCTTATTTCCCGCATAAATGACGATACAGGAAGACTGCGCACTCTTTTTGCTGATACTGTAATCAGAATAATAAGAGATGTTCTCACCTTTTTAGTTGGCGCGGTGGTAATATTTATTATCCACTGGAAATTGGCTCTTGTATCTGTGGCAATCTTGCCATTCTTTGTTATGTCAGCAGTGTATTTCAGCCGCGTTATCCGTAGGCAATCAAAAATATTCTACGAGGATAATGCAAAAGCAACCTGGCAATTGGAAGAATCACTCAATATGCTGGAGTTGAATAAAGTCTTCCTTAAGCATAATCTTTTGCGATATTTCAGGAGAGCAAAGCAGGCATTTCGTTCTAATATCAAACTTGGCAAAACATCCTTCCTCAATAA
>DAWM01000042.1:1647-2697 GCA_002505945.1 Candidatus Woesearchaeota archaeon UBA119
ATAATAGAGGGAAGGCTTACACTGGGCTATCTTATTGCATTTAATTCTTATGTTGGCTATCTTTTTGGACCAACAAGCAGACTTATCAATGTCAATATACAGATTCAGCAGGCACTTATGGCTTTGGAACGCGTACGAGAACTGTTCAACCTGCCAGAAGAAAAGGTAGATAAGGAGATTGTCTTACCAGAGAGGCTTGAGGAGTTAGAATTTGAGAATGTGCATTTTTCCTATGGGACAATCTCCCACACCAGCCCGGAAAGAGAGGAAGAGTCGATATCCAAATCTCAGCCAAGGGACGAGTCTATTTCAGACAACCCTGTTTTAAAGGGGATAACTTTCAGGGCAAAAAGAGGTGAGAAGATAGGTATTGTTGGCAGTTCTGGTGGTGGAAAGACGACTTTGCTCCGACTCCTTGCCGGTCTATATGAAGTAGACGAGGGCAGAATCTTGTTAAATGGAAAAAGGCTAACAACCGCAGAATTGATAGCCTTGCGGAGGCAGGTGGCGATTGTAGAGCAAGAACCCTATCTTTTTAATGACACGATTTACAATAATATAAGATTCGGAAATGGGAGAGCGAGTGAAGAAGAGATTTATTCAGCTGCAAGGCAGGCTTATGCGGATGAGTTTATCCGCCGGCTGCCAGATGGCTATCAAACAGAGGTTGGAGAAAAAGGAGCAAACTTATCTGTCGGACAGAAGCAGAGGATTGCTATTGCACGAGCACTGGTGAAAAAGCCAAAGATATTAGTTCTTGACGAGGCAACTTCTAACATAGACAGTATAAGTGAGGAATTTATTAACCGCACTATTTTCTCTCTTCCGGATGACATGATTGTGTTTATCATTGCTCATCGATTAACTACAATCTGGTGCTGTGATAAGATACTTGTATTAGAAGAGGGTAAGATAGTAGAAGAGGGCACGCATCAGGAACTGCTCAGAATGAACGGGTATTACAAAAGATTTTACAATGTATATGTGGAGTAAAATGGTGAACTCGTGAACTGATGAACTAGTGAATCGGGTTAACACAATCCATCAGCC
>DAWM01000033.1:0-375 GCA_002505945.1 Candidatus Woesearchaeota archaeon UBA119
AAATAAGTTAAATAAAACAATCAAAAATAAAGACTATAAATTAGAAGATATATTTAATAAAGTATCTTAATCATTGCTATCTATTGTCCCCATCTCCATGAAGCCTTCCTCTTTCTTTCCTTGAGTTTAACTTTTCAAGATTCATTTCAGCTATCTCTGAAAGGGAGAAGCCCAGCTTGCGGGATAGAGCGGAAAGATACCATAAGACATCTCCAAGCTCCTTAGCAATGAGTTTCTTATAATCATCATCTAAAATACCTTTTTTGTCCCTGTAAAGCTTCTTGAGCTTGCCTGCAACCTCGCCTGCTTCATCTACTAATCCAAGCACATCATCATAAAAATCCACCGCGAGTGTCACACCCCAACCTAAAGGTA
>DAWM01000033.1:617-4754 GCA_002505945.1 Candidatus Woesearchaeota archaeon UBA119
TTTTTAGGATGCCAAAAATTCACCCTAAATGGCTGGGTGTTAAACCCCACACAAAAATTGTGAATTTTTGTGCATAAGCGATTCTGTCTCCAGCAATAGAGGTTTTTAAGTCTGTAGAAGCAGATTTTTCCTGATATTCATCAAGTTTCATTTCAAAGATTAAGTTTCTCCTTAGCGGATTTCTTTATTCTATCAGGCGTCCAAGGTGGAGAGAAGGTAAGCTTAACCTCTACCTCTGCACCTGAGAACTTCTCTTTGAGCTTCTCCTCAGCCATAGAAACAATGAACTGGCCCATAGGGCAATGAGGTGATGTTACCGTCATAAGCACATTGATTTTTTCCCCTTCTACCTTTACCTCATAAATGAGCCCTAAATCCACGATGTTTATTGGAATCTCGGGGTCATAAACCTCTGAAAGAGCATCCAACACCTGCGTCTTTGTAATCTTATTATCTGAACCTTCCACAAAAATCACCTTTTCAAATTCCTTTAGGGGATTTAGGATTAGGAGCATGATCCTTGAATTCAACCTGTATCTTACCTATCCCTGGGATAAATTCTAACTTTTCCTCAATCTCCTGCTTTATATTAGACTCAAACTCTCTTTCCTCTGGATGAGTCAGTTCTATAAGCACATCCGCCTTATCCCCTTTCTTATCAACCCTTACATAAAGCACTTCCTTAAGCCGAATGATATCAGTGCCTACTGAGGGATCTATAACATGCCTCAGCTTATCTATTATAAAATCTTTGTTTATCTTGTCCTTAGTTATCTTTCTTAAGCCTTTCTGAATCTTGTATTTGTCAACAGCCTGCTGGATTGCATCTATCGCTAAAACAGAACAATGTATCTTCACAGAAGGCAGTCCGCCCAATTCCTTAGTTATATCCTTCCAGGTTATCTTCTCGGCCTCATCTATATGCTTTCCTTTAACCATCTCAGTTGCCATAGAAGCAGTAGCAATATTTGAGGCACATCCAAAGGATTTAAACTTTATATCCTGTATCTTGTTATCCTTATCAATCTTCATCTGCACCTGGATAATATCACCACAGGCAGGACTTCCTTCCTTAACCTCTACTGAAGGATTTTCAATCTCCCCAACGTTCTTTGGGTTCCTAAAAAGCTCAATTACCTTGTCAGTATAATCTAATGCCATAAACAATCACCTCTTAGTAAGAGGGCTAATCTCCCTCAACTCCTCTACAACCTTCTTTATCTTTTCAACTGCATAATCCACTTCCTCTTTTGTGGTATACTTAGAAAGTGTCAATCTTAGAGATCCGTGCGCCTTCTCATGGGGCAAACCCAAAGCCAAAAGGACATGGCTAGGCTTCAAACTCGCTGAAGAACAAGCACTCCCGGTAGAAGCCATAATCCCAAAATCGCTTAACCTGAACAACAGGGATTCACCTTCAATATAACTGAATCTCAAATTAATGTTATTTGGGAGCCTCTTATCCAAAGACAAATCTTGAGGCCCATTCAAGTAACATTCTTCAATCTCATCACACAACCGCTTAACCATATAATCCCTCAATTCTTTGACCTGCTTCGCATTCTTCTGGATATCCTTTTGCTGAATCTCAACCGCCTTGGCAAAGCCAACTATTCCTGGAACATTATGTGTGCCTGGTCTTAATCTGAACTCATGAGCGCCTCCTCCATACAAAGGATCTATCTTTATACCTGATTTTATATATAAGGCGCCAATCCCTTTCGGCCCATGAAGCTTATGGCCATTCATAGTAAGCATATCTATATGAATATCATTAACATCTAAGGGAATCTTACAGAAACTCTGGGTAGCATCTGTATGAAAAACAACATTATGCTTCTTGCAGAGTTTACCTATTCTTTTGATATCTTGTATTGCACCTATCTCGTTATTTCCATGTATCACAGAAACAAGCAAGGCTTGATCATCAAGCTCTTTTTCCAATTGCTCAAAATCAATAAACCCTTCTTTATCCACATTGAGATAAACAATCTCAAAGCCTTCTCTGGCTAATTGGTTGCAGGTCTTGAGGACAGCATCATGTTCAATCTTAGTTGTGATAATTTTGTTTTACTTGTCAGTTTTATGCTTCCTGACATAGCCCTTCACAGCCAGATTATCTGACTCAGTTGCGCCTGATGTGAAGATAATTTCCTCTTGAGACGCGCCAATAGCACGGGCAATAGTTTTCCTGGCATTCTCCACAGCCCTCTGAGCTTTGATACCCATCTCATGAAGCGAAGAAGGATTACCATACTCCTCATTAAAGAAAGGAAGCATTGCCTTAACTACTTCATCATCAACCCTTGTTGTTGCAGCATTATCCAGATATATCTTCTTTTCCATAATCATCCCCTCATTTTCTTTCAGCATCACACTCCTCAAACCCATCTATAGCCTTGTGAATCTTGCAGATAAGCTTCTTTTCCTCCAGTTCACGCAACACCTCAGCCTGAAGCTTGAAAAGGTTTAATTCCTCATTTTGTTTCTGAGATATCCTCTTATCAATAATCGCTTTTATCTTCTTTGAAGCAGCAGGGCATTGCTTCTCAAGCAGGATAGCCCTCTTATTATTCAGGTATTGGCTAATCGCAGGCGGCGTAATCCCCAAAAGAAAGGCAATATCCTTCTGAGATAAACCCTTTAATTTAAGGAACTGAACAATAGTTTTCCTTAAGAATGGCACAACATACCAATGCTCTAATTCCGGTCTTAACATCTGTGGCATAAGAAAAAGTAAAAGCAGGAGATATTTAAAATTAACGATTGTTAATAAATCATACTTTCTCCCATTCTTCTACTTTGCCAGGGATGACTTTGAAGATTGGATTAGAGACCAGATTAACCGTATCCTTTATGTTATAATATTTCTCCAAATCCCTTTTCCTTAATTTACCCAATAGATGCTGGAATTCAAAGCTAAGCTGACCTCTGTTAACAAGGATGAGACTTTTTGCTCTAAGAATATTAATCTTGGAAGAATCAAAGCGATAACCTCTTTTTTCAGCTTCAAGAAGAACATTAGTAAGATAAGCGTTAATTGCAAAGAGGGGTTTTTCATACGCCCTAAAGCGAATCAATTGTGGATGATTTCTATATCCTTTTGTCTTGCCTTCAAGCACTTTCTTAGCTAACAAGCCTTCTCTCCACAAAGCCACCAATCCCTTACTGTCTAAATAGCAGGGATGAATACTCCAAAGTCGCATTTTAATTTATAAGAAATATTGAAATATTTAAAATCATGGCAAAGCTGACCCAAAGTAGATAAGGCAAAAGCAAATAGGCAGCTGTTCTTGATATCTTTCTGAAAGAGATTATAGTCAATATAATAGCAAACCAGAGTATTACAATATCTACGAAGGCTACAAAAGGACTTCTCAAACCAAAGAAGAGCAAAGACCACAAGAAATTAAACAAGAGTTGCAGGAAAAAGAAAAACTGCGCTGCCCCTTTATCCTTTCCAGAATCATCCTTCCATATAAGATAAAAGGAAAAGCCCATCATAAGGTAGAGAATTGTCCAAACCGGACCAAACAACCAACCAGGAGGGTTGAAGAAAGGCTTGTTTATCTGCTGATACCAGTTATCCACAGACATAGAGGTAAAATAAGAGCCGCCCATTGCAACTAAGATAGGGATTAACAGAGAAATTATTAGCTTGAAGATTTTTTTCATTATTTATATTTAAGGCAGGGACGTATATAAAGATTTATAGAATAAAAAATAGAATTACTCAACTGTTATCATGATATCTTTAGAGCTCTTAAACGAAACACAGTCAATGTTTGCAGTATATA
The DNA here is from genome assembly GCA_002505945.1 of Candidatus Woesearchaeota archaeon UBA119. GTDB lineage: Archaea > Nanobdellota > Nanobdellia > Woesearchaeales > UBA119 > UBA119. The sequence goes on from DAWM01000033.1 coordinate 4,415, forward strand.
CATAAACATCTGACGTTAAAGAACGAGGCGCTCCCACACTTATTTTCCATTCTCCCACCATACCTGGAGGAATAGGTCTATTAGCAGAAGCGTAGACAAACTCCAAATCATCCTTCTCCCCAGGAGCAAATTGGATTTTACAACTTACATCTTCATCAAAATAATTATAGATTTGTAAAACAAGTTCTTCATTATCCCCGGCATCTACACTCAGAGAAGAAGGACTAAACATCACTGGATTAGTCGAATCTGGAGACCAAATTACCTTATCTGGATTAATAATCTTTGGAATCTCATCTCCAACAAGATTTCCCCACTGAACAATCAGCGTAACTCCAAT
>DAWM01000033.1:4961-5951 GCA_002505945.1 Candidatus Woesearchaeota archaeon UBA119
TAGCACAACAACAACAATCATGTTCATGGATAACTGAAATCCTTTACGATTACGACCACACATATAACAAACTCTATATAAACACATATATAAAACTATCTATTTTTAAAAATAAATTATGATAAACCAAAGAAAACACATAATAATTTTTAAAAGGGATTGGCTTCTACCAAGAAAATATGACAGACAAAGAACTTAAGAATTCACAGAATCTCATGACTAAGATTAAGGATTGGTTCAATTTTGTTACTTCTTCCTCTTTCATCTCCAGTTTTGGCTTGTACTATGCCAACATGAAATACAAGCTGGGCCTGAGCTCTATTTCTGATTTCATGCGAGACTGGGTAATTGGAGGGGCGCCAGAAGGCACATCTGGGGCAATAGCTGTAGTAGGTTCTAACGAGCTAGGTAAGTTGCTGCAGGATACCAAGGTTGGTAAGAAATTGGGATTTGATAAATCCGTAAACAGAATATTTCCTGGCTATATCTTTGCAACAGGTTTTGGCTACATTGATGAGATATACAATCTAGCAGGAAAAATAACCGGCTCTCAGAATCCGGTTGATATGCCTTGGGATCCCTTGAAATACCTTTTAGGAGCAGGGTTCGCCAGTCTTGCTCTGAGTTATGTGGAGAATAAGAAAAAGATCAGTTCTCTTACTAATCAAAGTCAGGAAGAATTAGAACAAATCCTTAGAGAATACTATCCCTAAGAAGATAAGAAGAAAACTTTTTAAATAGAACTGTTCCTTTTTAAGATATGGATCCGCTTACCTACTTGGGTTATATTGCTGTCCTACTTATAACTGGAATAATCATTACATATTTCTCCTACAAAATAAAGATTTCTAATGTGCTTCTTCTTATAACTGTGGGAATACTCCTGAACTACACCCCTAATCCTATTGCTCCTGAAGAGCAATTGATGAACTTTGACCCGTATTTCTTGACAGGGATGGGCATCCTGGCATTAGCTATAATCGTGTTTGG
>DAWM01000033.1:6121-8210 GCA_002505945.1 Candidatus Woesearchaeota archaeon UBA119
ATAATCGTGTTTGAGTCTGCTTCCCATTTCAGGTTAAAAGAGGTTGATAGTGTATCCAGCACGGCCTTAAAGATAACGCTTACATTCACTTTTCTTACTGTGGTTTTGCTGACTCCATTAACTAAACTTTTCTTCAATGAACTTAGCTGGCCTATAATCCTAATCTTTACAACTGCAATGTGTGGCACCTCTCCGGATGTGGTGCTTTCTGCTTTCAAGAAGAACGCCAATAAGATAATAAAAACATTGGAGGTAGAATCTATTGTTAATACCCCTCTAAATGTTCTACTTCCTTTTTTGGTGGTGGATTTCCTAAACACAACATCAGGTAAAGGAGCGTTGGTAACTTTATTTGGAAGAGCAATACTGATGAAGGTTATCGCTGGAATTGGAACGGGGGTGTTGTTTGGAATCATATTGTTAAAGGTTATGAAGAAAAACCAAAAAAAGAGGATAGCGCCAGTCATCCTGTTGGCTACAGCCCTTGCAACATATATATTAGCTGAGAGATTAGAGGGAAATGGGGTTCTCGCCGTCACAGTTTTAGGCTTGATATTCGGAAACAGCTTCTTAAAACACAAAACAAAGATTGCTAATTTTTCCTCTGTTCTATCAATATCATTGGAGATATTGGTCTTCATATTAATTGGATTCCTAATTAACATACCATTCAACATTACTTTCTGGGTTAAGGTTTTAGGGCTATTCGCTCTCTACCTCTTTATAAGATGGATTGCTTTGAACATTTCGTTGCATAAAGGAAATGAGACGGCTAAGGAGAAGCTCTTTATGGCTTTGAACGCTCCTAAAGGCATTGCAGTTGCAGTCGTTGCTTTCGTACTTTCAATGAGTAATATTCCGGGAATTCAGTCTTCCCTTGATTTAATCCTCAGCTTTCTCTTGATAAGTATTATAGTCTCAACCATTGCTATAAAATTCTCCAACAAGTTCTTTGAGCTAAAGAATGTTGAAGCCAAAACAATGGAATAATCTTCTTTAACGTCTTCACTTAAATAAAGCGAAAAGTTTATAAAATGAAGAGACCTCCACTATTTCGCTCGCATATTAGCGTGCCGAGCTTTTTATCACCACCTAAATCTTTTTAATTACGCTTATGAATACTTGACACCATTGTCAAGTACGATGTAGGTTGTCTCGAAAGAGAAATTCTAACAAACCTTGTAGAAGTAGTCTTGTGACCATATGATCGCATACCCGTTGATCCTGCGGGAGACTGCTGCTATGGGGGTTCGACTAAGCCATGCAAGTTAGAGAGCCTCGTGCTCTCGGCGAACTGCTCAGTAACACGTCGATAATCTGCCTTTAGGTTGGAGATAATCTCGGGAAACTGAGGCTAACATCCAATAAGGGATACTTTCTGGAATGATGTATCCCCGAAAGCTTCGGCGCCTAAAGATGAGTCGGCGGCGGATTAGGTTGTTGGCGGGGTAACGGCCCACCAAGCCGAAGATCCGTAGGGGCCTTGAGAGAGGGAGCCCCGAGAAGGACCCTGAGATACTGGTCCTAGCCCTAAGGGGTGCAGCAGGCGCGAGACCTTTACAATGCACGAAAGTGTGATAAGGGAACCCCCAGTGCCAGTGGAAACGCTGGCTTTTTATGAGGGTAAGGTCCTCATAGAATAAGCAGTGGGTAAGACCGGTGCCAGCCGCCGCGGTAACACCGGCGCTGCTAGTGGGAGTCGCGATTATTGGGCCTAAAGCGTTCGTAGCCGGTTTGGTAAATTCTCTGTGAAATCCTTGGGCTTAACCTAAGGCGAGCAGGGGAAACTGTCAAACTAGAGATTGGGAAGCGTTGGAGGTATTTCAGGGGGAGCGGTAAAATGCTATAAGCCCTGAAAGACCACCTGTGGCGAAGGCGTCCAGCGGGAACAAATCTGACGGTGAGGGACGAAGGCCAGGGGAGCGAAAGGGATTAGATACCCCTGTAGTCCTGGCAGTAAACACTGTGGGTTAGATATTGGATTTCCGCAAGGATATCCAGTATCGTAGCGAAGGCGTTAAACCCACCGCCTGGGGAGTACGGTCGCAAGGCTGAAACTTAAAGGAATTGGCGGGGGAGCACCACAACG
>DAWM01000023.1 GCA_002505945.1 Candidatus Woesearchaeota archaeon UBA119
TGCTTCCTCTTTTGTGAGTCTTCCTACCTTAGAGAATATCCAACCGTCATCATTTCTGTTCTGCCTTGATATCTGTACCTTTGGTTGGCCTTCATTATAACTTTTTATAGAGACAATCAGTTTTGTGCTCTCAAATTCCTTTTCTCTTTTATCTACTTCCTTATCTAAATTCGGATCAAATGGCATTATATTCACCTCGTAGGCATTTGGTTCTCAACAGCATATTTTTATAACTTTCCATTCTTTATGGCAACTGAATAGACAGATTTAAATAAATAAGATTACAAAGAGATGGTTGAAAATGAGAGGAAAATTAATTGTTATTGAAGGAGTGGATGGGACAGGGAAGGAAACACAAACCAAGATGCTAATTGAACGCTTGAAGCGGGAAGGCTACGAGAATATAAAATATATTGATTTCCCAAGATATGGGAAGCCAAGCGCTTGGGCTGTTGAGCAATACCTTAATAGCAAGCTTGGTTCTTTGAAAGAAATTAACCCGAGAATATCATCTATTTTCTTTGCCTTTGATAGATTCTGTGCTTGCGATGAGATTAAAGAAGCTCTGCAACAAGGGAGATTTGTCGTTGCCAATCGCTATACCTCATCAAATATGGGACACCAAGCTGCTCAGGTTAAGGATAAAGAGCAGAGAGATGAGTTTCTTGCTTGGCTGGATAACCTTGAATACAATGTTTATGGGCTTCCTAGGCCTGACAAGATAATTTTGTTAAAGATGAATCCGGAGATTGCTCAGAGGTTAGTTGCAGGAAGAAAGAAGAAGGATTATGTAACAGGGGACCCTAAGGATTTATTGGAAAGGGATGTAGAGCATCTTAGAGCAGCCCAGGAGACTTATTTGTATGTAGCTAAGAAATATAACTGGGAAATCGTAGATTGCAGCCCTAAGGGCAATCTGCGCACCCCTGAAGACATCCATGAAGAGATTTGGAATATTGTTCAGAAATTGCTTTAATCAGATATTAATGTTAATAATATCTCTCTATTACTTCTAGGTCCATCAAACTCACAGAACATAATACTCTGCCATCTTCCTAACTCAATCTGGCCGTTGCTTATCGGCACACTTATAGATGGTCCGATAATAGCAGATTTCAGGTGAGCATCCCCATTACCATCAACTCTGTCATGCTTCCACTTGCCTTGAGGGATTTTATCTCTAAGTAGATTGAGGAAGTCATCGCAGAGGTTAGGATCATAGTTCTCATTGATTGTTATTGCAGCACTTGCATGCTTTACGAAGAGACTACATATCCCTTCTTTTATTCCAGCTTTTTTGACCTTTTCATCTACCTCTTGAGTGATATCTACTAATTCCTCTCTTTTATCAGTTGAAAGAATGATCCTATCTCGCATTTTAATCAATGAAATAATATTGTAATGTTTTAAAAAGCTTTCTAATAGAAGAATGCCCGGTTCGGGATTTGAACCCGAGTCATCGCCTCGAGAGGGCGATATGATTGGCCGGACTACACCAACCGGGCGTGGGAAAGAGGTCTTGGCTCTAGTTTTTAAATATTTTGTTTAAGTCAATAAGAAAAAGAAAAAAGAAAAGATTAATTCTTCCAAAGGCCGTGAACATTGCAAAAGGCTCTTGCTTCAATTCCTTGCTCTTCACATTTAAAGTAGGCTATTGCTTTATCTCCAGGATAAAGAAGCCTGCTTTTCAGAACCCTGTCATCCTTAACCAGTTCAATCAACTCGATAAAATGCTTCTCCTCCATAGGATGCTCAACACTTCCCACTATTACTCTTACATCATTTCCCTCTCTTTCAATCACGGGTTTATGTTTCTCTGTTCCCTCCTCTTCAGATTTCGCCTCAAGTAATTTCATCGGCTGACCACAACAAACCAATTCTCCTACTCCTTCATTAACAACCTCTACAACATTCCCGCATACCTCACATCTATAGATTTGATTTCTTTTTGTCATTTTGTTCATATGGCACACAATAGGTTAATAAAACTTTAGGAAGAAGTGATTCTTGGTTTCATAATCCTATCAATTAACATTCCTTGAAGAATAGAAAAAATAATCATTACCAAGGTTAGCAATATAACATATTTAAGTCCGAAATAGAAAATCGCGATAGGCAAAAGGGGCAGTTTAATTGCTCTATTGTACAAAAAGCAAGCCACCAATCCATTACTCAACCCCTTTTTCTGCAATTCTGCTAATAGAGGATACCACATATAAATAGGGCCAGAAGAAAGAATGCCTCCAACAACTATAAAGAACCACTTTTTAATTCCTTTTTCTTTAAGATGCTTCATAACAAACTTTGGCGAGATAAAGTAATTCACCAAAGCCATTAACACGAATACAACAATAAAAACAGGGATTATCTTCAAAAGAATGCCTAAGAAATACTCTAAACTAGCGAAAAAAAGCTCTGACTTAATTAAGAACAAGACTAGATAGCCAATCATCACTAATATCAGGAAATACCATGCTCCTGAAAGCCTCTTGTTATTTCTTTTTGCCATATTATATCACATTATAAATCAAGATTGTCACAATAGACACAACTATTGCCAATACAAAAGCCGATATGTTTCTTAACAATGCAAATTTCATTCCCAATATTGATGATTCTGCCGGCAACTGGATAATTCCTACAGTAACCCAAGCCACTAAGAAAGCAGTAACAGCCATCAAACTGATACCTAAGTCAAGGAGTTCTCCACTAATGATATAGCTTGAGACTGGATTCCCAGCAGAGATACTGCCAACTGAACCTCCAATAATAGCATTGATAAACCAATTATCCCCAAAAACAGAAGCATAGAAAGCTTTCGGGATTAAAACCGAGATTAAGCTGATAAGCAAGATAGTTCCAATCATTATGGGAAAGGTCTTCCATAAGCCCTTGGCAGCTTTGATTACTGCTTTTCCTAAATTATGATTCATACTATAGGATAAAAGCATAGGTGTTTTTATAGGTTTTCTTTATTTTTTTTATCAAGCGTAAGTTTTATTAATTGCCTTTAACAAAAAGAGATTATGAATAAGAAATCAATTTTCATGGTATTTGTTGTATTCTTATTGCTTCTTCCAAAATCATCTACTTCTCAATTAGGAAGGACTGTTTCCACTAAAACATCATCTTATTACCCCCTTCAGATAACCCTTGTTTTGGTAGTCTTATACCTGATTTCACTTTTTTTGGCCAGAAAGAAAGTCATTTCCTTTGACAGTCATAAAATGATTTGGAATGTCGCCTTAACCATTTCTTTCATCGTTGTTGCAATAACATCTATTCAATATCTCCTTGTATTGGAATATGGCTTGTTTTGGACCTTTGGTATGAACATAAACAGATTACATATTGAATCAGGCATAGTCATGCTAGTTATCTCTATATTTCACATATTCTGGCATGTCAGCTATTATAAAAGCATCTTCAGGAGAAGAAAATCTAAAAAATTGCCTGAAAATTCATCTGAATAATATTCTCAGCTTCCTTTTCATCCAACCCTTTTATCTCAGCAATCTTCTTAATAGAATAAGACACATTCCATGGGTAATTTACCTCACCCGAAAAAGGAGCAAGAAAAGGAGAATCTGTTTCCGTTAAAAGCTGCCTCAACGGGCAAAGTTGAACAAGCATCTGAAAGTGTTGGCTTCTGACCACATTAGGAGGGATAGAAAAATACCAGCCATTATCAATCCCTCTCTGGATAAGGGATTTCTTACCAGAAAAACAATGTAATATTATAGGATGCTTCCCCTTTATATGCTCTTCTATGATTTCAATAACCTCTTTTTCTGCTTTCCTTGTATGTATTATTAAAGGAAGCCTATTCTTTATACCTTGTTTGATTAAATCAATAAAATACTCCTTTTGCCTTGACATGCTCGGATACTTTCCATCCAAGCCAATCTCTGAGATGGCTTTTGCATTCTTAATATTTTCTTTGATAAATTGATAGCATTTTTTTGCTTCAGAAAGATCTTGAGCAACCGTTTCAGGATGCAGCCCAAGTCCGCAAAGAACAAGATTGGGATATTTCTGAGAAAGCTCTAAAGAAAATCTATTTGAGGCTAAATCAATACCAGCACTAACAACCTTGCCCATCTTATTCTTTTTACATTGCTTCATTATATCATCTATGGGCGTCTTGTACATTTCATTAAATTCTAAATGGGCATGGACATCAAATAACAAGGTTCCACCTCACTTACCCTTAATCTTCTCAAGAATTGCTTTCTTGTCATTGTTTAAGGTATCTTGGCATTCCGGACAAACCCAGTGAAGCTTGCCTTTCTCATCCTTTAGATTCATGCCTTCATACTTGCCCAAGAAGGTTTCTTTCAGTTTCTTATTACATATCTCGCATTTCATATTCTCTTGACTCCCTCATTAAAATCACAAAAATCCACAGTGAGTGGATTTTTAGGATGCCAAATATTCATCCTGAAGAGCGGCGTGTTAAATCCTATACCCCTCTTGCGAATTTTTGTGCATAAATATTTTGCGGTATTTAACTTAAATAGAGATATTTTTATATATAATAACTGTTTAATTTAAGAAAAAGGGGGGTTATGATGGCTGAATCAAACAAGAGCTATTCAGAAGAGCTAGCTGGATTTATAGAGGAAAATAAAAAAAAGATCAGTAAATCTAGAAAGGCTTGGAGTCAATTTAAGAAATATCCAAAGATTACATCTTTCGTCAATTCTACTCTATTTATTTCCAGAAACATCCCGGGAGGATTAGAAAAGGTCCTCAAAACCTTAAAGCGATTTGACAGAAGTGAAGGAAAAGGTTTGTCAAATATGGTGGACTGGACATTAGCTAATAAAGAAGGGCCCTATAAGATGTTTAAAAGATTATTTGATAAGGATCCTGGTTATGTAAAGACCTTTCTATACAATTTTATTCTGAGGGCGGGGGCAGAATGGCAAGATAAAGCTGAGCAACAGACTAAAGAAGGAGAGTTTCAAGCTCCTTTTACTCTTTTAATCAATCCAAGCTGGGCTTGCAATAGGGATTGCAGGATATGTTGGGCTAAAAGTTATATGAGGGGAGAAAATGGAGAAATTAAGAAAACTATAGACCGAAGGAAAAACACTCTTGAGATGGAACCAGAGTTCTTGGATGATATCATCAATCAAGCAGAAGAGATGGGTACGCATTTCTTTACATTATTGGGAGGGGAACCAAGTTTGCTTTTCAAAAGACCAGGATACAGAGAGGTTCTTCTAAATCACCCAGAAAGTGAGTTTCAATTCTTCACGAATGGCACGACTGTGGATGATTATTTAGTTGATTATTTGAATCTAAACAAAAACATGATTCCGGTGTTTAGCATAGACGGTTATGAAAAAGAAACTGATGAGATGAGAGGGGAAGGGGCCTATGAGAAGGTTGTTGCAGGAATGGAGAGATTAAAGAATGAAAACATTCCATTTGGTGTGTCTTTAGTATTGACAAACAGCAATTATAAGACTCTTACTGACCCTAAGTTCTATGACTGGCTTATTGATAAAGGCGCTCTCTTCTCATGGACTTTCGTCTGTATGCCTGTTGGCCAATATCCTTCTTTAGATGATATGCCGACAGGAGAACAAAGATTGAACTATGGTAAGTTTATTAAGAGATATAGAGAAGAAAATCCCTTATTCTCAATGGATTTCTGGAATGATGCGCCAGCAGTTAAAGGATGTATTGCAGCTAGAAAATATGCTCAGGTTGTTCCTTCTGGAGACTTAGAGCCATGTGTGTTTGCGCATTTTGCAAAACATAATTTACATGATGTTTCACTTAAGGAGGCGTGGAATTCGCGTTACTTCAATGATATCAGACTTGGTCAGCCAGTAAGCAAAAATCTTCTAAGACCTTGTATGATAATTGATTACCCTGAAAGATTAAGAGAAGTAGTAAAGAACAATGGTGCTGTTCCTACAGATAAGACATCGCATCTTTTACTAGAAGAAGAACTCTCCTCTAAAATGGACAGGTATGCAGAAGAAACAGGAAAGATCCTTGACAAGTATTGGTGTGATTCAGAGATGTGGAGAAAATATAAGGAATATATAGAAAGAACAGGGAAAGGCACCGGAGAAGGATATGATAGAATATGGTTGGAGAATCTTCCAAAGGAAGAACAAGAGAAAGTCTTAGAAGAAGCTAAGCTGGATCATTAAAGAAATATTAAAACAAAAGATTAATAAAGAGTTCTCTATACTTTTGGATGGGTGAAATTATTATGCTGGAACTCAAAGAAGTACCTAAAAAACCAACGATTATTGAAGGCTTTCCTGGTGTTGGCCTTGTAGCGAGCATTGTAACTGAATACCTTATAGAGCATCTTAATGCTAAGCTTATTGGCAAGATTATCCTTGACAACATGCCACCAATAGTGGCTATTCATAATAAAGAGATTGTCCAGCCTTTTGGGGTTTTTTATGCCAAGAAGAAAAACCTTATGCTTATCCATGGCTTGACAATGGCAAAAGGATTTGAATGGGACTTGAGCGATAATATAATAGAACTCTGCAAGAAGACCCAGACAGAGCATATAATAAGTATTGAGGGTGTCCCTGCGAAGACTCAGAATCCAAAAACATTCTTCTATACAACAACCGATAAGAATAAGAAAGACTTAGAGAAGATAGGGACAAAACCTTTGGAGAACGGGATTGTGTTTGGGGTAACCTCTTCTTTGTTGATAAAAAATGAAACTGTCCCCCAAACCTGCCTGTTTGTAGAAACACATATGGGGCTGCCAGATAGTAAGAGTGCTGCTTTAATAGTTAAAGATTTGAACCAAATCCTGGACTTAGATGTCGATGTAAAGCCATTGATTAACAAAGCACAAGCATTTGAGAAGAAATTAAAGAAGATTCTTTCCAGTGCAAAAGATGCATCTGATATCAAAAGACACAAAGCTATGAATTATGTAGGTTAAGACCAACTCCGATTTAAATGGTGTAAGATATGAGAATCCTGATAATAACAGCATTTGTAGAAGGTTATGGTGGAGGAACAGGAAGGGTTGCCTATGACATGGCAGAAGCATTTTCTAAAGAGTATGAGGTTGCCCTGGTTTGCCCGGCAGAAAAAACCGGTATTATTGAAGTAAGAGGAAATCTTTCTATATATGGAATTAAAAGCTTCACTTCGATGAAATCAAGAGAAGTCTCTTTCTCATGGTGGTCTCCTAAGAATAAGAAGGAATTTTATAATTTCATTGAAAGATTTTCTCCAGATGTAATTCATTCACACCAGCCTGTTAATATAGATACAGTGGCTCTTAAATACGCCTCTGAACATGGTATCCCCTTCTTTTATACTGGTCATGTTCTACCCACCAAGGCATTATTATACTCACTTCCAGGAAAGATTGCTAAGCCCATTAATAGTATGCTGAATAAAACAATTCTTAAACCCTATTTTAAATCATATCTTAAGTTTTGTGATGGCATAGTAACATTAAATAAATACTCCTATGAGGACCATGAACATGTTGCTGATTACCATAAATTGCATATAATCCCAAATGGAAAAAACCTACAGCGGTTTTATAATAAAGACCATCCTAAGATATCCGAGAAAGAAATCAGACTCATTTTTGTAGGATACTTATCTGCAAGGAAGAACCAGGAATTTCTTATTGAAGTAATGAAGTATTTACCTTCAAACTACAAGCTGCTTCTGGCTGGTCCTCCTTTATATAAGAGTTATTTAGAACTGCTTAAGCATAAAATTAACACCCTTAAGCTAAAAAATGTAAAATTACTTGGCTCATTTCCTTATGAAAACATTCCCGAACTTTATGGAAAAGCCCATATTCTAGTTTCAGCAGCCACATTAGAGGTTCAAAGTTTAGTTGTTATAGAGGCATTAGCATCTGGCACTCCTGTTGTAGGGTTGTCAAATGAAACAGTTGATGAACTCATTAAGGATGGAGAAAACGGCTATCGGCTGCCCAAGAATGCCTCGCCAAAAGAGTTTGCAGAGAAGATAAAGGAGATAACCTCACTTAATGAAGAAAAGTACGACCAGATGTGCAAGAATGCGCATGAAAGCTCAAAGATGTTTGATTGGCAGAATGTTATTAATAAAACAATAGAGATGTACAATGAAGCAAAAAGGGAACATGAAGAAAGAAAAAGACGAGAAATGTTTAAGTTAAATACTGTAGTTATGACTAATGTTGTGCTCTCCTCATTACTCTATCTTCTCGCAAACATGTCCTCTTTCTTCAAAGGGATTGTAAAGCGGAAGAAATTGAACTAACTCTCACTTTTTGGTTTTAATATTTTCTGAAATATATATATGGTAATGGGTATTTCTTAAAGTATTTTCTATATTAAATATAATTAAGAAAGTCTAAAATAATTAGTCTTTAACTAGAAAATCTTATATCGTTACAACCTCTAGTTTAAAATATCACTTAACTCATTTGAGCATATTGCATATTAGCAGAATGCGCCTGGAAAAAGAGATTCTTATCAATAATAGGAGGAAAATCTCCTCTTATAACCTCATCCTTAAAGCGAATTAATCCGATATATACAGGATTCTTTATGATATGATAGAAAGTAGAAACTGGGATTTTATGTCGAGCACATATTGAAATATAGTTTTCTCCCTTAGCCCGACTTTCAAATATGTCTCTTACTTTTTCCATTTCTTCTTCATCAACCACTAATCTTTTATCAGAAAATTTATAACCTAATGGAGGCCTTGCAAAGTATTCTCTTGCATTTTTCTTCTTGTCAAAGGCCATAGAAACCCTCTCAGCAACCATTCCTCGTTCTAGCTCAGCAAATACTCCGATTATCTGCATAAAGGCGTTTCCAATAGCACTTGTTGTATCTATTGGCTCAGTTGCCGAAATAAAGTTAATTCCATTATTTTTGAACTCATCTAATAATGTAATAAGGTCCTTTAGGTTTCTTGAAAATCTATCTACCTTATAAACCAATATATTTGAAAAAAGCCCTTTTTCTGCATCTTCAATCAATTGCTGAAACATTGGCCTTTTCATGCTACCTGCGCTATATCCTTCATCAGCATATATCTTTGTTACATTGAAATCCTTTGCTTTTGCAAAAGCAATCAAACGTTCCTTTTGTGCACTTATAGAAATACCTTCCCTTGCTTGTTCTTCAGTTGATACCCTTACATATATCGCAGTGGAATCTTTGTCAGTTGGGCTGCCTTTCTTGGTTTTTCTTGCCATTTTCATTCCAATATGGGTTCCCTTATTGGAAATAACATGAGAAATACTATATAAAACTTTCTTTTTTAGGCTGAAAAACAGGATTTTCATGGATTTGATGCGATATTTATGTATTTCAGAATATATTATAGATAACTATTAAAACTAACAGTTATAGATTAAATAATTTACATCTTATTGATGATATATTATAGATTAGATATTTATTGAATTTTTATGTATAAATCAATCAAAGATCGTAAAAAACAAAAAATTACTTTTTTAGATTTTGATGAATCTTTAAAATACTATCTTTGCCTTTTTGTTAAAATTATTTTTATCAAATATTTAATTAACAATTGTTATCTAGTACATAATATATCCTTTAGTTTTATAAATAGATATGATATTTAACTAAATAATATTAATATCTTTTATTCTATTTTATTTAAAGTGTTTTTTATTAAATATATTTTGGATAACAATTAAAATGCAAATGTAAAAGTGAGGGTTGATTCAGTATCTCCGATTCATCTAGGG
>DAWM01000084.1:0-4445 GCA_002505945.1 Candidatus Woesearchaeota archaeon UBA119
TTAAAGGGCTCCCATTCATCTAAATTAGGAGTTTGAGGAAATATATGCTCTATTTTAGACCCTTAGTAACTTCTTCATTTTTATCAAAAAAAACAACAAGTGAACAAAGAATAAAATTGTTTAAAGAAATAGAGAGATTTATTTTCATTTGTTTTAGATTAAGTAGAGCTTTTTCTAGTTATAGAAATAGTGAGTTTTATGGTTACGCGAGAGAATTGAGAAATGATAAAATATCAATCGAACAAATAATTAAAGAAATAAGATTGAACATGGATGAATGGATATTCCCAAATAAAGAGAATAACCGAATTAATGAATCTAATTTTAAAAATTATTTAGAAAGATTATTCAAAAATGGTAAAGGATATTATGCTTGGAATGGTTTAAGATATTTATTATATGAATACGAAATGAGTTTGGTTAGGGAAAGAGGAAGCAAAAAGATAGATTGGGAATTATTTGTTAAAAATGAAAAAGATAAAGTTTCAATAGAGCATATATTTCCTCAAACTCCTAATTTAGATGAATGGGAGCCCTTTAAAAATTTGTCTGAAGATGATTTGAAGTTTTTTCAAGGTTCTTTAGGTAACTTAGTTCCATTATCTCAAAATATAAATTCTAGTTTACAAAATGATAGTTTTGAGAATAAGAAAAAAGCTAAACTTGATGATAAAGGACATAAGATTAGAGAAGGTTATGATAATGGTTCTCATTCAGAGATTGAAGTTTCAAAATATAACGATTGGACACCAAATACAATTGAAGAGCGAGGTATAAAGTTATTATCATTTATGGAAGAAAGATGGAATTTTAAATTTAAAGACCGAGAAGTTAAAAAAGAACTTTTATTTTTAGAATTTAATCGAGAGGAATAACAAAATGACCCAACTAACGGAGCAAGATATAGAAAATGTAACGCTTGATGAGTTTCAAGAGTTGGGATATAAGATAATTCATGGCCCAGATATTGCTCCTGATTCAGATAATCCAAAAAGAAAAAAATGGGATGATGTCATCTTAGAAGATGATCTAAGGCAAGCAATAGAAAACCTTAATCTTAAGCTTCCAGATGAAGCAGTAGAAGAAGCAATAAAAAAAGTAAAAAGACTTAACTCTAAACAGTTAATAAAAAATAATGAGCAATTTCACACCTTCTCAATTGAAGGCATCCCTTTAGAATATAGAGCAAAAAATGGAAAGATTACTTCAGATTATATTAAAATTCTAGATTTTAAGAATCCAAGAAATAATGAATACAAAGCAATAGACCAATTTACAATCATCGAAAACAATAAACACAGAAGACCTGATATCATTATTTTCATAAACGGTTTACCTTTAGCCATTGCAGAACTCAAGAACCCTTCTTCCGAATCAGCGGACTTGAATTCAGCCTACAAACAAATACAAACATACAAAGAGGAAATCCCAACTATGTTCAATTATAATGAAATTATAATAATCTCTGATGGGATATACGCAGAAGCAGGAACATTAACATCTAACAAAGAATGGTTCTTACCTTGGAAAACAATTGATGGAAAGGAACAGGCACCCAAAAATGTTCCACAAATCCAAGTGTTATTAGAGGGGATTTTTAAAAAGGAGATACTGCTTGATATTATAAGATATTTTATAACTTTCTCTAAACAAAGAACTAAAACAGAAAAGCTTTTAGCAGGATATCATCAGTACTATGCTGCAAATAAGGCTATCCAGAATACACTTGAAGCAGTTGACGAAACAAGAAAGGTTGGTGTCATTTGGCATACACAGGGTTCTGGGAAATCATTAACCCTTGCTTTCTATGCTGGTAAATTACAGGTCCAACCTGAAATGAGGAATCCAACATTGGTTGTTCTTACTGACAGGAACGATCTTGATAATCAACTATTCCAAACATTCTCCAGCCTTTCATGTTTAAGAGAGAAGCCAAGACAAGCAGATAACAAAGAGGAACTAAAAGAACTTTTAAAGCGCTCATCAGGTGGAATAATCTTTACAACCATACAAAAATTCAGCGAAGAAGGAGAAACTCTCTCTACAAGATCTAACATAATCGTAGCAGCAGATGAGGCCCATAGAACCCAATATGGGTTTAAAGCAAAAGTAGATAATAAAACAGGGGAGACAAGATATGGCTTTGCAAAGTACTTAAGAGATGCATTACCCAACGCCTCTTTTATTGG
Organism: Candidatus Woesearchaeota archaeon UBA119; assembly: GCA_002505945.1. Lineage (GTDB taxonomy): Archaea > Nanobdellota > Nanobdellia > Woesearchaeales > UBA119 > UBA119. The sequence continues at coordinate 2,190 of DAWM01000084.1, forward strand.
ATTTACTGGAACACCGATTGATTTTGAAGATAAATCTACAAGAGCAGTTTTTGGAGACTATATTGACATATATGATATTGAACAATCTGTAGCAGATGGAAGAACTGTAAAAATCTACTATGAATCAAGGTTGGCAGAAATAAAAGTGAATAAGGAAGCTATAGAATCACTTGATGAAGAATTTGATAATATAACTGAAGGAGAAGAGTCAGAAACAAAACAAAAAATAAAATCCGAATGGGCAAAACTTGAGAAAATTGTCGGTTCAGATGCGAGAATTAAACTGATTGCAAAAGACATTGTTGAACATTTTGAAAAAAGGTTAGAAGTTATTGATGGAAAAGCGATGATTGTTTGCATGTCTAGAAGAATATGTATTGAACTTCACAATGAAATAAGAAAATTAAGACCAAATTGGTATAATAAAGATGATAATAAAGGTTTTATGAAGGTAATAATGACGGGTTCTGCATCGGACGGTCCAGAATGGCAAGAGCATATAAGAGATAAAAGAAAAAGAAGGGAATTAGGAGAGAGATTCAAAGATCCGGAATCTAGATTTAAACTTGCTATTGTAAGGGATATGTGGCTTACGGGATTTGATGTTCCATCTCTACATACTATGTATGTTGATAAACCAATGAAGGGCCATGGATTAATGCAATCGATAGCCAGAGTTAACAGGGTATATAAAGATAAACAAGGAGGACTTATTGTAGATTACATAGGAATAGCTCAAGAACTAAAAAGGGCCATATCAAACTATACTGAATCAGGTGGAAATGGAAAACCCGCCATAAATCAAGAAGAAGCGGTTAAAAAGATGTTAGAGAAATACGAGGTAGTAGTCCAGATGTTCCATGGATATGACTATAAGCAGTTTTTTGATTCCAGTCCTAAAGAACGGATGAATATAATATCGGGAGCAATGGAGCATATTCTGAGTATTTCTGATGGGAAAAAGAGATTCACCAAAGAAGTAAGCGCATTAACTAAGGCATTTTCCTTATCTGTACCTAGTAAAGAAGCAGACAAAATAAGAGATGACCTCGGTTTCTTCCAAGCTGTTAAAGCATCAATAATTAAGAACACAGAGAGTTCTAGTTCCACAAAGAAAAAAAGTGATATGGATTCAGCAATAAAACAAATCATGTCCAAAGCATTAGCAGGAGAAGGTGTTGTTGATGTCTTTGAAGTAGCAGGAATAGAAAAACCCGAAATCTCTGTTCTCTCTGACAAGTTTTTGGAAGATGTAAAACATATGAAACATAAAAACCTTGCTTTTGAAGCATTAAGAAAATTGCTTAACGATCAGATAAAGATAAAATTCAAACAAAACAAAGTAAAAAACAGGAAATTCTCCGAAATGTTAGAAGAAGTAATCCAAAGATATCAAAATAGAAGTATTACCTCTGCACAAGTCATTCAGGAATTAATAGAAATTGCAAAACAAGTAAGGGAGGATAAACAAAGAGGAAAAGAGCTAGGGCTTTCTCCTGAAGAAGAAGCCTTCTATGATGCTTTGGCGGACAATGAATCTGCAATAGAAGAGTTAGGGGAATCAGTTTTAAAACAGATTGCAATAAAATTAACTGAAATTGTAAGAAAAAATACTTCTATTGATTGGACGGTTAGAAGTAATGTCCAAGCAAAATTAAAAGTCATGATAAAAAGACTTCTTAGGAAATATGGATATCCTCCAGATAAACAAAGAGCAGCAACCGAATTGGTTTTAGAACAAGCCAAATTATTCGCAAGGGATTGGGCAGAGAAAACAACGGAAGGAATGATAAGCAATTATGCCGCAGACAATTCACCCGCAATGATGGCAGCGGAAAGAAAAAATAAATATGGCAAGGATAAAAAAGACGAAAACTAAATCCTGCTATAAAATGAAAAAGCTTCAATCCAAGCTTAAAAGGGATATTTATAATATATTTTCAGGAATAACCTGCAAAGACTTTTTATTAAGTTTAATTTTTCCAATGACAATCATTCTTATTTTTTTACTATTACCCAACCATATTTTAACCCACCTTGCCTTAAAATTAAAAAATCCGGACATGTGGCAGTTTTTTACCTCAGCATTCATACACTTGGACTTTAAACACCTCATAGATAACCTAATACTCTACTCTGTTTCCTGGTTTTTATTGTTAATCCTTGCCAATAAAACGAAGAATAAAAAGAATTTGTTTAGGTTGCTTCTTTTAATTATTGTTATATTACCACCCATCACATCGATCATACAAACAA
>DAWM01000084.1:4675-5503 GCA_002505945.1 Candidatus Woesearchaeota archaeon UBA119
CATCGATCATACAAACAAGTGATATCTATGAGGCAATTTTTTGTTACAGAATAGGTCCTGAAGCAAAAGCATATGGCAGTTCAGGAATAATATATGCAATCGTCGGTTTTATGCCAATATTTATAATGTTTTATTATAAGAACAAACCAAATAAGAGTACAGTAGACTGGGTTTCTTTTCTATTGATAATTTTAGGAATTGTTGTTTTAATTTTTTCGGTATTCGTGAACTTTTTTCTAGTTAAAAGGACGGCTATTTATATTCATCTTCTTAGTTTAATTTTAGGACTCGGGATAAGTTTTTTCTATTTGAAAAGACAAAATGCTATAAACTCAGAAAATGTTTAGGAAGCATATAAAATTATACATAAAAGTAGTAAAAATGTGCAGAAAAGAACAACAAAGCTTATAAACACAGCAATAAACAACATAAACATGGGAGAAAAAGGCAAGGAAATCATTCATTCAATCATAGAGGCATTGAAGGAGGGACCAAGAACAATCACTCAGATAGCTGAGGAGACAGATATCAATTGGAGGACTGCTGAGAGCAACCTTGAAATGCTTAAGGAGATTGGTAAGGTGTTTGAAAGACAAGAGGGAAAGAGCAGATACTTCTTCTTAAAGGATGATAGCAATTACTTCAACCTATATGTGAAGAAAGAGGATGCTAAGAGGATATCAACTATATATGCTCTAATAAGCAAATTCTGCAAGAAACTCTATAAGCATGAGCCTACAAAGACACAGGCATACAAGATAATATGGAAGATAAACAATAAACTCAATCTAAAACTGCCTATAGGATGGTATCAATACGGCCCTTTAT
>DAWM01000084.1:5734-6143 GCA_002505945.1 Candidatus Woesearchaeota archaeon UBA119
TGTTCAGGAATATACAGGACAAGAAAAGCAAGAGTATGAAATGAATCAGCACACCATAGCTATTATAAAGGAGACAACTAAGAAATATGGGTATATGGAGAATCAGAAACTTCAAGACACAATATACAAGGAGGAGGAAAAAGAGCTTTACATAGCCAAAGAAAGATTGATGAAGGGAGATTTCAAAACCAAGGAAGAAATAAACCCTATCCTTATTGATTTAATAAAATATGCTCCAAAAGAGGCTTCTGATGTGATTACGGATTTCGCAAGGGCAACTCTCATGCTTGGCTGGGACAACACTAAAGATATATTCATTAGAGAGGTATGGAAATATATAGCTATGATATCGTTTAGAGAATCATTAGAATTCTATTATGGCCAGAACATAGGATATTACCTATCGAAT
>DAWM01000084.1:6366-6937 GCA_002505945.1 Candidatus Woesearchaeota archaeon UBA119
AGATAGAAGACAGAAAAAGAGAAGCACAATTGGCTATAACACATCTTGTGAGGGCTAGAGGAACTCAGGCAAGATAACCCTTACCAAGCTTTCACAATCTTCATAATCTCTGATATTTCTTGTTGCTAAATAGTCTGCTGATGCTTTCTTGGCAAGTATTGCATGCAGAGCATCATCAGGGTTTTCATATCCTTTTGACTCCTTAATATCATTATCCTGCATTTTAACAAAGATTAATTTCTTTTTATCTTTAAAGTGATTCAGAATATCCCCCACCTGCGATTGATCTAAATGATTTCTCAACTCTTTCATCAGCCAATCAGAAACAATCAGATGAAACCGACAATTCCAGCCTTTTGAGAAGAATGCAAATGCGAAATCGCCTAAAGGTCTTAGTCTATCCTTTCTGTTATAGAAGTAATCCAAGAAGATATTCGTATCACAGTAAACCTTATCCATAGAATAAAAGAGGATTAGGATATTTAAAAAGATTGACAAAGCAAATATGTAAGATTGATAGATCTAAAAGAAAACAGCTATTACGAGATGATTTTAACAAATATTTTGAGAA
>DAWM01000007.1:0-155 GCA_002505945.1 Candidatus Woesearchaeota archaeon UBA119
TAAATAGTTTTCTCGTATTAAATATTTATCTGACTCTGAAAGATTTCTTTTCCATATTTTACCTTTCTCTTCTCGTTCGGAGTTTATTTCAAATTTTACCACATTTATATGTTATTATTCACCTTTTTATAAATATTTATAGTTCTCACTATCGC
>DAWM01000007.1:362-4749 GCA_002505945.1 Candidatus Woesearchaeota archaeon UBA119
ATTGTGAATTTTTGTGCATAACAAAGTAAGCTGAAATCAAAATTCTCTATCGCTTTTCTGGGTAAATTGATAAAAAAATAATAAAAAAGTTCATAGAGCCAACAAAATGATGCTAGTTGAGGTATCTTTCTCCTCTGTCTGGAAACAATACCACGATTCTGCCTTTCTTTATCCTGGAAGCAACGGTTATTGCAGCATGCAGGATTGCTCCGCTGCTTATCCCTGCTAAGATCCCTTCTTTCTTGGCTAATTCCTCCTGCATCACTTCAGCGTTTTTCCTTTTTACCCTGTATACCTCATCCATAAAAGAGGGATTGAAGATTTTCGGGGTGCGGGAAAGTCTTAGATTCTTTAAACCAGGGATTGTGTTTGAGCCAATTGGTTCCACCCCTATTATTCTTATTTTAGGGTTGTTTTCCTTGAGCCGCTTGCTTACACCCATCAAGGTCCCAGTAGTGCCTATTCCTGCTACGAAGTAGTCTATCTTTTCCTCTAACTGATTAAGTATTTCAAGAGCAGTGGTCTTGTAGTGCGCTTCTGAATTAGCTGGGTTGTCAAATTGATTTGGGTGGTAGTATTTCTCCGGATTTTCGCTTATAATCTCTTCTACTTTCCTCCTTGCTCCGTCTGTGCCCTGATTGCAGTTGGTAAGGATAAGCTCTGCTCCATACGCTTCCAGAATCCTTTTTTTTAGAGGACTGATGCTTTTGCTGGCTACTATCTTAAGCTTATAGCCCTTTATAGCTGAAACCAATGCAAGGCCTATCCCTGTGTTTCCTGATGTAGCCTCTATTATGGTTTTGTGTTTGTTAAGTATACCTTGCTCCTCTGCCCTCTCTATCATCTCCTTCGCAACCCTATCCTTCGTGCTTCCTCCTGGATTAAAGCCTTCGAGTTTTGCCCATATTGTAACATCATTGTTTGGATTTAGTTTCCTTATTCTCATGATTGGAGTGCTGCCTATTAAAGCTAACATAGTATCACCTTTTTGATTTTTTGAGATAGAACTAACAAGAAAGGTTTGAGTCTTATTCATCTCGGTAAGAACAGGCTTAGCAGCACTTACAGCAACAAAGGGATTTTGAGAAGTAGGTTAAGGCGTTTTCTCCAACTTGTAGTTTATTTCCCTTAGCTGTCATTTCAACCACTTCTAAACAAGTAGAGAAAGATATATTTAAAGTTTTCTTAAGCAGAAAAAGGAATAATAGAAAAAGAATAGGTAAGTTAAGATAGTCTCTAACCTAAAAATCCTTTAATATTTCCTTTATTCTCTTTAGTATATGGAACACCAGATGAAGCTATATCAGAATCCTTTTAAAAGGATTCAAAGCGGCAATAAGAGAATTGAGCTTAGGCTTTTTGATGAGAAAAGACGAAATCTGAATATTGGGGATATTATCACTTTCTCAAAGCTGCCAGAACTAGAAGAGCAGATTTCTGTTAAAGTAACTGGTCTTTTGATTTATAGGAGCTTTGAAGAGTTAATAAATGATTTCCCGGTTAGTTATTTCGGCTATCCAGAAGGATATAGCAAAAGTTCCTTGATAGATTCCTGCTATGAAGTCTATTCTAAAGAAGATGAAAAGAAGTATGGTGTTCTAGGTATTAAGATAGAAAAGATCTAGATTATTCACTTGTTTCTTGGGTGGAGTCGAACTGAGGAAAACTAAGTTCCTTGAGTAACTGCAAATAAAAGGAATTCTCATTATCAAGGAGTTCTTTATTTTTGTTTATATAGGCCTGTTCATCTTTGCAGGAAGGCCCAAGATAGCTTTTTATTTTAGGAATGTATTCTTTGAATGCTTCCTGAATTTCCTGTTTTGAAAAGCAGGGGTTGCTTTCAAGAATCTCTGGCAGAGATTTCTGAAACTGCGTTGCTTACCCAGTATTCTGCGAAAGCAGCTTAATCAAACAGCAGAAAAACAAGTGTTTTAGAAGATATTACTCTTTGATGCCCTTGCATCAAGGAGTTACGCTCGGTTCCTCTACAATCTTATAATCAAAACCCGGAAGAAAACCTTTCTGATACAGACTGCAAAGGGTATTAATATTTTCTGGGTCTAAGAATTCAACTTCTCGTCCTGGCTTCAAATCTTTTGCTTTTTCATAAGTAAGAGGTTTACCATCCAACGCAAAGTAACCATAACCAATATGATGGGCTTCACCCTGTGAATTCTCTACTGTTAATACGACGTTTTTGGCAGCTAAATCATCTATAGAAGCGGGCATATCTGAAAAATAGATGTCATTAATGCCATCAATACAAGGTGGATCAGGATTTTTTGCAAAATAATCATTAATTTTAGTTCCTATACCCAATCCTACAAAAAAAGAAAGTGAGCCAATAGCTACGTTTTTTAACAATGAATGTTTTTTCTTTTCCATTGTTTAAGGACTATATGAATTATTTAAAAAGTTTTCTTTAGATTTCTTTTAGAAAACTGCTAAAATACTAAGAAAATATTAAAGAAAGACAAGAAACCACAATAGAGCAAAAGATATGTTCATCCTAAGAAATCATCTATGTGGGAAAAAGCTTCATCTTTTAAATATTTTGTACAATAAACAAACAAAAAGGTAATATACGAGAATAGGAAAAAACAATTCCATGAATTCAAAAAAACCACTAAAAGCTAATGAACCAAATGTCAGTATATTCACTACTTTAAACTTCAAGTGGATGATTCCTGACTCTCTTAAGAAAACAGGCGTAAGTGCTAATATGATTAGAAAGATTGATGAGATTACCTTAGTTTTATTCGGCTTAAGAAAATCATTAATCTTTTTTATTGTTACAAAATGAATTATTAACCATACCAGAACCAGAGACACAACAATTGAAATCAGCCATCCAATAGTACTTGGAAACATAGGAACTAATGACTCTGGCGAAGAGTAAAAGGTTCTGCTGATAATATTGAGTGTATTGTTAACACCTATTTCAATATACGTCTGAAAAATAATAAACAGCAATAAAGAATATATGATTCCCAAAAGGATAATCTGATTCTTCTTTTTCATCAATGTTAGATATCAAGAAATGTCTTAATAAAGCTTTTGGTTAATTTTTCTGCTATGATATCTAGACAAAAAATTATCTATGTGGGAAAAAGCTTCATCTAGGGTTTTGTAGCTCTCTATTCTTAGATGAGGATTCCCGTTGAGCATGGCAGAAAGGTTTTTGGTGCTATTGTATAGGCATAGAATTTTTTTGCCCAATGTTTCTGCTTTTGCGATTTCATAGCCAACTCCTAATGAGGGAGTGGAGACTTCTGCAATAAGAACATCTGCTTCCTCAAGCCAGTTCATGTCTCTATTGTATATATAGTTATCCGAGGAGCCATCCTCACCGGCTTGCGTTATGCTTGCATCTCCTATATGCTCTGTAAGAACCTTGCCGTGTTTAGAGATATGCTTGATTAATTCAGCATATGTTTCTCTATCTTTCCTCCCTCCTCGGATGGATCCGGCGAAATATATCTTGAGAGTCATGATTGATGGATAAAGTGTAGGTGTTTATATGCTTTTTTCTCATTGGACTATCTAGCCTTGTGTTTTAAAAGTGTGCTCTTTGGTAGCCCAATTGGAAGAATGGAAAGATTTCAGTAAATCTTCACAATAGAACAAAAGTAAAGCACCATTATTTTATAAATATCTTATATATTGCTAGGCTAAAATGGCAAACAAAAAACTAGAATCCATAAAAAGCACTCCAAAAATGGAGGAATATTTCAGAAATCTGAAAGACCACATAGGAGAAGAAATTGTGATAGAGTACGGAGTAATACCCAACCGGACTGAGAAAGAAGAAGGAATTCTAAAACGTGTGAATAAATACTCAAATATTGTTACAACAGAAGGTGGAACTCCCTTCCTTGGTCAGTACACAATAATTAATGTTTTCGATAAAGAAGGAGATGTATTATACAATAATCCGCTGGCTAAAGAGTTGATTGAAATCATTAATGATCCTAGAGAGAATAGAACTATTGATGAAGTTAGAGAGGATATAGCAAGTCGGTGTTACGGTCAAGAAGTGGGGGATTTTATAAGGCGAAAAAACAGCGAAATGAGAAGAATAGGCGAAGAACTTGAAAGAAGCAGAGTTGATAGAGCACAGAAGAATATACCAAAATATCTCAAAAAAGGAAAAAGAATGATAAAGGAAGACAAGTGGGATGTATGGGAAAAGTTTGTTAGAGCAAATACGTCTCAGGGATACTCAGCGGAAATTGTTGATGCTTCTGTAGAAGTTATGAAAGATCTCTCTAAAGGAAAAAGCCTTGAAGATGCTTGCAGAACACTTAAGGATTCAGGGGCAAGCAATTATTCAGCAAGTCTCATTGCCCAAACTGTGGCTCCCTTCCATCCTCCAGGAGAGGGAGTT
>DAWM01000011.1:0-6762 GCA_002505945.1 Candidatus Woesearchaeota archaeon UBA119
GTTGCAAATCGAGATTTTCCATCCCGATTGCAAGTAAATTCGGCTCCATGATCACTAATACACTGCTTGGTTTTTCCGTGTTGTAAAGCAAGTCCCATCCCTCTTATAGAGTTGGCTGTACTTCTTGAATTACATTCAAGAAGTGCCAAAACCTTACGACTGGCATCATCAATAACTAGAAAAACCCAAATGCGTTTTTCTGCATTAAAATGCCAGTCAATGTGGACTGCAGTCAAGCTATGCCTCCGTTCGTATCTTTTCCACTTCTTCTTGCGAATATCCTTATTTTGTTTCCTCCTCGCCAAGCCTAATTTCAGCATGATCTTATGAATATGATTATGAGGCAAATGCAAACCATAATCACGTTCAATGATCCGCTCTAATGAAGATGCTGAAACAAGGTAGGTATTATAAGCATCTTCAACAATCTCTATTTCTCTCGGAGTAATGGGGCGGGCAGGTCGCCCCATTGCTCTGCCTATTTCCGGTAATTTATCCTTCTCAAGATATTCATTCCAAATCTGATAGACTCTACGAACACTTATCCCCGCAATTTTGCGGGCTTGGTAAGTGCTAGAGCCCTTATTTAGCGCCTGAATAGTCTCAAGAAGCTTACTTCTTGTGAGTTTCATAACTCCAATATTTTTGTCGTTATGAAAAACTTTCGGGATAACACACATTTTACTTCAATAAACTAAACCTAATTTATTGGGTGCAAAATTCTTAACTGTGCAAAATCAAGAAGGAATTTAACACTTTATCTTTCAGTAATTGGCTTAATTTTTAGATAATCATAATAACTTGGAAGTATAGAATCACTTTAGGAAATAGCATGAGGATAATTATTCTCAATCAAAATTTGTCCTACTATTTTTGAAGTTAATTGTTTTAAGAGTTTCCAAGAGAGCTACATAATAGTGATTCGAAGAAATAGTTCTTTTAAAAGATTGGTGTATTGCTTGTGATTCTAATTTATGAATAAAGCCTGCATGACAATAAAACTAATTAGTTTTATTAAATTTGCAAAAACCGGCTGTGCCCGGAATAAGCAATCATCTTAATGATAATTAACTTAGTGATATGTACATCGGTCTTATAATTATTATCATATTCTGCAAGATGATGATCCAAACGACTTCTCTTTTCTTTAATAATCTCGCTTACATCTGTGCTTTTTAGTCTTTTCTGGCCAACTTAAATCTAAAAAAATTAATATACCCTGACATCTTTATCTGGGATATGCAGGAGAAGATACTACTTTTGGTATGTTGTGCTCCTTGTGCTACAGCCAGCATAAAAAGGCTTGAAGAGCAGGGATATGAGGTGATTAATTACTTCTATAATCCTAATATCTTTCCAAATGAGGAGCATGACAGGAGGTATGCTGAGTTCCAAAGGTTATGCGCAGAGAAATCCTATGTTGCTCTAGATATGGATTATGAGTATCAAAAGGAGCATAGGAAATGGCTTGCTTTTATCAAAGGCCTGGAGAATGAGCCAGAGCATGGCAGGAGATGCGTAAAATGCTTTGAATTCAGGCTGAAGAGGGTTTGGGAGAAGATGAAGGAGCTTGAACTCAAGGCCTTTACCTCTACCTTAACCATAAGCCCACATAAGGATTCTGAGATTATTCATTCTATAGGAAGGGGATTCACTGGCTTCAAATTCTTTGATTTCAAGAAGAAAGCTGGGTTTGAGGAGAGTGTTAGGATGTCAAAGGAGCTTGGGTTGTATAGGCAGCGATATTGTGGTTGCGAGTTCTCAATGAGGGATTAATTACCTTAGGATTAGCATTGCGTCTCCTAAGGAATAGAACCTGTATCTCTCTTCAATAGCTATCTTATATGCTTTTAGAAGTTCATCCTTACCTATAATGGCTGCCACAAGGAGCAGCAATGAGGTTCTTGGCAGATGAAAATTGGTAATCATACCCTGAAAATCAAGCTTGAATCTGTATCCAGGATAGATAAACAAACTGGTTTCCTTTCTTTTTGGTTCTATGATCCCCTTTTCATTGCAGGATGATTCCAAAGCCCTTAATGAAGTGGTGCCAACTATGAACAACCGCCCTTTTCTCTGGTTTATTATCCTGGCGTTCTCTTCATCTATCTCAAAATACTCCGAATGCATCTTATGCCTTGTATAGTCCTCCTGCTTTATTTTCTCAAAAGTGCCTATCCCAACATTGAGACAGACCTTGGCGAAGTTAATACCTTTGTTTTTCAACTCTGTTATTAGCTCTTTAGAGAAATGTAAGCCGGCTGTTGGTGCTGCAATGCTTCCTTCTTTATTAGCATAGACTGTTTGATATCGTTGAGGATTCTTTAAGCTGTTCTTGATATAAGGAGGTAATACCAACTCCGCCTCTTTCTTAATGAGCTCATCAGGATTCTCATTGAATTCTATCTCAAAATCATAGCTTTCTTTCTTAAGAACCTCTGCTTGGATATTATCTTTAAATAGGATAATGGTGCCTTTTTTGGGATTCCTGCCCTGAATAAGACATCTGAATCTCTTCTCAGATAACCTTTTTAGAAGTGTTATCTTTATTTTCCCACCAGTTGTTTTTCTTCCCTTTAATAGAGCCCTGGAGACCTTGGTTTCATTTACAACCAAGATATCGTCTTTTTTTAGATACTCGCCAATCTCTTTGAATCTCTTATGAGCGATTTTTCCTCTATCATATACCAGAAGCCTGGATTCTTCCCTCTTTTTACTTCCTTGCTGGGCTATTAGTTCCTTAGGCAGGTTATAATCGTATTCATGTAGACTTTCTTTCATCTATTTTAGGGCTATATATTTTATTATTAAATTTATCTTTAGAAAGGTAATGTCAATTTGTTTGAGATGAGGTCATTAAAAAAATCACTTTTCTATATGGCTAATCTCATTTAGTTCTTTCTTGGATAGTCTTTCTAAATCAATATAAAAGTCTGCCTCACGTTTAATCTCCTCGGAAGTAACGCTCTGGGCCCCGAATATTATTACATGCTTGCCAAGGTTCTTGACGCTCTTCATAGACTCTAATAAATCAATGTCACCCGATAGAATCACTACAATATCAAATGCATCGGTATAAGCGAAATGCACCAAATCAACAGCAAGCTGTACATCCACACCCTTTTGGTATATCTTTAAGCTTGAAGGGTTAAACTTCAAAGGAGAGGTTCTAATCTCCAAAAAGTAATAGTTCTTAGCATCCTCCAGGAATTTCTGCTGGTTTTTTATCTGGCTTTTTATATACTCCACAAGCGAATCAATCTGCTTGTTTGAGAAATTGTTTTTCTTACCTTTAAGATGCTCAGCCCTTTTTATAATGTCTTCAGTGTACATTCCAGTATAGTAATATGTCCTGAGATGCATCAGCTTACAATCCTTGTATTGGATATTATTCTTAAGATAGTTAATCACAAAAGGATTAATCTTGTTTAAGTCCAATACCCTATTACTTTTCTTGTCTCTTGAAACATTCTGCAAGCCATTCTTGAAATTATCTCCATCAATCAGAATCAGTACTCTCATTTTAATATATTGAAGGAAGCTGCCTTTATAAAGCTTTTGGCCTTCTTGCATGTCTAAAGCATATTATATATCCTGTCTACTGCCTTTATTTGTTTTTTATCTCTGGGATCTGTTGTTCTTCTTATGAGATCTTCTAAGCTTTCTTCAGAATTAGGAAAACGTTCTTCTCTCATAGCCTCTATAATAGAGCCTTTTTTGTCCTTTAGGATGTTCTTGCTAATTCTTCTACCAAACAGATATGTTAGTCCTCCTGCTAAAAGGGGAAAGAATTGAAGGCCGATAATTGATCCTATGGCAACCACGCCACCCACTCCAGAAATAGTATCCATGATTGTCTTATAGCCACTTTCTTGGAAATTCTTATACTCGTTGAGATTAGCATATGTGCCAGGGTATTCCCTGAGTTTTTCTGCTTGGTCTGGCTTTAATTTTGTGATATAGTCTGCTATTGCCTCATATAATTCTTCCTGCTCAGGGAGGGATTTGCTTTTCATACAAATAACAAAGCACTTTTGATATTTAATCTTTTATGAACTCTGTTTAGCAGGAACTTTTGTATTTTTTAACTCTGTTTCTAAGTTTTCAATCTTTTGGTAGCTTTTCATTATTCTTTTCTCTATCTTTTCTATTTTCTTCTCTCTTGAGTCTTTTTCCTCTTTATAATATTCCATGATATAAGATAAGGCATTTTTAAGTTTCTCTGGGGCTTTAACTTGTTTTTCTAATGTTTGATTTATTCTTTCGTTAAGCTCTTCTTTAATACGCTTTTTATACATGATGTATCCAAAAAAGAAAAGGCTCCCAATCCCAGCCATCATAGTACCGAATTCGTTAGCGTTCTCTTGGCTTATATTCATCAGCCCGTATGTGTTGAATATCCCTGCCCCAATACAGAAACTCATGTCTCCAATAACATACTTCTTTTTTGTGCTTGTAGCTATTTCTTCCAAACTTTCTAAGAGCTCTCCTTCTTCCTCTTTTTCTGGAGCAGGTTTATCTAATTTGCTCCATTCATCTAGGAAAAGAGAATATATAGCTTTTCTGATATTGTTTGTTATTCTTCTCTTTTCTTTTTCTATCCTTTGCTCATACTTATCTTCTTTCGTCATAGAGTATAGAGGTATTAAAGAATTTATAAGGTTTTTCTGAGTTTATAGTTGGTTTTTCAATATGCTTCTTATCTTTCCAAACTAAATAAATGATCTACTAACTCTAGGAAGGTAGAGGCAGAAAAGGCTTGGGCAAAGGCACCATGACTGGATTGCTCTTCAGCATCACTGAGTTCAGAGGCGAAGCCAAGAGCATGCCCGAACAGAATGTCAAATGTAGAAGAGCTGAGTATCTTAGCTATTTGCTTGCTGTATTTCTTTCGGTCAAACTGGCTTAGTACAACTGCTGCGATATTATTAATAAAGTACCATGAATCTCCTCTATGGTAGCTTCTTGCGTCTTCTCCAGTATGTCTTGGATGGAAAAGGTTTGATTTTTTAGATATAGTAGAAAAGCCGCCCCAGTCCAGCCAAAGCTCATTCAAAGCATTTCTAAAGCAGATGTCCCATTCATGTTCATCCAATAATGATGGGCAGAAGTAATAAGCAAGGAACATGTTGGGCCTAAGCCAGGGATTCTTCAAGTTATCCACTAGATAAGAGCCGTTCCAGAAGTCTTTTTTTACCCTTCTCTTCATATCCTCTGCGATTTCGCTGTATTTGCTCTGTGAGGTAAGCCAGTTCATCTTCTCTAAAAGGTATATTATCATTGCTTGTACCTCTATATTAAAGCCTTCTCTGTCGTCAATATCATATGTAGAGTCCATCCAGGTTTCCTTTGGATGAGAATAAACTAGGCCTTCTTTCATATGGTATCTTATTATACAATCAAGCTCTTTTTGCGCCTTCTCTACGAATTCATGGATGTCCTTGTTCTTGAAAAGCGAATTCTTCTTTTTACGGAAGTTATAATCACTTTCCTTGCTTAGGAAGCTGTCAAATACCCTTTTGAAGATGAAGGCAAAGGCATCAATGCTAAATATCCCTTCTTTTTTACCAATCTTTGTTTTTATCTTGCCGTTAATCATATGATTCATCATCCTCAGAGCAAGCTCTAAGCCTTTCTTTCTGTTCTCTTTGAAGAGCCAATAGAGAGATATGGCCTCATCCCTCGCCCATTCCTCATGAAACCATGGTATCCCAGCCATAATAAACCTATGGTCAACGTTGAGAATCTCCATATTCCTCTCAGCAAGGGAATAAGCAAAATCTAAGTGGGCCGAATCTAAATCCCTAATCTTAAACTGATCAAGTTTATTCTCTAGCTTGCTAAACCTTGAAAAGAGCTTCTTTGCTTTCTTTATAGCGTATTCCCTGTTTGAACTAGGCACAAACACCATCTTATCCGTTAAGAACTCTATAGGACAATAAACATACCTTGATATAGGTGGAGAACCCCTTTCCTCATCCAATTCATAATATGTCTCTCTCCAATCCTTAACCTCCTTGGCTGAACCAGAGAAAGCAACAGCTACATATCTCTCAAACTCTGTTTTGCCTGTAGACTCATCTTCTCTATCATCAGTAATCTTCTTGAAGTGGATGAGTGCGATATTCTTCTTTACCTCAACATGATATATCCTACCCCATTCTCTATTATCAAACATCTTCTTGATGTCAAAGTAAGGCCTAACAGAATGGAAGATATTAAGCTTGAGAAAGAGAGATCTTGTATCTTCAGGCATGAAATAGTCTTCTTTCAATACAGGGTAATCAGAGCTTACCCTTCTCTTTTCTATTCTAACATTATCTGGAGGCTCATTAATCTTAGGCAGGATAATAGAGTCTAGGATTCGGAACATCTCCTGATGAGCAGTATCATACCAAAAGAAACCATCGTATCTAGTTTTCTTTGAAAGCGGCTTGGAGAAGAAACTACCTCCTTCATCTCCTAACAATAACCTAGACTCCTCATCACTCTCTACAAAGAGCTTCTTCTTAGCCCCTTTATACTCAATATTAATCAAGCGAACCACCCTTATAAAATCTGGCAGCATCTTCCGGAGGAACCACATTAACATAGCTTCCTGTAAGCTCTACCCCTCCCCATTTTGAAAGCCTAGGATGAATCTCCACATGGAAATGTAGATTGAAACTCTCTGGACTCTGTATAAATTCTATATTAAATGGAGCATTCAACAATTTAAGTCTTTTGGCTATAAAGGAAATATGATGGGAAAGCTCATCAAAC
>DAWM01000011.1:7004-23537 GCA_002505945.1 Candidatus Woesearchaeota archaeon UBA119
CCCTTCAATCTCGCCAAGGAATCTGTAATGTTGTTTTGGGAATATCGCAACCTGAAAATTGTTTATTGAGGCATATGGAGCGAATGAAATAAAATTCTCTGTTTCCAGAATACTTCTCAACGAATCCCTTTCGATGTTGATTATCTTGCAGTATTCGCATCCTCCAAATTTATTGCTTTTTACAGCTTTCTCGTATATCTCTTTCGGAATGTGGTTCATAGAGATTATTTGTGAATGAGAGTGGAGCAATGATATCCCTGCATCAGCTCCATGATTCTTAAAAGGCAAGACATATCTTATGCCCGGTATCTTATACATCTCTTTTGTCCTCCAATTGAAAATCCTAAGCAGGTTGGAAATTCTTTCTATTTCAAAATCCCAAAGTTGCTTTTCATGATCCCTTGTTTCAATAATAATCTCATGCTTCCCAAAGGAATCTGAAAATGTAAAGAAATTATCCTCGGTGTTTAAATCTGCTTTCCCTTTCTCCTCGGTAATAGGGAATTTGTTAGGAGTCCAGCGCATATCCCACTTCCCATCCTTTTCAAGCCTGCCAATCTCCTCAGGAGTCATATCTTCATTTCCAGGACAGAGCGGGCAGTTCTCTTTTTTTCTTTTTGAATCATTTACTGCCTCAGGTCTAGCAAGGTCCCTTGGTCTCTTAGCCCTATTGCTAGCAATAAACACAAACCTGTCCAAAACATAATCTTTCCTTAGTTCCATTCTTATCCCTTGCCCTCTATCGCCATCTCATGTGCCTTGAAATATTTCTTGCCTAGTTCGCTCCAATCGGCCTTATAAGAGGTGTTCTTAGCCTTCATCTTTAACTTAATCCTCTCAGATTGGTTCTTCTTGCAGTAATCAAGCATTGTATCAGCAAGCTGTGCTACCCTTTCCTGATATTCCTTGCCCTCAAAATCCAGAACATAGACACCTTTGCCTTCTAACCCTTTTTCTCTGATAAACCTTCCAAAACCAGCTAAATCAGTAGTTATTGAGGGGACGCCAAAAGAGATAGACTCTAATGGAGTGTATCCCCAGGGTTCATACATAGAAGGGAATACTGAGAGATGGCAGGCTGAGAGCGCCTCAAAGTAATCTAAATCAAGCAATCCGTCCACTCCAGTAAGGTAAATAGGATAATAAACAACCTTTACTTTGCTGTCCTTGGAATTTATTAGGTTGTTTGCCCTCAGTGCAGAGAGTATCAAGTCTGATCTGTTGTGGATTATATGAGTGCATACAGGAGCATCCCCCTTGTTCTTTATTATATCCCTGATCTTTGAAAACTTGGTATAGAAATCCTTGCCCAATATCTTTTTAAGAGGGAGATTCTTGGAGGAAAATAAGGAATAGAATATTCTTTGTCTAATCTCGTTCTCGTTTTCCTCATATGAATCCATCATATCCTCAAAATAGCCTTTCGCTTTCATCAACTCGCTGTTGATAACCTCATTGTCAGCAGGAATAAAGAAGAACACAAAGATGGTCTTGTTTATTCTAGACTTCTTGAGCTTTTTGTTTAACTCGCCTAATGCATCTATGAGTACATTTAGTCCTTTTGAGTAGAACTCGTATCTGCCTGCAACAAAGAAGGAAAGACTTTTCTCTAAGTCAATAGCATAATATGGATAGAACATCTTCATCAGGAAATTCCTCATCTTCTCCCTGAAAAGCCTATGCTTTACAGAGGCCTCTTCAAATGTCGGGAAAGAGCTTGCGTCCAAGCCATTCTCCACAATAACCTCTGGCTCTCTCCCTAAAAGAAGCTTAGCCTCCTTGCCAGTAATCTCGCTAACAGTGGTAAAGACATCAGCATTCTGGGCGCTTGCCTTCTCTGTCTGATGCTTTGTTTGAATCTTGAATTCCTTGGCCTTCTCATCGAAATCCCAGCCTGAATCAAATAGGTAAGTAAGATCCTTGTTTCCTCCTGCAAGGGTTCTTCCCATAACAGTAGCATGAGTGGTAAATACACATCCAACCTTAGCCTTCCTGGCTTTCAGGTAAAGGAGACCTGCACCACTCAGCCATTCATGGAAATGAGCCACAACCTTTTTCTCAGAATTATGCTTCTTAAAGCTTTCAATAAACCTACCGGCAAGGTTTGCCCAAAGGATAGGATAATCATAATCATAGAAATCTGTATTGAGAGAGTCTATCTTAAAATGCTCCCAATTAAAGCTCTTGATATCATTTGCTAAGCCAAAACAATTGCTAAAATCTATAAGAATTACCTTGGGCATACCGAAAGTGCGCCACCTGCCGAAGTGGGCTACCGCTCCAACAGAAGATAGTTCTTCAATGCTTTTCTTCATCTCCATTGGTGGTTCTTCCTCTACAAACTCTCCCTTTACCTTGTCGGCAATGTAAGGCCCTATCAGGATATATGAATCATCATAATAGGATTTCATCTGTCCAATCTTTGACTGCACAACCCTATAAATACCTCCGACTTTATTGCAGACTTCCCAACTTACCTCAAACGCAAAATCCGGTTTCATACAGCAAACATCCCCCTTCTCAAAAGCTTAATTCCGCATGTTTATTCAGATACTTCTGGTTTTTTCTGGTCTAAGCAACGCGGGCAATTATCTCTCTCAGCAAAGCTATTTCTAATCTCAAAGGACTTCTAATCCCTACAATCCTCTCTGCCAGTTCCTCTTCCTTAAAGACATCTTTAAGCCAATTGAAGATATCGTTTCTCTCATCATTGACATGATAGCAGAAGACATCCTCGCTCATGCAGTCCAATGCATCTACCAAATCGAAGATATTCTTCAAAACCTGACCATCACAAACAAGGAAGTATTGCTCAGGATTCACCTCTTTGAGCAGGTTATTCCCTTTAGCGCGGCCCCCATTTTTACGGACAGATTTTCTCTTCTTTTTATGTCCTTTCTTTACACTCTTAGTCTCTTTTATCTCCTTAACTTGACTCTTATTTTTCTTTCTTTTAGTTCCTTTCCTATTTGATTTTTTCTTACTGGCCATTTAACCACCTCCCATATTTAACTAAATCATCAGTGCTTTATTCTAAGTTCTAATAGTATGTCTAATTTGTTGTAATTTCCTCCTTAATCTTCTTGCTTTCAGTTTCCTTTTGATTTTTCTCAGCAGATAATCTTTCTTTTATATCGGAAAAGATATTCATGAAATAAATGTATGCTTCGTATGGAGTATCGTACGGATTGAAGTATTTATGCACATCTCCATCATTGAAGTATTTGGTGCACATATAATAAAAATGATCAGATGTTTGAAGTGAGCGCCATTTCCTAAGCAGCTCTTCATCGCCGCTATTCTTCACAAGAGATTCAATTTCATGGAGCTTCTTGAGGGCTTCGTTCTGCAAAGGATTTCCTTGCCATGCAGACAAATCCCTCTCGGTATCAGCCCAAGAGAGATAATGTGGGCAATCGAAGATTCCCTTCGGCTCTAACCGCTCAGAAGCCTCAGAAGGATTAAGGAAGGAATAACCTTTCTTTATCCCAATATCAATAAAATGTCGAAAGAAGTCAAATATCCCTGTATCCCGCCATTGATGCTCTCCAAATGTTTCATAATCCATAAACAGACCAATAAGTTCTGAATTGTCTCTTAATTGGTCAATCCAATGGCTATATTTCTCAGCAGTCAGAGGCCATTCCTTCCACCCTCGCTCTGAGAATCTGAATGCAATGTCATCAGAGAGCTGGAAATTCTTCAACAATACCTTGATGTTCTTGCTTGGATTAGTATAAACCTTGTTTGGTGATCTTCCTTTCAGTATAGAATCCGCTCCCTCTGCCAGAATGGTTTTGAAGCCTAACTGAGCAACAAAGTCAGCAATCCAGTTTGAATATATCAACTCTGTGTTTCGGAAGCAGGAAGGAGTCTTTCCGAATTCAGCCCTGATAAGCTCCCCATGCTTATCTATCTGCTCCTTGAATTCATCCCTTGAATGAAGGAAGGAGAGTGAATGATAATATGTTTCAGCCAACACCTCGGTATTCTCTGAGGAGCATATCCGCTTGAAAAGATAATATGTGTTGGGAAAATATCGCTTTGCCTGTTCTATAAATACCCCAGAAAAGCTAAATGCTACCTTGAAATCAGGATATTTCTCCATCAAATCTATGAGCATCCTTGTTGTGGGGATGTAGCATTTCTTTGACACCTTCTCCATAATCTCAAAGTTCTTTTTCTCATCAAAATACGCTTCAGAATCTCCAATATCAAAAACCCTATATCTGTTTATTCTATGCGGCTGATGAACCTGAAAATAAAAGCATATGTTAACCATCTTATATCATCTATTTTTTTGAGCGTATTTAAAACTTTTTACTTTTTGCTTGCTATTAACTGATTCCCAAAACTTCCTCATATATCTTCTTGCACTCCTCAGCTCTGGAATCCCAGGTAATCTTTTTAACCTCAAAGAAACCATGCTTGGATAATGTATGCTGCAGGGTTTTGTACCTTAAAAGAGCTACAATCTTGTTTGTCATCTCATCAATATCCCAGAAATCTACCGTTAATGTATTCTTGAGAATTTCAGAGACACCAGATTGTTTTGATATCACAGTAGGGGTGCCGTTGGCCATCGCTTCCAAAGGCGTTATCCCAAAAGGCTCAGATACAGAAGGCATTACATACACATCAGCCCTCTTATAGATTCTATCGATATCCTCACCAGTTAAGAAGCCAGTGAAAAAGACCTTGTCTGAAATGCCTAAATGAACTGCTTTCTCCATCATCTGCTGCATCATATCCCCTGAACCAGCAATGAAGAACTTGGTGTTGGGCTCAAACTCCAAAACCTTTTTAGCAGCATCCAGGAAATACTCAGGCCCTTTCTGGATTGTTAATCTGCCTAAGAAAAGCACAATATGATCCTTGGAGAAAATCTTGATAGGCCTCTTATCCCTTTGATAAACCTTGTCTTTTACATCCACCGCATTATGCAATACCTTTACCTTTGATTCAGGAATCCCATATTTCTCAATTACTACTTGTTTTGTGTAATTGCTTACAGCAACAATCGAATCGCACCTCTCAAAACCCTCTTTCTCTATGTTATACACAGATTGATTAGGATGTCCTCCAGTCCTGTCAAACTCAGTGGCATGGATGTGCAGGATTAGTTTCTTCCCCGAAGCCTCCTTTACCTTTATCCCAGCAGGATAAGTCATCCAATCATGCGCATGAATCAAGTCAAAATCAAGCTCTTTGGATAACCATTTCACTTTCTCGCCATAGATATAAACCTCTTCTAAGAGATTGCTTCCATAGAATGAATCGCTCTTTGAGCCCCTAATAGATATCCGGTCAAGCCTTTTTCCAGTCTTAGGGTCAATAGAAGAATAAGGCAGGAGGTTCGAGTCAATAAAGAAGGGATGTATATGAGAGTAATCAAGCCCTTCATTCACCTTTGCATTAAGCAGGTTCAAGAATGAGTTGGAAACAGGTTTCGGGGATTTTGGGATTACGAAGGATATATCAACACCAAGCTTACTAAGCCCTTTTGTGAGGCCATAACAAGCAGTTCCAAGCCCCCCTGTTTTGTAAGGTGGGAATTCCCACCCCAACATCAATACTTTCATTCCGAACATCTCACCTCTTGAGGTTATGGGATTATACGATATGAAAAACACTACTCAAAGCTAGCAGTTTCCAGTCTTCCCTCAACACTTTCAATTTATCCTATCTCTTCCTTAGAACGACTTTCTTTAAAAACTTCCTAACTACTACAGAGTAAGAATTGTAGATTTTGTGCTATGTTTTTGCATACCTAAATAATATTAAGTTGAATGTCTAAACATTATAAAATGCTCCATTAACAAAAACTCAGTATAGAAAACCCTGATTGTCTTCTCTAATTGCCCTCACTGCATGGTAGGCAGGTTCTTCATCCCGGCTTTGGAAAGCATCTTCTTCATCTTTTTATCCGAGCCCTTCATCATCTTCATAAGCTTCTTTGATTTCCTGTATTGCTTGATAAGCTCCCTTATAACATCCTCAGATATCCCACTTCCCTCAGAGATTCTTTTTATCCGGGAAGCGCTAATAATCTCCGGCTCAGTTAATTCCTCTTCAGTCATAGAGTTGAGGGCCTGCTTCCAGAGCTCCATCTTGCTCTCCTGTACCTCAAGCATCTCCTTCTTAATGTTAAGGTTAGACATCCCAGGAATCATGCTCATAACCTTATTCAAAGGGCCGAGCTTTTTCACAGACTCCAGCTGTTCAAACAAGTCTATAAGATTGAATTCCCCTTTCAAAAATTTCTTAGACTTATCCTCTATATCTTTCTTATCATACACCTCAGAAACGCTATCCAACAAAGCCTGGATATCCCCCATCCCTAGCAATCTACCTACAAAGCCCTTTGGATCAAACTTCTCAAGGTCATTGATTTTTTCTCCTGTTCCGATGAATTTTACCTTAGTTCCGGTTATTGCGCATGCGGCCAAAGCGCCGCCGCCTTTCGCGGTTCCATCCAGTTTTGTGATGATTACGCCTGTTACCTCACAACTCTCATGGAAAGCCTCTGCCTGCCTCTGGGCGCTTTGGCCGATATCAGCGCTTATAACGAGGATTCTTTCGTCTGCCTTTATTTCCTTGTTGAGGTTGTTTAGTTCTTCTATTAGTTCTTTTGAGAGTGCGTCTCTTCCTGCTGTGTCTACTATTGCGATGTCGTACTTTTCTTTGTGGGGTTTGAATTCTTTGTATATCTTGAGGGGGTTCTTTTCGTCTTCTATTCCATAGAAATCTACGCCGACTTTCTCGCTTAGTTGTTTTAATTGGTCGTATGCGGCGGGTCTCCATGTGTCCGTTTGTACTAGGGCTACTTTATAGCCTCTTTTTTTATAGTAGTTGGCTAGTTTTCCAGCTTGGGTTGTTTTTCCTGAGCCGAACAGCCCGACAAGCATAATCTGGGTTGGCTTTTTCTCAATCTGGATGCCTTCCTCTTCTTCTCCGAGGAATTTGACTATTTCTTCGTAAACTATCTTGATTACATAGTCTTTCTTTGGGATACCTTCAGGGATATCTTCTTTGAGCGCTCTATCCCTGATTCTGTTTGAGAGCTCCATTACCTGGGAGATATTTACATCTGACTGGATTAGGGCTCTTTGGACTTCTTTGACTATTTCGTTTATGAGTTTCTTATCAACGAAGAGGGCATTCTTGAGCTTTTCAATGGAGGATCTTAGTGATTCTCCTAATCTATCTAATACCATAGAGTTTGGGGTGGTAAGGCCTTTTATATGTTTTATGGTTATTTTCCTGCTTAGGGTAAGTTATAAATAGTATAATTATTTTTCAGGGCATTATGGATGAGAAAGAGAGGAAGGATTGGATTGAGGCCGGCAGGGTTGCTGCTTTGGCTAGGGATTATGGTGCTGGTTTAGTCAAGAAGGGGGCTCGGATTAGGGAGATCCTTGATAAGGTTGAGGAGAAGATAAAGGCGGAAGGCGCGACCATGGCTTTTCCAGCTCAGATTTCTTTGAATGAGACTGCTGCTCATTCATGCGCTTCTATTGATGATGATAATATGCTTACGGATGAGGTTGTTAAGCTGGATGTTGGGGCGATGGTTAATGGCGCTGTGGGTGATACTGCTGTTACTATTGATTTATCTGGGCAGAATGCTGAGTTGTTGAAGGCTTCCAAGGAAGCGTTTGAGGCTGCCTTTAAGCTCGTCAAGCCAGGGATTTCTGTCTCAGAGATTGGTAAGGCGATTGAGCAGAAAATCCAGTCTTTTGGCTTTGAACCTATAAGAAATCTTTCCGGGCATACGATAGAAAGGTTTGAGCTGCATACCCATCCCAGCATTCCGAATTATGATAGTGGTGAGAATTTTAAGCTTGAGAAGGGCCAAGTAATAGCGATTGAGCCCTTTGCTACTTCTGGGGTTGGTCGAGTAAAAGAGGTAGGGCTTCCTAACATATTTATGGAGTTGGAGTTGAAGCCAGTGAGGAATCCTATTACTAGGCAGATTATCAAGGAGATTAAGGGCTTTGAAGGCATGCCTTTTGCTCGGAGATGGCTTGAAAAGAAATTCTCAAAAGGGATGGCTACATTGGCGTTATCCGAGCTCATGCGCCTAGAGATGATTAAGGAATACAAGCCTTTGGTAGAGCAATCCCAGGGCTTGGTAAGCCAGTATGAGCATACTGTTCTTGTTCTTGATAGGCCCATTATTCTTACTAAAAGCAAGTAATCATTGGTATGTAAATAATTAATCATTTGTATGTAAATAATAAATGCATTAAAGCAGCTTGATTCCAACAAAAAGATTTATAAAGGCTCTAAAAATCCCTCTTATATCCATTATTTAGGTGATTTTCATGGCAGAGAAAACTATTGAAGTGCTGATTGAGGGGGGAAAGGCGACAGCTGCTCCTCCATTAGGCCCTGCTCTTGGTCCTATGGGTGTTAATATAGGAGAGGTTGTTTCAGAGATTAACAAGAAGACAGCCAGTTTTAAGGGCATGCAGGTTCCGGTTAAGGTAATCGTAGATGAAAAGACAAAGGAATTCAATATCAGTATTGGTACTCCTCCAACCTCTGAGCTAATCAAGAAGGAGGCAGGCATCCCTAAAGGTGCTGCTAATCCTATTGAAGAGAATGTGGCAAACCTTACACTGGATCAAGTCAAAAAGGTCGCTGATATGAAAGGGGATGACCTTTTGGGGAATGGAATGAAATCCAAAGCAAAAGAGGTTGCAGGCACCTGCCGTTCTATGGGTGTTTATGTGGAGGGTATGCTTGCGGATGAGTTTATCAAGCAGGTAAATGAAGGAAAGTTTGATAATCAATTAAGCTAAGGTGAAAAAAATGGAGATTGAAGTCTTGGAAGAAAGCAAGAACCAGATAAGGTTTGTTTTGCCTGAAATGGACCACACATTCAGCAATATATTAGTAGAAGCATTATATACTTTTTCAGAGGTGGATACAGCTGCTTACTCTATAAAGCATCCTTTGGTGGGCAGGCCCGAGTTTCTGGTGAAGGTCAAGCAGGGCAACTCTGTTAGGACTATATTAAAGAAGGCAGCTAAGAAGATTGAGAAGGATGTTTCAGGTGCTAGAAAGAGCTTTTCTAAAGCTGCAGCTTGATTCCGATGAAGCCTATTTCTTTATCCAAAAAGGAGAAAAAAGCAATCTTGGATTTCTCAAAGGCCTGTTTGAAGAACTCAATAAGCAAGCCTGAAAACCCTATCCTTGAAAAGAGGTATCCTGTTTCCTTTTCACTCTACAAGGATAAGCAATTGCGGGGAAGGGCAAGTATTATCAAACCCAAGTCTAATCTGGCTGATAGCATTCAAAAACTAACAAAGGCAGCGGCCTTCCAAGATCCTCGTTTCAATCCTGTTTCCAAAGAGGAATTGGCTGAGTTGGAGCAGGAGATATCCATTTTTGGAGATTATGAATTGATTCAAGCGAAGTCTCCTCACGAATTTCTCAACTCCTTTGAATTGGGAAAGCACGGATTATTGCTTAGAAAAAGGCTCATAAGTGCTCTTTCCTTGCCTCAGGAAGTTAAGGAGGAAAAGCTGAGCAGGATGGAGTTTGTTTCCAAGCTCTGCCAGAAAGCCGGGCTTAAACCCCTTGAATGGTGGAAAACCAATGAGATGAATATTTACAGGTTTTCTGTTCTTATTATAAGAGGAGATTTCCGAAAGTTTTAAATTCTAACTCTCAAGGCCATCCGCCTCAATGACTTTTCTTGGCAAAGAGGGAAAGAGGGATATAAACCCTCTTGACAGATTTCTTGTAGATGGTTTGCTTTTCGCTTTGATGCTCAGCTTTGGTGAAACCTTCTTTCCTGCTTACGCTGTATATCTTGGCTTTTCAGGAGTTGCAATGAGCTATCTCTTTGCTTTTCCTCGCTTGATCTCTTCAGTAGGCAACCTCTTGGCGAATTTCCTGCTTCATAGGTTTTCCAGCAGAAGAAGTATTGTTACCTTTATGGTTTTGATGCAATCTATTAGTTGGATTCTGGTGTTGCTTTGCGGGATCCTTCAAGCAAACTTCTTCGTGCTTCTGCTCGTTTTTACCTTTTATTATTTTATGGGTTCCCTCTCTAGCCCAATCTGGTATAGTTGGTTAGGGCATTTCCTCAGTCCTGGAAAGAGCGGCGACTTCTTCGGTCTGAGAAACCGGGTACTTAACCTTACAATGTTTTTCTCTTTCTTAGGCTCAAGTTTCCTAATTCAGTTTCTAACGGGAAAATCTGTTTTTGGGTTAGATGGTGAGATGTTTGCATATGGAATTTTCTTTTTAATTGCTTTTGCCTCCCGTTTCTATGATTTTCTCAATCTCAAGAAGATTGAGGATGTTAGTTTATCCTTCTCTTATGAAGAAAAAATCTCTCTCAAAGAGACAATATTTCCTAAAAAACATCTAAACAAGGAATTCATAATCCTTACCCTTTTCTCCTCTTTGTTTATGTTCTCTGTTTTCATTGCTGTTCCTTTTTTCCCAGAATACATGCTTAACTACCTTGATTTTAGTTATCTGCATTATGTTGCTTTCTCTATGGTCGCGGTGCTTCTGAAATTTATAACCAGTCAAGCAATAGGTAGATTAGGGGATCTGCATGGCCATGCCCGCTTGTTCGTCTTAGGTTCTTTTATCATTGCTAATTTCTCTTTCATCTGGTTCTTATCAGAGAGCTTCCTTCTTCTAATCATATTTGACACCTTTGTGGCATTCGGCTGGGCGATATGGGACATCTTTTCCATCACCTTGTTGTATGAGTTCTCGCCAAAAGAGAGAAGAACTTTTCTAATAGCATGGTATAATTCTGTTCTTATCTTTGGGGCGTTCTTTGGCAGTTTAGTATCTGGTTTTATTTTCTCAGCTCTTAATGGATGTTGCGAAAATCCCTACCACATAATTTTCTTGGTATCCTCTCTATTAAGGCTTGGTTTAGTCCTCGGCTTCTGTTTCTTCTTGAAAGACATTAGAAGCTTTGCTCCTATCTCGCATCCCAGGTTGGTTTTGAGAGTCTTACATATATTACCTGGGGAAGGTATTCGTTTCGTGCCGGTATCTATCAGAAGAATACACGAGAAAATCAAGCTAAAGCCTTATAAGAACCGAAAAACTTGAGAACCAAAAGATTTATTTAATATTGCTGAGTATTACTTTTTAGTTGAAAAATTCAAAAGGTGGATATAAATGTTTGATGTTTCAAGGCTGCAGGATACAAGCAATCTTGCTAAAGAGTTGGTTGAAAAAGGTATTGCCAAGGATTTTGATGAAGCCCTCAAGATAATTGAATCCAATAACATGGTTAAATCAAATGAGGAATTTAAGACCATAAAGGATGAAGGTGCTGAACAGACAGATCAAAAGGAGAAATCTGATTCAGAGCAGCCTAAGCAAAACTCAATGGAGGAGAAGGAGAAAATGTCATTTAAAGATTCTAAGAAAGAAAACAATGTCTCAACCGGCTTTGAAGAGCTCCAGGACAAGCTTTCAGAGCTTAAGAACCTGTTGGAGAATTATATAGAACAGAACGATAGAAATCTGCAGGAGCTTGATGAAAGATTAAAGAAGCTTGAATCTCAAGAGGGAGAGAAGAAGGAGCCTCAACAGAAGATTCCCAAGAAAAAGGGGAAAAAGCCTCAGAAACATGTTACTGGAGCGGGAGAAGGCTTGAATCCCGATGATTTTGCTGTTGACAAGATTTTTAACAATTCCAATGGTCGGTTGGATAAATAATTTTTCTTTTTGCACAAAAATTCACTCGCAGTGGATTTTTATGATTTTAGTTGATTAAGAGGGATTGTTATGGGAGACACTAAACCAGTATCTGTGAGTTCAATCAAGAAGGGAAGTTTTGTAGTTATTGATGGCGAGCCATGCAGGGTAGTTGATACTCAGATATCTCGTCCCGGAAAGCACGGTCATGCCAAAGTCAGGATGACTGGCGTAGGGCTTTTAGATGAGAAAAAGAGGGTTATTGTTATGCCTGGCCATGATAGTATTGAAGTGCCTATTATAGAGAAAAAGAACGCTCAAGTCCTCTCTGTTTCTGGGAATAAAGCTAATGTGATGGATTCAGAAACATATGAGACTTTTGATATTGAAATCCCGGATGAGCTCAAAGGTAGCTGCTCTGAGGGAACAATAATCCTTTATTGGGATGTAATGGGAACAAGGGTTATGAAGCAGGTAAAGGGAACCAATTAATTGATTCGTTTAAGATGGGTGATTTTGATGGTTAAATTTGAGGAAGCTGAGGCAAGGCTTTTCCATAGGATGTTTGTATGCAAGGTATGTAAGTCTAAACAGAGGGCTCCTGTGTTAAAGGTTAAGGAAGGCAAGATTAAGTGTAGGAAGTGTGGCGCAAGGAAATTAAGGCCTGTTAGGAAGAAATAAAATGAATTGGGAGATTTTGATTCACTATTCTTTTTTAGGTATTCTTGTTGTTATTCTTGCAATCTTTATCCACAAAAACAAGAAAAAAACATCTGTTGAGAAAGTATTCTGGTATTTATTTTATATGGTTATGTATCGGACCAAAAAGGGTCTGAAACTAATGGATAATCTTGCAAAGCGGCATAAGAAATTCTTTAATGTGATGGCTAAGATAGGGGTTGTGGTTGGCTTTCTTGGAATGGCTTTTGTATCTTTCATTCTTATACAGAGTTTTATTAAGTTGTTCATTGCTCCACCTGCGCAGCCCAGTTTCGCTTTGGTAATGCCTTTTCCTGCTAAGGGGATAGTGTTTGTTCCACCTATTTTTTGGATAATTTCTATTGTAATCCTAGCCTTGTTTCATGAAGGCAGCCATGGAATTATTGCGAGAAAGAACAAAATCAAATTGGATTCTACGGGATTCGCAGTTGCTTGTTTTGGGGTTCCTCTTTTACCTGCTGCTTTTGTAGAGCCAGATGAAAAGAGCCTGAATAGGAAAAAGAAAGGCAAGCAGATTGAGATGTTTGCTGCTGGTCCTTTTGCTAATGTGGTGCTGTTCTTGCTGTTTTTAGGTTTGTTTATCGGCGCTCACAACGTGTTTTTAGGAGACTCTAATGCCTATTATAATCCTTTAGAGAATCAAATCCTTGAGCAGGAGGGTGTGCAGTTTATTGATTATTATATGAAGGATAATTCCCCAGTTTTCATTAATGATGTTCCTTTGAATACTACTTTTACGCATATTAATGGAAAACCGATTCTAGATGAAGAAAGGGATAATTTCGCTGCTTTCCTTAGTAATGCTAAACCTGGAGATATAATATCTTTAAGAGCCAAAAATGGCACGGAATATGCTTTTCCATTAGCAGTTCACCCTGAAAGTACTGAAGAAAATCCTCGACCGCTTCTAGGAGCCCAGATAACCTATTCTACGAAACCATTTTCTTATGAGGGAAGTTTTGCTTTTGTAAAGCTATTTCTGTTGAAGATGCTCCTAGGGTTGCTTGCTTGGTTGTACATCTTGAATCTTGGTGTTGGCCTATTTAATTTATTGCCTATGGGGCCTTTAGATGGGGGCAGGATGCTTAAGGCTCTCTTTGAGAAAATCTTCAAGAGAAAGAAAGATGCTGTGTTCTATTGGAAATTAGTATCCTATATCTTCCTCCTAATCCTTTTGATAGTTATTCTTTATCCTTTCTTTGTTTAATCTTTTTAGTTTTTGGTGTTGATTATTTTTAAATATCATTTGTTCTTTCCTTTTGTTATGCTAACCGTTGTTTTTGTGGAGCCTGAAACACCAGGGAATCTTGGCGCATGTGCAAGGGTTATGGCAAATTTCGGTTTTTCAGACTTATTTATTTTGAATCCTTGTTTTTCTTTGTCGCATCCTCAAGTGAAGGCATTATCTAAGCATGCTTATGGGATTATAGAGGCCTCAACCTCTTTAGAGCTTCCTAAAGAGAAGATTCTTCCTTTCCTTAAGGAAAGGTTTGATTATATTATTGGAACAACATCTCAGATAGGAAATGACTTTAACCTCGTCCGTTCTCCTTTAGCAATAGAAGAGTTCACGGATGTCTTAAAAAAAAGATTCAAGAATTTCAGGCAAAATCCCGGTGTTAAGATTGCTCTTCTTCTGGGAAGAGAGGGCGAGGGATTAACCAACAAGGAGCTGAACCAATGTGATTTTGTTGTATCTATTCCTGCAAATCCTTCTTATCCAACTCTAAATGTGAGTCATGCGCTTGCCCTTATGCTTTATGAGCTCTTCAAGGTATCTAAAGGAAAAGATTCTATCTCTCATTTGACTCTCGCCACTAAAAAAGAGAAGGATATGCTTCTTAAAAGATATAGAGAATTACTTGATTCACTTGAGTTTGATGATAAGCACAAGAGGGAAACGCAGGAAAGGGTTTTTAGGAGGATTGTTGGGAGGTCTTTTTTTAAGAAACGAGAGGTTTTTGTTTTACATGGCTTAATATCTCGGATACTGCAGAAATTAGAGAAATAAGTCTTTTTAACAGACACTACTTGATAGAGATGACAAACTTATATAAATTCTCAGAATGGCTTTTTAGAGAGATCTCTTTTAGTTAAATGGTGGTTTGTATGGATAAAAGGGAAAGTTTGATTCTATGGTTTGATCAGATAGGCATTGAAGATGTTGGGCTTGTAGGAGGAAAGAATGCTTCTCTGGGGGAAATGTACTCTCAGCTCGTTGTAAAGGGAGTTAATGTTCCTAACGGATATGCGGTGACGGCGAAGGCTTATTGGGAATTTATCCATTCAAACAATCTTGCGAAACAAATAGAAGAGATATTGCATTCTATTGATTTGGATAATATGCAGGATCTTTCTAAGAAAGGGCATCAAATAAGGGAGATAATTAGGCATGCTTCTTTTCCTGATTATATAAGAGATGCAATACTAGAGGGCTATAAGAATCTATGCCTGGAGTATGGTGAGAACACGGATGTGGCTGTAAGATCTAGTGCCACTGCAGAGGATCTTCCTGATGCTTCTTTTGCAGGTCAGCAGGAGACATATCTTAATGTGAGCGGTCCTAATATGCTACTTAATTCTGTGAGAGATTGTTTTGCTTCTCTTTTCACTAATAGAGCAATATCATATAGGGCGAATAGGGGCTTTGCTCATTTTGATGTTGCTCTTTCAGTTGGAATTCAAAAGATGGTAAGAGCGGATAAAGGCGCATCAGGTGTTATGTTCACTTTAGATACTGAGTCGGGTTTTGAGGATGTGGTTTTTGTTACCTCTATCTATGGTTTAGGAGAGAATATTGTTCAGGGCAGGGTTAATCCTGATGAGTACTATATTTTCAAGCCTTCTTTGAAGAAGGGATACAATGCTATAATCTCAAAGAAGTTGGGTTCTAAGAGCGAACGAATGGTATATGCTGTGGATGGTATCCACAGAACAAAGAATATATCAGTTCCCGAGGAGGATAGGAAGAGATTTGCGCTCACGGATGATGAGGCCTTAACCTTGGCAAAGTGGGGTGTGATAATTGAAGACCACTACTCAGAGAGAAGAGGCAAGAAGATGTTTATGGATATGGAATGGGCAAAGGATGGAGAGACCAATGAGCTTTTTATTGTGCAGGCTCGACCTGAAACTGTGCATTCCACTAGGAACAAAAATGTTTTGGAGCGCTATATTCTCAAGGAGAAGTCTAGTGTTCTATGTTCTGGTATGAGTGTGGGCACAAAGATTGGTGCAGGGAAGGTGTCTGTCATAAAAGACCCCTCTCAGATTGATTCCTTTGTGCCCGGTAATGTATTGGTAACAGAAATGACTGATCCTGATTGGAATCCTATCATGAAGAAGGCCTCTGCTATTGTTACAAATAAGGGAGGCAGGACCTGCCATGCTGCGATTGTATCAAGGGAGCTGGGAATTCCTTGTGTTGTAGGAACAGGAAATGCTACTAAAGAATTGAAGAATGATATGCTTGTTACAGTAGATTGTTCTTCAGGAGATAAGGGTTTTGTGTACTCAGGAAAACTTGATTTTACAGTGGAATCACATGAGATGGACAAGATTCCCCAGACCAATACCAAGATAATGATTAACATTGGCAATCCTGATATTGCTTTTTCCAATTCTTTCCTGCCTATTGACGGTGTTGGTCTTGTGAGAGAGGAATTTATTGTAAATTCATATATAAAGATACATCCTTTAGCCCTTCTGAATTATGAAAAGGTTAAGGATGAAAAGGTAAGGAAGAAGATAGATAAGATTACTTATGGCTACGAGTCTAAACCTGAGTTTTTCAAGGATTTTCTTTCCTATGGGATTGCAACTATTGCAGCAGCATTTTATCCAAAGAAGGTTATAGTAAGGCTTTCTGACTTTAAGTCAAATGAGTATTCTAATCTTATAGGTGGAGAGTTCTTTGAACCTGAAGAGGATAACCCTATGATTGGATGGCGGGGAGCTTCTCGCTATTATAGTGATAAATATAAAGCAGCCTTTGCTCTCGAATGTGCTGCTCTTAAGAGGATTAGGGACGAGATGGGCCTTACCAATCTTCAGATTATGGTGCCTTTCTGTAGAACTGTTGAAGAAGGCAAGAGGGTTATTGCAGAGATGGCTAAAAATGGGCTT
>DAWM01000011.1:23741-29691 GCA_002505945.1 Candidatus Woesearchaeota archaeon UBA119
TGGCTAAAAATGGGCTTAAGCAGGGCAAGGATGGCCTTGAAGTCTATGCAATGTGCGAAGTGCCTTCCAATGCAATTCTGGCTGAGCAATTCTTAGATGTATTTGATGGTTTTAGCATTGGTACGAATGATTTAACTCAGCTTATTTTGGGCTTGGACAGGGATTCAGGACTTTTAACAGAATTGTATGATGAGGAGAATCCTGCTGTTGTTGCTATGGTGGAGAAGGTAATCAAGGTAGCGAAAGAGAAGGGCAAGTATATCGGCATTTGTGGTCAGGCCCCTTCAGATAAGCCGAATTTTGTTAAAACCCTAGTAAGGGCGGGAATTGATTCAATCTCTTTGAATCCAGATGCGGTTATCAAGACCAAGATGCTTGTATCTAAGCTTGAGAATGAGAATCCTTGAGGAGTTTTAGATGTTTCAGGATAAACTTTTAGGAAGAAAGGGCAGAACCCTTATCTTGGCGTATGATCACGGCTTAGAACATGGTCCTACTGATTTTAATATACGTTCTGTTGATCCTGATTTTGTGTTTGATTTGGCTGTTAAGGCTAAGGTAAACGGTATAGCGGTTCTTCCTGGCGTAGCTGAAGAGTATGGAAAGAAGTATGGCTTTTATGTGCCTTTAATAGTAAAACTTAATGGAAAATCTTATTTGCCTGAGGGTGAACCATATTCTTCTCAATTCTGTTCTGTTAAGAGAGCAATATCATTGGGTGCTTCTGCTGTGGGATACACAATATATCTTGGCAGCCAGTATGAGGCAAGGATGCTCAAGGAATTCGGAAGGATTGTAGAAGAGGCGCATTCAAGACATATCCCTGCGGTGGCGTGGGTTTATCCAAGAGGGCAAGCTGTCAAAGATGAGCTTTCTACAGAAACCTTGGCGTATGCTGCAAGAACGGGATTGGAACTAGGGGCTGATTTGGTTAAGTTGAAATATAATAACGATGTTGAGGGTTTTAAATGGGTTGTAAGGAATGCAGGGATGGTTGATGTGGTTGTTGCAGGTGGAGAAAAGCATCAAGATTATCTGTCTTTTCTTCGAATGGTAAAGAATACATTGGAAGCAGGAGCAAAGGGGGTTGCTGTAGGCAGGAATGTATGGCAGAGCGAAAATCCTTTAGGAATTCTAGAGGCTTTGAGCAAGCTTATTTTCCACGACGTGCCTCCTGAGAAAGCTATCTCTTATTTGACACATGCGTAATAATGTTTCTCTGGGCTTAAATAACCGAATTCTTGTAACCTTCATATGCTTTCATTAGATAATCTTTATTAATA
Organism: Candidatus Woesearchaeota archaeon UBA119; assembly: GCA_002505945.1. GTDB lineage: Archaea > Nanobdellota > Nanobdellia > Woesearchaeales > UBA119 > UBA119. Next base: position 25,025 of record DAWM01000011.1, read on the forward strand.
ATCCTTTCTAACTATTCAATATGTTATCCATATCTACATTGCTCCGATTTTATAAGCATCCTTTAGTGCAAAAGCTTATTGCTTGGCATTCTGCTGGCAAAGAAGTTGGAGTTAAGATGCTCCAGGGGCATTTTGCTAAAAGACCGAATGCTATAGAGTATCCTTCTGATGTTATTGAGTTTGCTAAGAACAGGGCTTCTTCTTTTCATATCTCTGAAGAACATTGGAAGAACCCCTGGGCTTTGTCCTCTTCTTTGAAGAGGAAAGAGTTGGATGAATTGAGAGACGGGTGGGATTTGGTTCTGGATTTGGATTTTCCAGTATGGGAACCTACGAAGTTAATTACACACTTTGTAATCAGAGCCTTGAGAGATCATGGTATCAATTCCATCTCATGTAAATTCTCAGGAAACAAAGGGTTTCATGTAGGGGTGCCGTTTAAGGCGTTTCCCTCTAGCGTGCTTAACCAGAAAACAACTGACCTTTTTCCAGAGGGCCCTAAGAAGATAATGAATTATATTGTGAATTATATTGATAATAGGGAAAAGGGTTATCCTTTATCTAAGCAGATACTCAAATCAAAGGAGTTTCAGCTCTTTATGAAAGAGAATCCTACGGAAGGGAAGAAACTAATCTTGGATGTTTGCGCGAATTGTGGTCGTATCCTTAATTATAAACCCCAAAAGAAGATTATCTATAAGTGTCAGGGCTGCGGAAAGGAGATTCAGGGCGGAGAAGAGCCTTACAAAATCTGCCCAAATTGCTCAAGGGTAATGAAGAGGATAGAGTTTGAAGTAAACAACAAGTGTGATTCCTGCGGTTCTGAAGAGAGGGAGCAGAAAATCAACCTAGCGATTGATGAGATTCTTATTGCTTCTCGTCATCTTTATAGAGCACCTTATTCTCTTCATGAAAAATCAGGGTTGGTTTCCTTGCCCATTGACCCTGATTCTGTGTTAGAGTTTGATAAGAAGCGTTGTAGTCCAGAGGCAGTTCTGGATATCTTGGATGGGCTTAAGAGCAAGGATGAAGAAGAGTTTTTCAATTCCCTTAGGACAAGGGGTTTATTGTTCTTGGATTCTTATTTTGCACAGCCTGGAGAAGCATCTTCTCTTATAAGGGAAGCTTTTGACTTTGATAAGCAGAATTCCACTACTGAATTCTCAACCCCCGCCCAAAAGGCTGCTAGGGCTACTCGAGAAGGAAAAGGGTATAAGATTTATGAGGATACAGGAGAGCGGTTTGATGAGCAGACCTTTCCTCCGTGTATAAAGATGGCATTGAAAGGGGTCTCAGATGGCCGTAAGAGGCTGCTTTTTATTCTGTTTAACTTCTTAAGGGCTTCAGGATGGAATATTGATGATATCCAAAGGAAAATTGAGGAGTGGAATGAGAAGAATGAGGAGCCGCTTAGGCCTGGATTGATAAAAGGTCATTTTGAGTATCATCGTAAAAGGAAGCTAATCCTACCTCCTAATTGTAATTCTTCGGGTTATTATAAAGATATGGGTATTTGTCATCCTGATAACATCTGCAGCAGAATAAAAAATCCTGCAACATACCCAAAGGTGTATTCAAAGGTTTATTTGAGTAAGAAATCCAAAGGCAAGGGTAAAAGAAAGGCCAGAAAGAAGGCTGTTGAAGGCAGTAAAGGTAATAAAAGTAATAAAGGCTATAAAGGGAAAATCAAGCAGGAAGATAGCTCAAAAGAGAAAAAACAGGACAAGGAACAAGGCAAAGATACCAATTCTTCTTGAGAAGCGATGAATTCCACCAAAACTTTTATAAAGCGGATGGATATCCCCTTTTCTTAATATATGTGCTTAAAATTCTTTTAAGCACGAAAAGGCATAGAGTGGTAAGCAAGACCTGCAAAAAGACCCGTGCTTTTACATTGAGCTTTTGCATATGTGTGGTTTTAAGGAAAGGTCTTAATTTCCAGGATTGTTTGCTACTTCTATCTCAAGTTGATATTCAGGCGTATTTGAGCTTGTGTTGGTTGGCTCAGTGCGTTTTATAGTTTATTGGATTGATGTAAGATGCCTAAAAGAACAAATCCCAGACACGGAAGTATGCAGTTTTGGCCGAGGAAAAGGGCTTCAGGAGTTATGCCTAGGGTTAGGTCTTGGAAGATTGGACAAGAACCAAATCTGAGTGGCTTTATAGGGTATAAAGTAGGGATGTGCCATGTGATGGCTAAGGATACTCTAAAATCTTCCCTTACAAAAGGTGATACTATTTCTGTCCCAGCTACAATCTTGGAGTGTCCCCCAATGCGAATTGCTGCTGCAAGGGTTTATGCTCAGGATGAGTTTGGCAATAACCGTGTTATTAACACCATTGTTCTCTCATCCGATAAGGTTATTAAGCATGGGGGTTTCAAGCCCTTATCCAAAGATTCCCTTTCTTCTAACATCAAAAAACTTCAACAAATTACCTCTGATTCTTCATCAAACGCCAAAGAAATCCGATTGGTTGTTTTCTCAAACATCTCAAAAGGCTTTTTGTCCCGAAAGGTTCCTCTTTTTTTGGAGGTGCCTATTGCGAAAGACATCCAATCTGCTGTTTCTTTTATTTCAGATAAGATTGATAAGGATATCAAGGTTTCTGATGTATTCTCAGAGGGGGGATATGCAGATGTGCATGGAATTACTAAAGGCAAAGGTGTTTCCGGTCCAGTGAAGAGGTTCGGAATCTCTATTAGGGCTAAGAAGTCAGAAAAAACCAAGAGAGGTCCTGGCTCTTTAGGTCCTTGGACTGGCGAAGGCCCTGTAATGTATAGGGTTGCTCATGCAGGTCAAATGGGGTTCTTTCAGAGGGTTGATTATAATAAATACATATTAAAGATAGATTCTGATCCTAATAAAATCAATAATAAGAGCGGTTTCCATAGGTATGGCAAGGTAAAGCACGAGTACCTTTTAATAAAGGGATCTGTGCAAGGTCCTGCTAAAAGACCTATCGTTTTGAGTTTTCCAATCAGAATTCATCCTACAAAGGAGAAGTTTAAGGTAGAGGTAAAGGAAGTAATTGTTTGAGGTTGATTGTTGATGAAAACAAAGGTTATTGGGATTCAAGGGAAGGAGACTAAGAGTATAGACTTGCCTATTCAGTTTGATGAATCTTACAGACCTGATCTCATAAGAAGGGCTTTCAGGGCTTATTCAGCGAACAACCGCCAGAAATATGGTGCTTATCCTCGGGCTGGGATGAGACATAGTGCTGAAATCTCTAGGAGAAGAAGAGAATATAGAGGTTCTTATGGATATGGTATATCTAGAGTGCAAAGAAAGGTAATGAGCCGAAGAGGTAGAAGGCTGTTCTGGGTAGGTGCTGTTGTGCCTGGAACTGTTGGTGGAAGAAGGGCTCATCCCCCCAAGTCCTCAAAGAACTGGAAAATCAATCTCAATAAGAAAGAAAGAAGAAAAGCTATCCGCTCTGCTTTGGCTGCAACATTGTCAAAGGATATTGTCATTCGGAGAGGACATAAGTTAAATAAAAATTATCCTTTTGTGTTGTCTGATGATTTTGAAGGCATAAAAAAGACTAAAGAATTGTTAGAGTTTTTTCAGAAGATAGGCTTTGGGGATGAATTGAAGAGAGTTTCCTCAAAGAAAGTAAGAGCAGGGAAAGGAAAGGCTCGAGGAAGGGTGTATAAGAAAAAGAAAGGTCCTTTGATAATTGTTGGAGAAAATTGTCCTATGATAAAAGCGGCTAAGAATATTCCAGGGGTTGATGTTGCTGATGTGAAGCATCTCAATATGGGGTTGTTGGCTCCCGGCGGCCATGCTGGAAGATTAGCTTTTTTTACAGAAAAAGCGATTAAGATTATGAAAGAGGAGAACTTGTTTAAGTGATTCAAATGGAGAAACAGATTATCCAATATCCTGTAGCGACTGAAAAGGCCATTAGGCTGATGCAGACAGAGAATAAACTGGTCTTTGTGGTAGATGGAAGAGCCACTAAGAATGACATCAAGAAGGATTTGGAGAGACTTTTTGGCGTAAAGGTAGTGGCTGTAAAAACCTTTTTCACTCCAAAGGGAGAGAAGAAAGCGGTTATAAAACTTCATTCAGATAACTTAGCGATGGATGTGGCTACAAAGCTTGGCATCCTATAAGATAATTCATAAATTGTTAAGAAAGATAAAATAATGGTGATTAAGCGATGGGTAAAAGAATCATAGCACAAAAAAGGGGATCTGGTTCCCCCAAGTATAGAAAGCCCGGCTTTAACTTCAAGGCAGCAGCAAAATACATTCATGTGTCTGCTGGTCAGGAGGTTCAGGGCGAAGTGTTAGATATCTTTAGATGCAGAGCTCATACCTCTCCTATTGCTCAAATATCAGTTAATGGGAAAATAGTGCATCATATAGCTCCAGAAGGGGTATACGTAGGTCAAAAATTGAAGTATTCCTTTGATGATAAAAAAGCCACAAACGGTAATGTGTTGCCCTTAAAGTATGTCCCTGAGGGAAGTTTAGTCTTTAATATTGAAGCTGTTCCAGGGGATGGCGGTAAGATGGTAAGGGCTTCAGGTACATTTGCTAGGGTTGTTTCCAAATCAAATAAGTTTGTTGTTGTGGTGCTTCCATCTAAAAAGGAGAAAAGGTTTGATCCTAACTGCAGGGCTACGATTGGAGTAGTGGCTGGGGGGGGGAGGGGGGG
>DAWM01000011.1:29917-30553 GCA_002505945.1 Candidatus Woesearchaeota archaeon UBA119
GGTGGAAGGGTTGACAAGCCAATACTCAAAGCAGGAAGGAAATATTACTTGTCCAAGGCAAGACATAAGTTGTTCCCTAAGGTGTCTGGCTCTGCTATGAATGCTGTAGATCATCCTTTTGGTAATAAGAGAAGTTTAAGAAAGTCAAAGGCCAAACCAGTCTCTAGACATGCTCCGCCTGGAAGAAAGGTGGGTTATATTGCTGCTAGAAGGACTGGAAGAAGAAAGAAGTGAGAAGGTCAAAATGGCAAAAAAAGAATTCAGGTTTAAAGGAAAGACATTAGAAGAGCTCAAGGCTCTTAGTATTAGAGAGTTTGCTCAATTGCTTGATGCAAGGAAAAGAAGGAGTCTGATGAGAGGGCTTACGCATCAAGAGAGTTCATTGATTGAAAAAATTGAGAAGAAAGATAGTGTTAAGACACATGCCAGACAGGCCATTGTACTTCCTTCAATGGTTGAAAAGACTATTCGTGTTCATAATGGAAAGGAGTTTGTTGCAATCACCATTGTTCCAGAAATGATTGGAATGAGATTAGGAGAGTTAGTTGGCTCAAGAAAAATGGTTACGCATCATGCTCCGGGTGTAGGGGCTACGAGATCAAGTGCTAACATCTCAGTAAGAGGATAATTTGAAAA
>DAWM01000011.1:30743-32090 GCA_002505945.1 Candidatus Woesearchaeota archaeon UBA119
AGAGGATAATTTGAAAATGTCATATAAGGTAAAGATCAAAGGGATTGAGGAAGATAGGATTGCGAGAAGCAAGGGCATGTCTTTACCTATTTCGTTTAAGCAATCTGTAGAATTAACTAGAGCTTTAAGAGGCAAGAAACTCTCAGAAGCATACGTTTACTTAGATAGGATTGCAGCTCTAAAACAAGCGGTTCCGTATAAACGATATAACTCCAATATTCCCCATAGGAAAGGCAAAATTGGACCTGGCCGTTTCCCTGTTAAAACCGCAAAAACTTTCAAAAAGGTGCTAAGAAATGCTGAGGTAAATGCATTAGCTAAAGGTCTCGATAATACCTCTTTGGTAATTTTTCACATCGCTGCTGATAAAGCGGCTTCTAATTTTAGACCCGGAAGGCATAGAGGGAGAAGAGGCAAAAGTACTCATCTTGAAGTGGTGTTGAAAGAAGTAATATCGGAAAAGAAAAAGAAAGAAACTAGGGCGAAGGCCAAAGCAAAGACAAAAAAGAAACCTTCAGCGGCTGAGAAAAAGAGTGATAAAGAGAAGACGCAGGCTTCCACCGCTAAGAAAAAGGAAACAAAGGAGTCAAAAAATAAGGAGGGGCCGGAAGATAAGAAAGAATCGGAGAAGGACTCTAAGCCGGAAAGCAAAGAAGACGATAGCCAGGAAAAAAATAAAGAAAAAAAGGAATCTCATGGCAAATCAAAGCCCGATGAGAAAAAGTCAGATAAACATCAAGAAAAGGATAAAACAAAAGAGGAGAAAGCTCCATCACCCACATCAAAAGAGGTTAAAGAAGATTCAAAAAAGGAAACTCAAAAGCAAGCTCAAAAAGATGAAAAGTCTAAATCAACTTCGGAAACTAAGAAAGAAGAAAAGAAAGAGGAGTCAAAATGATTGAGAGAAATTTCGTTAGGGAAAGTATCTTGAAACAAAGAATTCATAATTTCATAGTTGATAATTTAAGGGAAAGAAGCGTGATTAGAACTGATTTCAAGAAGACTCCTCTTGGCGAAAGAATTATCATTTACAGCACTTTGCCTGGTGTTGTTGTAGGCAGAAAAGGCCGCAATATCTCAGACCTTACTAAGAAACTGAAGGATGAGTTTGAGCTTGAGAATCCGCAGGTTGAGGTTGCTGAGATTGAGAATCAGGATTTAGATGCTAAGGCAATTGCCCAGAAAATAGCTTATACCCTTGAGAGATATGGCCCTAAGAGATTCAAGGGAGTGATGCATAAGAGTGCAGAAGGAGCAATGAGGGCTGGTGCGAAAGGTGTAGAAATTATAATCAATGGCAAAGTGCCAAGCGCAAGATCGCGGAGTTGGCGTGTTTATCATGGTTAT
>DAWM01000011.1:32312-37345 GCA_002505945.1 Candidatus Woesearchaeota archaeon UBA119
CGTTTATCATGGTTATCTTAAGAAATGTGGAGATCTTGCATTATCTCAAGTAAGGAGTGCAACTGAAACTGCTTTTATTAAGGCGGGAGCAGTTGGTATATCTGTTAAGATTATGCCTCCTGATGTTCAACTCCCAGATGAGGTTTCGGAGAAAATCATTGAGGAAGAAGGTTTTGATGACTTAAAGGAAGGGTCAAGTGGAAATTTTGAAGGAAATGCTTCGTCTGAGAAAAAATCGGCACCTGAGGAAGGGCAGGCGGAAAATACGGGTTCAAAAGAATCAAAGGAATCAAAAAAATCAGAGAAAGAAGAGGAGGAAACAAATCCTGAAGAGAAAGCAAAGGTAGCAAAGGAGATAGCCCAAGAGGAAGAAAAGGGTGAGAAGAATGAGTAAGGGTTTTAATGAATTATCAAGTCTTCATCCTGATGAATTAAGAGAGAGGATGAAAGAGTCAAGGCTTGAGCTTATAAAACTTAAAGGTCAGGCTCGTATGGCATCATCCCAAAAAGATGTCTCAAAAATAAGGAATCTCAAGAAACTTATTGCTCGTATAAACCATATTTTGAAAAACAAAACGGAGGGTATTAGAAGGAAATGAGCGAAGTGTGCCCGAAGTGTGGACTTCCCAAGGAACTCTGTGTTTGTGGTTCTATAGCTAAGGAATCTCAGACAATAAGAGTGAAAACCGTTAAAAGACGGTTTGGCAAGGTTTATACGATCGTGGAAGGAATAACAGACAAGGACATTGACATGAAGGCTTTGACAAAGAAGTTGAAAACAAAACTCGCTTGTGGAGGAACGTATAAAGATGGTGTTATCGAACTTCAAGGGAACCATAAGAGCCGAGTTAAAGAGCACCTTGTCGAAGCTGGCTTCCTCCCAGAAAGTATTAAAGTTAAGTAATAGTGAGATCAAGTGTTGCAGAAAAATCCTTGCCAGAAACTTTATCGGGAAGACACTCTTTTTTGAGGAACAGAACGGAAAAGAAACCAAAGGAATTGTCGTTGGCGAGACTAAAGAATTGTTTTATGTCTTGCTGGACGATAATACTGTTAAGAAGCTGGTAAAAAGGCTTCATAGGTTTAAGTGTGATAGTAAACTCTTGCTTTTCCCAAAGAAGAAGCAAGGATTATTGGATTCATCGAGAATCAGTATTGCTGGCCGGTTTTTGGTTGGTGATTTGGTTGAAAGAATGGTCAAGGTATTATAATCAAATCAAGAAAGTCATGAAAATTAAATCGTTTGGTGAATGATGATGGAAAATTTCGATTTCAAGGCAAATGCTCCTAAGAAGAGCTGCAAAGACAAGAATTGCCCCTACCATGGGAGCTTGAAAGTGAGGGGTCGATTAGTCAAAGGTATTGTAAGGTCTTCAAAGATGGATAAAACCATTGTTGTAGAGTATGAAACACTAAGATATTTTCCAAAGTATAATAGATATGGAAAGCAGATAACCCGGCTTTTCGCTCATAAACCAGATTGCATAGATGTAAAGATAGGCGACAGGGTTTTACTAGGCGAAACAAGGCCAATAAGCAAGGCTAAGAATTTTGTTTTGCTTAAAGTAATTGAGGAGAAGAAAACAAAATAATCTTTGAATTTCAAGGTGTATATAAATGAAAGGTGTCAAGGCAAAGGTTACCAGGGGACTTCCGGTTGGATCTAGGATTCCTACTGCTGATAATTCGGGAGCTAAGATTGTTAGGCTCGTATCAGTCAAAAGTCAAAAGACGGTAAAAGGCAAGATTGGAAGTGCTGGTGTTGGAGACTTTGTGATGGCAACGGTTGTGAAAGGCACTCCCGAGATGAGAAACAAGGTGGTATTCGCAGTTATAATAAGGCAGAGGAAGGAGTTTAGGAGGGCTGATGGTACTCGTGTGTCTTTTGAAGACAATGCAGCCGTAGTGCTGAAGGATGATAAAGGTAATCCAAAGGGAACTTTAATCAAGGGGGCTGTGGCCAAAGAGGCTTGTGAAAGATGGCCGGGTATTGCAAAGCTGGCTAGTGTAATTGTTTAGATTATTGACATATAATGTTGTTTGAGGATGTTCAAAATGAAGAAGGATTTTTCATTGGCGTGGATTTCAAGTAAACAAAGGAGGAAGCAAAGAAAGTATAGAGCGAATGCTCCCCTTCATTTAAAGAGAAAGTTCGTTTCAGCTAATTTAGCCAAAAATCTGAGAGAGAAGCATCATAAGAGATCTGTGCCTATACGAAAGGGAGATTCAGTAGAGATTATGAGAGGCACCTATAAAGGCAAGTCAGGCAAGGTTGATGAAGTTGATATAAAGAACAATAGAATATTTGTCAAGGGTGTTGATTTTATAAAAAAGGATGGATCAAAGGTAAGGTTTCCGTTATCACCTTCGAATCTTCAGATTACATCTTTAGTTGCTGATGATAATCGGCGTTTTGGAATGTCTGAGGGCAAAAGCAAGAAGGGTGAGGAGAAAAAGAAAGAGTCTAAGAAAGATAGCAGTGAGAAATATGAAACTGTCAAATCAGAATCTGATACATCAAAAACATCAACAAAAGGAAAATCCAAAGCTTCTTCCAATAAAAAGTCAAGTTTAACCAAGAAAGCAAAATCAAACGGCAAGAAAACCAGAAAAGCTAAGTCTGGTTCAGAGACAAAGAAGAAAGGTTCAAAATCCAAATCTGGAAAAACCAAGACCAAAAAGGACTCAACTAAAAATTCCGAGGCGAGTGATTAAAAATGGTAGCAAATCATCTAAAAAGACTAACAGCTGCAAGAACCTGGCCTTTAATGAGGAAGGAAAGGGTATTTGTGGCTAAGCCTGATTCAGGGTCGCATCCTCTTGATAGGAGCGTGCCTCTTGTAGTTGCGATAAGAGATATGCTGAAATTGGCCGGAAACGCCAGAGAAGTAAAGTATTTGATAAACAATGATCAAATATATGTTAATGGAAAGAAGGTAAAGTCTTACAAGTTGCCTGTTGGGTTGTTTGATTGCGTATCATTCCCTTCTCAAGATAAATATTTTCGTATGACTTTGAATAGAAGAGGTAAATTGGCATTTGTAAGCATTGAAAAGAAGGAAGCCAACAAGTTCATTTTTCAGGTGGAGGGAAAGCGCTTGCTTAGTGGTGCAAGAGTCCAATTGAACATGAATTCAGGAATGAACATAATATTACCTTACAAAGAGCATTCAAAGTATGCTTTAGGGCAGTCTCTTTTAACTACTTATCCTCCTTTAGAGATTGTGGAAATATTTCCTGTAAAGGAAAAGGCAAAGGTATTTGTGCTTTCAGGTAGGCATCTTGGCAAGATTGCTGAGATTAAGGAGGTTCATGAGAACGGAAAAGAAGTAGTACTGGAAGAAGCAGGAGAGGAATTCCAGGTAAAAACCAAAAGTTTTATTGTCGTTGGTATGGAAAAACCGGTTATTAGGTTAAGTCAAAGTGATAAGAATGGTTGAGGAAGATAAGACAAAGGAGTCGGCGACGCAGGTCTCAGAACAATATGCCTCAAAGCAAGAGGTTGCGGCTGAGAAAACTGAGAAGAATAGGAAGGTTAAAGAGGTAGTTGAAACTCTGAAAAACCCGAGAAACCCTTCGACTGAAAAGGCTCGTCCAGATCAACCTAAAAAGGGAAAGGAAGAGTCAGATGCTTTGAAGGATAGCAGTGAAAAAAAGAAAGCATTATCTCAAACGTCAAAGACTTCGTCGCAAAAAACCTCTGATAATCAAAATCCAAATAGAGAGATTTTTGTTGAAAAGCTAACTCTTAGTATGGGAACTGGGACAGATATGGAGCTGCTTAAGAAGGGCATGAAACTCCTAAAGATTATATCAGGTAGCCAACCTGTTAAGTCTTTGGCTAAGAAAAGGATCCCTGCCTGGTCTATAAGACCTGGTTTGCCTATTGGATGCAAGGTGACTTTAAGAGGGAAAAAGGCAGAGGAGAAGTTGAGAGGGGTTTTGAAGGCAGTTGATGATAAACTATCCCCTAAGAACTTTGATCAACAGGGAAATTTTTCATTCGGTATCAAGGAATATATTGACTTGCCTAACATGGATTATAATTATGATTTGGGCATTTTAGGGTTTCAGGTTTCAGTTACATTAGCTCGCCCAGGATATCGGGTAAAGGAGCGTAAATACTCTCAAAGGGATATTGGAAAATCCCATGTGATCTCAAAAGAGGAAGGCATAGAGTTTGTAAAGAAGAAATTTAATGTTGTGATTGAATAAGGTGATTGTTATGACTACTTCAAATTATAAGAAAGTGTTTAAACAACTGGAGACAAAGCCAGTAAAACTCAAGAAGTTCCTAAAGCATTCTGCTCCTAAGGACCGAAAGTATGGTGCTCGGAAGCATAGGTGCCAGCGATGCGGCAGGGTTGGCGGGCATATATCTAAATATGGCTTGAGGCTTTGTAGGCAATGCTTTAGAGAAACGGCCTTAGAATTGGGTTTCAAAAAATATAGTTGAGGTGTTAAAATGGCGATGAATGATCCTATTGCGGACGCATTATCAAAGATTTTGAATGCTGAAAAAGGAGGAAAGACTGAGGTAGAGGTTACTCCTGTTTCCAACACCTTGCTTCATATTTTTGATATACTTAAAGATCACAATTATTTGGGAGATTATGAACTTCAAGACACGACTCGAGGTAGGCTTTTGAAGCTTAATCTCTTGGGTAGAATAAACAAATGTGGCGCAATTAAGCCTAGGTTCCCAGTAACTGTTAAAGAGTTTGACAAGTTTGAGCAAAGATTCCTTCCAGCGGTAGGGTTTGGCGTGATTATAATAACAACCTCTGATGGGATAATGACTCTTAGTGATGCTAGGAAGAAGAATATTGGAGGGAAGTTGTTGGCATTTTGCTATTAATCTTATTTCGGTATCGCATGGATGATTAAGATGAAATTGAAAATTATTGAAAAGGAAATTCCTATCCCTAAAGGAGTAGAGGTTAAGGTAGATTATCATACTTTAGGGGTCAAAGGAGAGAAAGGGCAGTTGCAGAGAACCTTTTATTATCCAAGGATGTCTATGAAGGTTGCCG
>DAWM01000011.1:37580-59782 GCA_002505945.1 Candidatus Woesearchaeota archaeon UBA119
AAGGGTGTTGAGGATGAAGTCGGAAAAAAAGTAGTATTGAGCTGCAAGAATGCTACAAAAAAAGATAAAAGGTTTTTAGGAACTTTTGAGTCTATAGTAAAGAATATGATAAAAGGGGTATCAGAAGGTTTTGTTTACAAACTAAAGGTTTGTTCAAGCCATTTCCCAATGAATGTTAGTTTTAAGGACAATGCTTTGACTGTTAAGAACTTTTTAGGTGAGAAAATCCCTAGAATCCTAATGGTTCCGCAAGAAGTTAATGTGAAGGTTGAAGGGGATACTATTATCTTAGAAGGAGCTGACAAGGCTCTTGTCGGTAATGTTGCGGGGAAGATGGAGAAATTGACGAGGATTACTGACAAGGATAAAAGAAGGTTTCAAGATGGCATATATATTATAGAGAAGGCAGGTAAGGTAATTATATAGGTGATTTTATGGTTAATGATAAACTTATCAGGCTTCGATCATGGATTAAGAAGAAAAAGCCAGACTTTAAACAGGATGGCTATAGAGAGAAGAAAAGAGTTAGGAATAACGATAGGTGGCGAAGGCCTGTAGGGTCTCAGTCCAAAATGCGGTTAGGTAAAAAAGGGCAGCCGTTGAAGCGGAAGTCAGGATTTTCATCTCCTAGGAAAGTTAGAGGAACCCTTAAGAATGGTCTAAAGCCTTTATTGATATACAACTCCTCTCAGTTAGAGGATTTTGACAACGAGCATTGTAGTGCTGTTATTGCTTCCTCAGTAGGGATGAAGAAGAGGGTTGAGATTGTCAAGAAGGCGATAAAGAATAAGATTGACATTCATAATATAAAGAATGCTGAAGCTTACTTAAAGAAGGTTGAAGAAGAGCTCAAGAAAAGAAAAGAGCTTCATAAGAAGAAAGTGATTCCTAAGAAAAGTGAGAAAAAAGCTGAGGAAAAGCCCAAGCCCAAAAAGGATATTGAAGAGAAAGTAGATGAAGTAGAGAAAAAGAAAGAAGAGAAGAAAGAATGGGACAAGATGCTAACTCAAAAGTAATTGTTTTATGATAGATGAGCGTGATGTTCAATGAAACTCAATTTCCAGAAAAAAATTGCGGCAAGAATATTCAAGGCCTCTCCAAAAAGAGTGGTTTTGGTAGATGACGCTCTGGAAGAGATAAATGATGCCGTTACTAGGGAAGACGTTAAGTCTTTAATCAACAAAGGCGCCATTTATCTGAAGCAGGAGAAGGGCGTTTCTAGAGCAAGAGCCAATAAGATTAGAAGGCAGAAAATCAAGGGCAAAAGAAAGAATCCTGGCTCCCGTAAAGGTAGTAAGAAGGTAAGAACTAAAGCAAGGGAAATGAGGATAAACACTTCAAGGAAGAAAAGAGAGTTTATTAAGAATCTCAGAGCAAAAAACAAGATTACGGCAAAGCAATACAGGAAGCTTTACAACATGATTAAGGGAGGCTTTTTTAGGAGTACCCGGCATCTAAAGTTATACGTTTCAGAGAATGTTTTAAGGAGAGAGGAGTAAAATGGTTAAGAAACACACACATCACACTGTTCCATTTAGGAGGAAAAGAAAGGGTAAGACAAATTATCGTAAAAGATTTTCCGTATTGAAATCCGGAAAGCCCAGAATCTTCTTAAAGATTGGAAGTAAGGATGCTGTCGCTCAGGTTATTGACTATAAAGAAGATGGTGATGAGGTAGTAATCTCTTCAAGGGCAAGCGAATTAAAGGATAAGGGATGGTTTTTCACTAACCCCAATATTCCTACTTGTTATTTGTTTGGGTATTACTTTGGCAAACTCTGTGAAAAGAATAAAATTAAGAGTGTTATCTTTGATACTGGTGTGGTAAAGCCAAAGCACGGAGGGAGGTATTTTGCTTTTGCAAAAGGTATTGTTGATTCAGGGATTGAAATACCTGTTGAGGAAGCAGCTTTTCCTTCAGAGGAAAGGATAAAGGGAGAACATATTGCGAAGTACACTGCTGCTCTTAGGGAAAAAGGAGAATTAAGCAAAAAGTACTCAGTCTTCATAAACAAAGCTCATAATCCAGAAAAAATTTCAGAGTTGTTTGATAAAACCCTTAAAAAACTGGATTCGCTTTGATCATACGCGGAAAATGAGGTAATCACAATGGCTAAATCAAGTTCAACAAAAAAGAAGGAGTCTCATGTAGATAAGAATAGACGAGACAAGAAAAAATCTAAGAAAAAAGAAAGGGCTGAAGAGATGGGAGAGGAGAATATTGATGAAGAGTATGAGGAAGATGGAGATGATGATAATTCTGAAGAGTCTCAGAAGGTTGTGAGTGTTCCTGAGGATTTGGAAAACTGGAAGCCTAAGACGGAATTGGGCAAGCAGGTAAAGGAAGGTAAAATCACTGATATTGATGATATCCTTAAGGAAGGGAAAGCTATTCTTGAAGCAGAGATTGTGGATATGCTTTTGCCTAATCTTTCTTCTGAGTTGCTTATGGTCGGGCAGGCTAAAGGAAAGTTTGGAGGGGGTCAACGAAGAGTCTTTCGCCAAACACAGAAGAAAACCGAAGAAGGAAATAAGCCTCATTTTACCACTATTGCAGTTGTTGGAGATGATGATGGGCATGTTGGTATTGGAATTGGTAAGGCTAAGGAAACTGTTCCTGCCAGAGAAAAGGCTATAAGGAAAGCAAAGATAAACATAATGAAGATAAGGCGAGGTTGTGGTTCTTGGGTTTGTCATTGTGGAGAACCTCATTCAATTCCTTTTAAAGTAACCGGTAAATGTTCTTCATTAGAGATTGATTTGATGCCGGCTCCAAAAGGTAAAGGCTTAGTGGTAGATAGGGAATTGTCAAAGATACTGAGATTAGCTGGCATTAAGGATGTATGGAGTGATGTTAGAGGGCAAGCCAAGAACAAGGTTAATTTAGTGGAAGCCTTATGGGACTGTTTTAGAAGAATGTCTCAAATGAGAGTTCAGCAAGAACAGGCAAAAACGATAGGGCTTGTGGATGGCTCAATTAAAGCTGGAAAAGCTGAATGATTTGTAACTTTTTAATGACTTGGCTTATATAGTGTGATCAAAATGAAAAAAGGAAAGAAAGGAAATAAGGAAGAAGAGAGTGGTAAGGAGTTGATTGCATTTCTCTTAGTTAAAGGTATCTCTGAAGTAGAGCCGCATCATAGATATACATTAGACTCGCTAAAGCTAAAAAAGAAGCATTCTCTGGTGGTTACAAAGAATCTTCCTTCTTTTAGGGGCATGATAAGGTCTTTGAACGAATTGGGAATATGGGGAGAAGTGTCAAAAGAGGGCATTAAAAAAATTGAATCAAAAAGAAAACCTGTTTATTCTTCTGATTCTATTTCAGTATTCAATCTGTCTCCTCCAAAAGGTGGCTTTAAAAAAAGCATTAAAAGAGGAAGTCCAAAGGGCATTCTTGGTAAGAAGGATGAAAAGTCTTTCTTGGATATCTTAAATAGGATGATTTGAGGGATGTTTATGGTAGTTTCAAGAAGAAAAAAGGCTTCACGGCAACGAGGAAAGAAAACCCATGGTTGGGGCTCTAAAAAGAAGCACAGGGGTTCTGGAAATAGGGGAGGTAGAAGGCATGCCGGAACTGGAAAGAGAGGAGACTCTAAGAAGCCCAGTTTCTGGAAGAATAAGAAATATTTTGGAAGGCATGGTTTTAACAGAAGACCATCTATGAGGAAAAGTTATAATCCTATCAATGTTGGTGATTTGGATAATTCTATAGAAACCTTCATCAAGTCTGGCGCGGCTGAGAAAAAGGCTGATGGCTATGAGGTTGATTTTACTAAGACACAGTTTAACAAGCTTTTGGGTAAGGGAGATACTAGCAACAAGCTCATTATCACGGTTGATTCTGCTTCAACTAAAGCAAAGGACAAGATTGAGAAAGCAGGAGGAAAGCTTAATTTGTTGTCTGAAGCAGAAAAAGATTCAGAGGACAAATCAGACGATTCAGATAATCCTTCATCTAATTGAGAATTGCTAAATAGTGCTGAATGCAAAAATGATAAAAGGTCCATTGAGCGAAAATGATTATTGATAAGATTGCTGATTTTGCAAAGGTGCTTCCAGAGGTTAAGAAGCCTACCCAGCAGAGAGTTCCATTTAACACCAAGCTTAAATGGACTGTTATTATGCTTGTCGCTTACTTTATTCTTACTCTAATACCTCTTTTTGGACTGGGGGAAAGAGCGCTTCAGCAATTTGAGTCTTTATCTGTTATCTTAGGTGCTTCTTTTGGTTCTCTTATGTCTCTCGGTATTGGGCCTATCGTAACCGCTTCTATTATACTTCAGGTCTTAGTGGGAGCTGACATCCTGAAGATTGATATGAGTTCTCCAGAAGGTAAAAAGAAGTTTCAGGCTCTGCAGAAGATTTTTGCTATTATTTTTGTAATTGTTGAAGGGGCGATATATGTTTATCTGGGTGGCCTTTCTCCTGCTCCCTATTATGATCCTGCTAGTAATCAGTTCATTGCTCATGAGATTGAGGGTGTTATTGCTTTAAGTGCGTTTCAGATAAGTGCTCTGAAGTTTGTACTTTTCTTACAGGTTTGTTTGGGAGGCTTTTTAGTAATCCTCATGGATGATGTGGTTTCAAAATGGGGCTTTGGTTCAGGTATTAGTCTGTTTATTGTTGCTGGTGTAAGCAGGAGTATCTTCTTGGGGGCATTTAGTTGGATAAAGACTGATGGAATTCATTTTAATGGCGCTCTTCTTGGAGTTTTTCAGGCATTGTCTATGGGGGAACCAGGAGTTCTCCTTGAGCAACTCTCTCGTATTGTATTTACTGTATTAGTGTTTGTGCTTGCTGTTTATCTTCAATCTATGAAGATAGAGATTCCTCTGTCTCCTGGAAGAGTAAGAGGTTATGCGGTAAGATGGCCGCTCAATTTCATATACACAAGCAACATCCCTGTGATCCTCACAGCTACTTTGCTCAACAATATCGCTATGTTTTCAGGTTTCCTTGTGAAGAATCCAGCGGTTTCTAATCAGCTGCAGTTATTTTTCTCTGGGCCCAGTATTATCCAGAACCTTATAAATGGCTCTTTTAGTTCAGGACTAATAGGTGCTATGTTCGTTTATTTGGGTTTAATGGTGGGTGGCGCTATTCTGTTCTCGCTTTTCTGGGCTAAAACCTCTGGAATGGATCCTGCTTCTCAGGCAGACCAAATCATTGGCTCTGGCCTGCAAATTCCTGGTTTTAGAAGAGACAAAAAGATATTGGAAAGGATTTTGAGCAAGTATATTTGGCCATTGACTGTGTTAGGAGGAGCTTCAGTAGGTTTCCTTGCAGCTTTCGCTGATATGACTAATGCTTTGTCAAGAGGAACCGGGATATTACTTTCTGTAATGATTGTTTATAAGTTATATGAGGAAATAACTAGGGAGCATGCAGCAGACATGCCTGCTTTCCTTAGAAAGTTTTTTAAGGTCTAATGGTGTGAAGTAAAAGAAAAATGGTATTTGACTCTGTTTTGGATTTCTTGCTTGGGTGGTTGACTACCTTCCATCCCACTTTGGCGTTATTTATTTTTGCCTTTATAGTAGCTTTGATTACTACTCTTGCTTTCAAATATTTCTCAGATCAGAAGGAAATGAAGCGTCTTAAGTCTGAGATGAAAGAGCTAAGAAAAGAGATGAAGTTGCATAGAAGCGATCAGAAGAAGATGATGGCCACTCAAAAAAAGCTTCTTAAGCTTCAGGGCCAGTACAATAAGCATATGTGGAAGGTTAATCTTTATACTATAATCCCGATAATCATTCTTTTTTCATGGTTGAATGCTCATTTTGCTTATTTTCCAATAGAACCAAATGAGCCTTTTAATCTTACTTTGGTTTTTGATTCCAATAAATCAGTAGAAGATGTTAGCTTAGATTACCCAGAAAAATTGACTTTGCTAAACAAATCTCCTGTAAATTCAACTGCTGAGCAGCTTAATTATACTTTCCAGGGCGAAAAAGGGCAGTACAACCTTTCAATTCTATACAATAATCGGACTTTTTATAAGAATGTTGTAATCTCTGATAAGCAGGAATACGCTCCTGTGGAAAAGGGAATTAAGGATTCGGCTCTTAAAAGGATTAAGCTTTCTAATAAGCCGATGAGAATAAACCTTGGTATTCATATGCACTGGATATTTGCTTACATAATATTCTCAATGGCTCTCAGCCCTATCTTGAGAAAGGTGCTGAAGGTGTATTAATTAATTTAAATGGTTCAAAGAGAGCTAAATAAAACAAAAGTGCAAGAATAAGATTCTAGTTCTCTTTATCTGTTTGATTGAATAGCAGTTCAGAGTCGTCTCCAATGTTTACTTTGTAGGGTGTGGCTTGGGTAAAGCTGTTATGGCCAATGATTGAGTTAGCTACACTAATATCCTTGACGGAAGCTCCGTTGTTTATAATACTATTTTTGATTATTGAGTTGGAGATCTCTGATTTGTCTGCAATAGACACATAAGGTCCAATTATAGAATGTCTTATCTTTGCTTTCTTTGAGATGTATACTGGTGGGATAAGTATGTTATCCTTAACGATTATTGGGTTTCGTGTTTTGCTGTGTTTCTTTAGTATATGCTGATTGGTTTCTAACAATGCTTCACTGGTGCCACAATCAAACCAGTTTTCAATCTTGAATGTGGTAAGTTTAGCTCCCCAATCCACCATTTTCTGGAAAGCATGGGTTATTTGATACTCTCCTTTAAGGGTAATGTTATTTTCAATGAGATATTCAATTGCTTTGAACATCTTTTCATAATCTCTTATGAAGTTAACCCCTACAAGAACTTCGCTTCTTTTTATGAAATCAGGCTTTTCAATGAGATTCTTTGCGAAAGATCCTTCTTTTTCTACAATTCCGAACCGTCTTGGATCATCAATCATTTTTGTTCCTAGTGAACCATCGGTGTTTGGTTTGAATGCAGGAGAAATATCACCCTCAAAAAGGGTATCACCATAAACAATCAACACGGGATGATGTATGTAATCTTTTGCCATCCCAATTGCATGTCCTAGTCCTCGTCTATGTTTCTGTTCTACAAATGTGAAATTTATGTCTGGATACGCCCTTGGCAGATATTGCTGAAGCTTTTCCCCAAAGTAGCCTATTATCATAACGATATTTTTTACACCATGAGAAATTATTGCGTCAATGATATGAGATATTATTGGTTTCCCTCCAACAGAAACAAGTGCTTTTGGTTTGTTGTGTGTTTGAGGTCTTAATCTTGTGCCTACTCCTGCTGCAGGGATTATTGCTTGAATCTCTTCTCTTTTAACCATTTTTACGACTCTTGGATAGTAATTTATCTTTTCTTTTTAAAGTTTTCTGCTTATGATTTTTATCTTTTGCAACCAGAATAGGATAAGTATTAAAAAGTGTTTTTGCTTTTCATTCTTCTATGTTTGTAAGAATTAAGAAAATTGGCAAATATAGGTATGGTTATTTAGTAGAGAACAAATGGACTGAAGAAGGGGCTAGGCAGAAGAATAGGGCTTATTTAGGCAGGGTTTTTGATTTTGGCAGGTTGGATTTAAATGCTTTATTTGATGAAGATTTATCAGGAGAGCTGACTGAGAAGGAGTTTAAGAAAGGGCTGGAATTGCTTTTACAGCGATTGCTCTATCACTTGGGATTTGATAAAAAAGGAAGTCGGTTTGTTAAAGAGGGCTTTAAAGTAAGTAAGAAAGAAGTAAGGAAAGGAAAGAAGAAGTGTGTGATTGAGGTTCATCATGGTTTTCTCTGTGATCATACTCTTGCGGAGTTGTTTTCTCTGGCTTATAAAGGCGGTTCATTGAGGGAATGGGGTTTCAGATTAGCTAATACTATAAGTATGAGCGGAATACCTATCTCTAAGCAAGAGTTTGTGGGGCTTTCAGCTCGAGCTATTTCTGAGCATGAAATCAGGGTTAGAAATAAGGAATTTGAGGATTTTTATTACTAGTTTTTATTACTCTCCACCTCTGTATTCTAGAGAATAAAAAGTAAAAAGCGGACGGCTTTCTGGTATTCCCGGCGAAAACCAGTACCTCCAGAACGTAGGCTGGCTTGACTTCCGAGTTCGAAATGGGATCGGGTATTGCCCAGCCGCTATGGCCGTCCTACGAAGTGGATGCTGGGCTCATTTAAAAGTTTTACTATTGGTTTTTTGGGAATTTGTTAGAGGCACACTGTTTTCAGAGATGAGGCTGGGCAATGGGAAAACATTTAAAAACAAAATAGGTCTTCTTGCTGTTATCAGCGTTTTTTTACATTTTTTAATCTGTTTTTATGATGCTGTTTTGGTTGTTTTTTTGCTTGTTTTGCAGTCCCTTTTATAGCCCCGTGGTGTAGAGGCCAATCATTCAGGCCTTTGGAGCCTGAGACCGCGGTTCGAATCCGCGCGGGGCTAATTTTTATGATTTCAGAATTCTTTGAAATCAAGGATTTTAATTGGTTATTTTGGATTAACTTTTCTGTATATGATTCTTTCAGGGTTCTCCAAATAGAAGCTTTTTGAAATGGGATGATACTCATATTCTAGGTTTCTTTCATAGTGTCCTTTATAAATACCACCGCATATGCCTTTTTTAAACAGATAACAGTCTTTGCAATATTTGGTTTTATATTGCCGTCTATAATCACTTACGATTTCTTTTACTACTTCATTTTGTTCGTTTTCCTCAGATAGGTTATAAGTATAATATACGTTAAAGAATCTGAAACTGGTTTTTTTGATTTCGTTCTCTGAAAAGATACAGGGGGGGATATGATCGAGTTCAATGTTAGAATATTCGGGTTTGATACTCAGCAGTGCTTTCTTCACATTTTCAAAATTTGCTACAAACTCATCGTAATTGAGTGCTTTGTTATCGTTATGACAATGAGGGATTGTTATCTTTTGCAGAGGGAATTTCATCTTTTGCATAAAACTGACGAGCTTGGGTATGTTCTTATGGTTCTGCTTAAGGATCATGCTGGTGGTCTCAACCCCTACCTTTTTATTGTTCTTCTTAAGGTTCCTGAATCCGGCGGTTATCTTTTTGAATGCTTTGGGGTTATCAACACATTTGCCATGTGTTTCAGGATTGTCCCCATAGATAGGGAGGACCAATGTTGAGATCCCACTATTAATTACCTTTTTACAGAATTCTTCATCAGCCAGTCTGTTACCCGGGTCAAGGATAGTCACTCTATTAAAATAAGGTGTCATCCATCTTAAATATGGAATTATCTTAGAGTACTTTAAGGGTTCTGACCCTGAGATATCAACCTTTGTGTACTTGTTTTTAATGAAATATTTGGTATCCAAGTAAAGTTGCTTTTCCTCTTTTCTTGTTAGATCTTTTTTGTCATTGTATGCTTTTATTTTACAAAACACGCAATTGTTTGAGCACCCCGGGTCCACCAGAATGCTGCCAAATTTTTCGACTTGAGCCATTTTATTTTTTAGGATAAGCCTTAACTATTTAATTATTTTGGGATTTATCTTATGTTCATAATTTCAGATGTGTCTGAAATCAGCAATTATCTTAATGATGATTAGCTTAGTGATTTGGACATTACCCTAGATAATTCTTACCATATTATGCACAAAAATTCACGATTTTTGTATGGGATTAAACACTCCCCGAGGGTGAATTTTTATGATAACATTAAATTATGACTTTATTGATTGGCATTCTTAATTATTTAACTTATTTTTGGTTGTCCTGTTTTTGTTAACATTTTTAAAGCTTGCTAACGTATTATAAGGAGATATCTACGAGGTGAATATAATGGAATGTTTTGATACTATTTTTAATAGGAAAAGTGTAAGGGCTTTTTTAGATAAACCAGTTGAGAAAGAGAAGCTCTTAGAGTTGGTAAAAGCTGGGATGGCGGCTCCGTCAGCTAGAAATCTCCAGCCGTGGCATTTTTTGGTTATTACTGAAAGAGAAAGGCTTGATGGGTTGGGAGAAAGGTTACCGTATGCGAAAATGCTTAAGGAGGCTCCTGCTGCGGTTGTGATATGTGGAGATAAAGCTATCTCTGATTTATGGGATCAGGATTGTTGTGCGGCTACTGAGAATCTGTTGCTAGCAGCTGAGGCTCTTGGTTTGGGTGCGGTTTGGACTGCTTTGTATCCTAGAGAAGAAAGGATGAAAGTGGTAAAGGAGGCTTTTGACCTGCCTAACAATATAGTGCCGCTCAATATAACTCCTATTGGTTATCCAAAAGGAGAGCATCAGCCTAAGGATAAATGGGATGAAGAGAAGCTTCATTGGGAGAATTGGTAGTTTTTGAGAAATTGAGCCATTGAGAAATGCTTTTTTGGGTTAAATCTTCAGATTAAATGATATCGTCTATGGAATTATAGGGTAGGTTAGGCAGTTCAAATATCTTTTTTTGTTTTTCTTCTTTTGGTAAAGAGTATCCCGTCTTATGCACAAAAATTTACGATTTTTGTGGGGAGTTTAACACCCCGTCCTTCAGGGTGATTTTTGGCATCCTAAAAATCTACTTGTTAAAGCGAGTGACACTCGTAGTGGATTTTTATGATCTCATAAACACTAATGCCTTCTTTAGCTAGTTTCTTTATTTAAAAGACGAGGCTAAAACTAACACTTTTAAGTGATAGATAAAGCCTCGTCTTTTTAATCCCAAAAATTCCTCTGGTGAAAACCAGCACCTTTAGGTGTTGGATACAGAGGAATTTTTGTTATTTCTTTTACCCTGTCTTTTGGGAGTTTGTTAGGCTTTTTGCAGTATTCTATGAGAGTACAGTCATAAGAGAATAAGAAACATAAATAAAAAAGAATATTTAAAAGATTCCTTAGAAGCATTACTGTTTATTCTCTTTGAATCTCGAGGTTTTGAGCCTGCTTTCCTTTGTCGGTCTCTACAGGTTCAAAAACTACTTTGTCGTTCTCCTTTAAGAAAGCTCCACTTGGTATTTGCGAATGATGTACGAAATAATCTTCGCCATCTTCTCCTTTAACAAAGCCGTAGCCTTTTCTTCCATTAAACCATTTAACTGTTCCTTCCATCTTTTTCACAACTTACTTTAGTTTAGTTAGAACCAAAAGGCCCTAACATATAAAGGCATACACTCATCCTTTTTAAAACTTTTTAATCAAAAAAGGAAAAAATAAGGGTTTATTGTTGTTTTTGTTCGTTCTCAATCTCTTTAAGTCTCTGCTCAATTATTCTCTTTTCGTCTTCTAGTGTTTTCTTTTCCTCTTCTCTGTTTACAGTGTAATTAGGGTTGTTTGTAGCTCTCCATCTAAAGCCACGGCCAAAACCTCTTCCAAAGCCTAGTCCAGGCCCTCTTCCTGGTCTAAAGCCACGGCCTCTTGGAGCTAAACCTGAGCATCGGCCCAGGCCTCTTCCTGTCATGGGTCCTTCACCCCATGGTCCTGTTCCATCTAAATTTGGCATATTTATCACCTCCGTTTTGAATTCCTATTCATTTGGTAAGAAGACCAAGTATTTAAATGTTTCGGATTATAATTCATAAGTGGTCTTTTATTGGCATAATCTTTATAAATTAATATTCATTTCAAGGCTTATGCCACGTCCACGTATTAGAAGAAGGGTTCGCTTTAATCCCAATGTAACCTATTTTAAGCCTCAAGGATTGCCTTTGAGGTCTTTGGAAGAGGTAAGAATATCAAAAGAGGAGTTGGCTGCTTTTAGGTTGATTGAGATTGAGAAGCTGAGTCAGCAAGAGGCATCTCAGAGGATGGAGGTTTCACAGCCTACTTTTTTCAGAACTCTAAAAGGCGCCAGGGAGAAGATTGCTGATGCCCTGGTAAATGGAAAGGCAATCAGGATAGAATAGATTTCTGTTTGATTTATTTAAGAATGTTATAAATCTGTTATTCTAATCTGTTTTTTAGAAAGTTTATAATCATCTCTTTGTTCCTTACTTCAGGATGGAATAATACTCCATATATCTGCTTATCTCTCTTCTTGATGCAATGCACTATTTCTTTTTCTCCTTGGCCTAAAATACATTCTTTCTCAAATTCCTTGTTTACCAAGGCTTTCATGGAATGCATGCTGTAAACTTGATGGTTGCCTTTGATACCTAAAAATTCTTCTTTAAAGTCTAGGGTTCTTAATCCAATGTCTAATCCTTCAACTATTCTACATCCAAATACTTCAGCAATTATTTGCATCCCTGCACATATTCCCAGGATTGGTTTGTTAAATTTCTTTATCCACCCCAGTTTTTCTGGGTTTTTTAATATCTTATAATCTAAAAGCCCTGTGCCACAGATGATTGCTTTTGTGCATTCCTCTAAATCTTTATTCTCAACCTCTAAATAATGTTTATAACGAGTTTTGAGGCCTTCTTCTTGGCATATGTCATTGATAGGCCTAACAAATTCATAGTAATGGAGTCTATCCTCGCAAACACTAACAATGAGAATCATTCCAGCTCTACCTCCATTCTCCATGAATTCTTTTCTCCACTTATCTGTTTGTCTTTTATCCTAAGCGGTTTCTTGAATAAAGGGCAATCTAGAACAAGGGTTTCAAATTCACCCCCTTCTCCTGAGGGGTTAATCTTGTATTTGTTCTGAAGAGTTTTAAGTTCTTCTATTGTTTTTCTATTAATCTCTCTTCCTAGCCACTCCTTCCCTAATGGAAAGGCTGCTACGCCTACGATTATTGCTTTGAATTCGTTTTCTAAGAGATCTTCCAGTAATCTTATCTGGTTCCTTAACCACAAGGGATTAAAGCACTCTAGTTTCAACTCATAGCATAGTTTTCTTATTCTTGTTGATTGATATACTGACTCAACTGCTCCAGTAACGATGCCTTCTATCTTGTATAGGTTTCTTGCTTGAATAAGCGATTCTCTCAAATCCTTCAGTTCATCTTCTTTTTTGCCTTTGGTTGGCTGCTCAATTATAGGAAGATTCATTGCAAGGGCTTGTTTTTTGGTCTGTTTTATGTCGGGAGTGTGGAACATATAGCTGTCAGGATTCTCAGAAAGGATAGATATTAAACAGCAGAGTTTATATCCCTCTTTCTTGGCTATCCAGGCTGCCAGAGTGCTGTCTTTGCCCCCACTAAACAGAACACCTAGTTTTTTGGCTTTCATAGGATTGTGGTGAGAGACTTGTTTTAAAAATATTATGCTTTATCTGGCCTACTTTTTGGATGGTGACAAATAGAATTATTCAATATATAGTTCTCCTTTGTGTAAGAAATAGTCGTTTTCATTTGGACTTTTTCTCTGACTGGCCCAGAATTCCACTTTATTATCCTCATCATCTATATTCTTTATTATTAAGTCTTCAAGGTTCCCCCCCTCGAATCTCGGGCTTTGTGCTATCTTTTTTCCTTCTTCATTATAGAGGCTGATATACTCACAGGAAGGGGTGTCCCAGCTGTTCTCAAATAGTCCTGATTTGTCGGATATCCTCAGAAAATACTCTTTACCATCTATCTCAAACTTTTGTTCTGTTGCCCCATATCTGTTGTAATCAGCCATTTGGATTGTTTGGTTGTTTTTCTCTATCTCAAAGACATAGTTTTTCGCCACATCCTTGCAGCTTGTTAGTGATAATATTCCAGTTATGATTAATGTGCTTGTTTTTATAATCCGTCCTATCGATCTATTTTTCTTTGTCATTCTAATCCTCTAAACCCACTTTCTTTGATATCTCTCCCGAAGGGCTGATTCCATATACTGCCCGTGTGTTATCGTTTTCTTGATATCCAATAAACAATATCTTGGAATCCAATTCTTCAGAAAGTTTATCCCCTGGGATTGCAAAATCTTCAATGTTTAGTCCTTTCTTATAATAGCACTCTTTTCTAAATTCTCTGTCATTAAAGGTATGCAACTCATATATTCTGGTTTCTCCTTGCTTTTCAGGACTGAAGTATCGTCCTAATACAACAAGATGATCTTTTTGGTTAGGGTAAGATATTGTTGTCATGTCATCAATGTAGAAGCTTTCTTTTTCTCCGAAGAAAGTATCCATTATAAGATTCCCTGCCATATATAATCCGAAACTCGGCATAAAAGGGGTGCTGTTGAGAGCCAGAACCAAGGGGTTTAATGGCAGGTTATTGTTATCTAGGATATTATATTCTCTTTCTTTAATAGAACCAAGGCCTTCTACTCTTATTATGTCCTTTAGTTTGGCTGATACTCTCTCATCTAATCCGTTTCCTATCAAGTCTGCTTCAATTGAAGTAGCAGGCTTTCTGTTAAACAAGGCCAACACCCTTTCTCTGAGGGTGTTGTTAAAGGGAACTATATGATATTCCTTCTCGTTATCAAACCTTTCCTCTAAAAATGGTGTGATATCCTTGTTATTCTCATATACTCTGATCTCTTCACCTTTTAGCATTAGTTTGCTGTTCTCATAGCTAAGTGGTTTGTATTTTTCTTCCAATACCTCTTTTATACTTCTTCCAATATCTTCTTCTCCAAATATGAAGACAGAATCTATAGCTTTTCCTTCATTGTCATAGAGAACAACCTTTCCGCAGTTTCTTTCTCCCATATTGATAGGCTCTTGAAACCCATTGCTTTCTCCAAGAAGATAGAATAGATTCAAGTCAAGTCCCTTCGGGTTGTTCTCTATTAGCTCGTAAACTTGCTTTGGGATTGAAAGGGAATAGTTCTTAACAAAATACTTCTGAGGATTCTTGTCTTTGGATTCTACTTGGAAGTTCTCTTCGAGGCAGAGGGTTGAACTAAAAGGGTGTCCATTATATTCAGGGGAAATCATTATCTTATCTAAAGTTATATCTTCTGGAAGATTATTGTAGAAGGTTAGGGAGAATGTAAGGATATAGTCTTCAATGCTTTGTGAGTGAGACTTTTCAACAGCGGTAGATTCCACTCCGCTTATTTCTTTTTCCAGGCCTGCTTCTGCCTGCATCTTTGGCTTGTTGCTTATCTCTCCTCCAAAGGAGCCTGAAATGCTTTTTTTCGTGCTTATCCCTGCTTGCTCTGTGGTGCTCTCGCTTATATTTTCTGAAGCATGGGGAAAAATGGTAAATCTGCTGTTTAATGCAATGAAGAAATTAGGATTGTTAATCTTGGGATTAGATCCTTTCTCTAATTCTTCCCCGTCAACTATCCCATCACCATCAGAATCAGGATTTTTATAGTTTGTTCCTAACATGAATTCCTCTTCATTGCTAAGTCCATCTTTGTCCCAATCTTCTTTAAGAAATTCGGTTGGCTCAATGTCTTTTGGGCAGATATAAAGTACCTGCTTTGTTTGGCTTTCTTTAGGAAAAGAAAGAGTCTTAGATTGATTGGCGGGTTGATTAGCAACCAGGGTTTGTGGTGCAATGATTAAAGAGGTTATAACTCCGCACTTCATTGCATTATTTAGCCATCTTGCAGGTTTCTTTTTCAATATCCCTTGGATTTTTTTGGCTAATCCCATGAGATGGAGATGCTTTTAAATTTTAAATATATTTGTTTACTCTGACAACAATACTTCTTCTTATATTTTCTTTTGATACTATTGGTTTACTCTTTGTGATTTTTGCGAAAATTTCAACTATAACCTCTTAAATCAGTGTTTTTTAATATCTGTATGAAACTCAAGGACATACTCTTATCTGATAGGCCAAGAGAGAGGTTAAAAGAGCATGGTGTTTCTGCTTTAAGTAATGCCGAGCTTTTGGCTATTATACTTCAATCAGGAACCCGTAACAACAATGTTATGGATGTAAGCAGGACTATGCTTTCAAAATATTCTTTTGAGAGATTATCTAACTTGTCTATTCAGGAGCTTATGCAGATTAAAGGAGTGGGAATGGCTAAGGCCTGCCAGGTCAAGGCCCTTTTTGAGTTAGCAAGAAGAATCAATGGGTTCCCTTCTACAGAGAAGATAAAGATCAATCATCCAAAGCAGGTATATAACCTCTTTTTTCCTATCCTGAGGAATGAAGAGCAGGAAAATGTTTATCTTCTATGTTTAGATTCTCTTAACGGCCTTATCTCTAAAACCCTTATCTTTAAGGGAACCCTGAATGAGTCAATTGTGCATCCTCGGGAGATATTCAAAGAAGCTACAAGGCAGAGTGCTTGTTCTATTATTCTTGTGCACAATCATCCGTCGGGGGATCCTACTCCTTCTGAGGAGGATAAAGAAATAACCTCTCTTATTCAGGATCTCTCTGACATGATGAATATAAAATTAGTTGATCATGTGGTTGTTGCTACTAAGGGGTTCTTTAGTTTTAAGGAGAGAGGGTTGTTGGATAAAAAAGTTTTTTAAACCCAGTGGTTTCTTTTCTAGGTTGGAATGTGAAAAATGGAATGTAAAAAAGAGCAAAACAAGCAAGAATGCACTTGTACATATGATTGTGCTGTTAAAGGAATGTGTTGTGATTGCATAAGGTTTCATAGGGAAAGGGGAGAAATCCCAGGATGTTTATTTCCTTCCGAGGCTGAAGCTACATATGACCGAAGTATTAGGAAATTTGTAGAGGTATGGCAGAAGCGGGTTTAGTTTTTCAAAGGCATGGATTGTATTATGCTTACCCTATGCTTATTTGGCTTGCCCCTTCAAGGATATTGGATATTCTTAAGAACCAGGTTGTTAGTTCTTTAGTGAAAATGAGCACAATTACCGCAATTAGGATTATTAAAACGACAGATATAAGCGTAATATTGTTACCCAGTTTGTTTTCAATAGGACTCATCGCACTTAAATCTCAAGCAAGCATTTTTATATTGTTTTAACTACTTTTCCATAGGGACAAATTTTTATAAAAATCTTCCTTTATTCTTAAAAGGATGAGATGCTCAAAAAAATCCCAGTTTTCTATAGAATATCTTTTAACTATTGTGGTAGTTATCTCTCTTTTCATCCCTGTTTTGCTCTTCGCTTATTATTCTGCTATGGAAAAGACCCAGGGGGTAGAGAAAAAGCAACTGGAAACCCTAGGCAATTTCTTTCTGAAAAACATAGAAAAGGTATATAGTGCGGGTGTGCCTTCAAGGATAACCGCTCAGCAAAGGGTTCCATTGCCTTTAAAGAATATTACTGAAGGGGGTTTTAAAGATCACGATGTTGTTCTTGTACTTGATAACAACCAGAACTTCTCTTTCTCCAGTAGTTATCCCCTTGAAATACATTTGAATAGAACCCTTGGGGAAGGTATTATTACTGTCAGGTTTGATGCGGTATATAATGAAACAGGCCCGAATAAGGAGCAGATTGTAAATATCACGGTTCTTGATTAAGATGTCAAAAAAATCCCAATCAGCAACAGAGCTTGCATTAGTGTTTGTTTTTGCCTTCTTTTTCTTCTCAGTTTTTGTTATTTCTATCTACGATAGGTTTTATGATGTAAGGAGAGATGCAACGATTGTTACCCTAAAAGATATTACTAATTATCTGGAAAAAGAGATTAGTTTTGCAATAACTTCCCAGCCAGGTTACCAGAGGAATTTCACTTTACCTTTCAAATTACAAGATAAAGAGTATAAGGTTGATTTGAACACTTCAACTAATCTTTCAATGATTTCAGTTTATTTTGCCTATTCCGATATCTCTCCCGCTACGACTGCTTTTTATTACAATGTTACTGGAACTATCAAACCAGGGATTAATTTTATATATAGGGAAGATAATTATGTAAACATTTCCCAAGAGGGTTGATTGGTGGTCTCGAAAAAATCTCAAACATGGTCGATGGATATTTTGTTTGCGTCCTTGATTTTTATAGGGTTATTTATCTTAATCTATTTCTTAACTTTCAATAAACTGACGGATATTGAAACAGAGCAGATTTTCATCAAGACTGAGGATGTGGACAAATATTTTACTATAAGCGATGAAAACGAATATGGTTTCTTAACACCCCAGAATATCATTGATGTGCAGAGGATGATGAAGTTCGCAAATATGACTCTAGATGAAGAGGATTACGAAAGCTTGAAGAAAAAACTGAATCTAGATTATGATTTCTGCGTGTTCTTTGAGAATTCCCAGGGCGAGATTAGACCTATTGTGCTATCCAACGGCTCTTATTTGTATGGGATGGGGAATAATGAACTTGTCTTGGGGAATGACACTGATGGCGTGGTTATTAGATGTGGACAACTAATTACTAAAGACTAATCAAAGGTTAAACGGTTCTTTTGAATAACTTCTCTAATTCTTTTTCATCCATCTCAACGACAGTTGGTCTTCCGTGAGGGCAAGTGTAGGGATTGTTGCATTCAAAGAGCTCTTTTAGCAGAGATTTTATCTGATTCTCGTTTAGTTCGTCTCCTGCTTTGATTGATTTCCTACAAGCAATAGTAAACAGGTTTCTTTCATCAATCAAATCTTGTGGCTTTTTGGTAGAGCTGGAATCTAAAATCTTTTCAACAATTATGTTTATTTCATTTTCATCAGTGCCCTTAAGAACTGAAGGAATGCTTCTGATAAGAAATTCGTCTTTCCCAAAGTGATCTATTTCAAAACCAAGTTTTCTTAGATAGTCTTTGTTTTGTTCAACTAACTCCTCATATCCTTTTCCCAAGCTGATTACAACTGGTTTAATTAATCCTTGTGATTCTACCTTTGATTCATAGAACTCCTTCCTTATTTTTTCATAGTTTATTCTTTCATGCGCAGCATGTTGGTCTACAAGAATTAGACCTTCTTCAGATTCTGCCACTATATATGTTTTGTGTATCTGACCCAAAACCCTGTATCTGCTCTTTTCTTTATCCTTGGAGACTTTATGGCTTGTATCCCCTTCTTCTATACCTGTTTTTTCTGAAGAATGTATAAGGACCTGATTATGCTCTTTCTCCATTGGGTATTTGGCTTTCTTTTCTTTGGCTTTGAACCTGTTTAAGAGTCTTTTGCCGAAGGGTTGTTTGGCTTGCCTGCTCCTCTTTTCAATAAGATTGCTATTCTCAAGGGCTTTCTTTACTGCTTCGTGTACTGAGAAATACACTAGTTGTTCGTTGTCAAACTTAACCTCAAGCTTGCTTGGATGCACATTCACATCAATTCTTTTAGGGTCTAGAAAGAGCTTTAGGATTAAGATAGGTTTTCTTTTTAGGAAGAGCATTGCTTTGTAGGCCTCCATAGCCGCATCAATTACAAGTTTTGACTTCACGAATCTATTGTTTATAAATACAGTTTGGTAATCAGAACTTTCTCTTGCAGCAGTGGGCTTACCAATATACCCTTTTATCTTGAGAAATTCGTTCTCAAATTGGATAGGTAAGAGGTTTCTGGCAATATAATCATTATATACATAGCTTATTCTAGATAGTGTGTCTATTCCTTTAGGCGCTTGGAAAACTAACTTGTTGTTCTTATATAATTTAAATGATATGTTTGGGTAGGCCAGTGCAAAGTTTGTCATTATATCTGAAATATGCTTGAATTCGGTCGCTTCTGATTTGAGATATTTTTTTCTTGCTGGAGTATTGTAGAAGAGGTCTTTTACAATTATGGTGGTGCCTTCTGAGGCGGCAGTCTCAGTGATTTTCTTTTCTTCTGAAGAAATATATTTGGTTCCAATGCTGTCTTCCTTCCTCTTTGTTATAATTGTGATTTTAGAAACAGAGGCTATTGATGCCAGTGCTTCTCCCCTGAAACCCATGGTTTTTATTGAATAGAGTTCATCTTCAGTATGTATCTTGCTTGTTGCATGCCTTTCTATACTCATCTTTAGGTCGGCTTTGTCCATCCCTATTCCATTATCAGTTATTTTTATCTCGTCTTTTCCAGCATTTTTTACATATACCTTGATATCATCAGCTTCTGCATCTATGGAATTCTCTACCAGCTCTTTAACTACAGAAGCAGGCCTTTCAATAACCTCTCCTGCTGCTATCTTTGCTACAAGATTCCGTGAAAGCTTTTTGATGTTTCCCATCTTGATTATACCCTCATCTTTCCCAGTCGGAAAGTGAAAATTGCTTCTCTTCTTTTTTTCCTTTGGCGCTCTTGAGCATCACGTCTTCTTTAGCGAACTTATTCTGCATCTCTCTTGCTCTTTCTACTACTTCATTTGGGATGCCTGCAAGTTTGGCAACGTGAATTCCGTAACTTTTATCTGTTCCCCCTTTAACTACCTTTCTCAAGAAGATTATTCCTTCTTCAGTTTCCTTAACTAGGATGTTGAAGTTAGATATATTATCATATTCGTCTGCGAGCTTGTTTAACACATGATAATGAGTGGCAAACATGGTTTTTGCTTTGATTTTCTTATATATGAATTCAGCAATAGACCATGCAAGGCTTACCCCATCAAAGGTAGAAGTGCCTCTACCAAGCTCATCAATAAGCACCAAGGATTTTGATGTGGCATTGTTAAGGATGTTAGCTGCTTCTGCCATCTCCACCATAAAGGTGCTTTGTCCTTTGCTTAAGATATCGTATGCTCCTACTCTGGTAAATATCTTGTCAACATTGCTTACTATGGCTTTTTTAGCCGGCACGAACAATCCAACATGAGCCATTAATGTTATGAGTGCTACTTGTCTCATAAAAGTAGATTTGCCAGCCATATTTGGGCCTGTGAGTATTATCAATTCATGGGGTTTGATTTTGATGCTGTTGGGTATAAATTCTTCTGTATATTGTTCTACTATAGGATGCCGTCCTTCCTCAATTATTATTACGTCGTTCTCTTCTTTTATCTCAGGCCGAGAATAATCGTTTTCAATAGCAATTATAGCCGATGAAACCAGGCAATCAAGGAGGCTCAGGTTGAATCCTATCTCCTGAATTTCTTTTATAACTTTCTTGGTTTCCCCAAATACTTGGTTGAGCAGTTCCCCTTCCAATTCATTTATTCTTTCCTCTGCGCTGAATATCTTATTTTCTAGTTGCTTTAACTCCTCAGTAATATATCTATTTCCAGATACCAGCGTTTGTTTGATTATGTAATCTTCAGGTATCTTGTCTTTCTGGGCTTTCCCTGTTTGAATATAATAACCAAGCACCTTGTTGTAGTTTATTTTTAAACTGGATATCCCTGTTTTCTTAATCTCCCTCTCTTCCATCTCTCTTATGAAATGCTTGCTATTATTCTTTGTTTCTCTTAATTCGTCAAGTTCTTTATTGAATCCTTTTTTGATAATATTTCCATCTCCTACTTTTAAGGAGGGATTGTCAGATATGGCTTTTTCTAAGTATTCTTTTATCTCTTTTAGCGATGGCATCCCTTTTATTCTTCTGAACAAGGCGCTGTTTAACTGTGATGTCTTTTCTTTCAACAAGGGTATTTTAGATAAGGTAGTTCTTAAGGCTACAAGGTCTCTAGGATTAGCACTATTATATGAGAGTCGGCTTGAGATTCTTTCTATGTCTGAACATTCTTTTAAGATTTCACTGATTTCATCAGAACGGAGTTTATTTTTTGAGAGCTCTTCAACCCCATCAAGTCTTTCGTTTATCTCTTTTTTGTCTCTTAGAGGATTGAGGAGCATTTTTCTGAATAATCTGCTGCCCATTGCAGTATTGGTATGATCCAACACATCTAAAAGGGTGTATTTTCTGGAATTATCGTATAGGTTCTCGGTAATCTCTAAGTTTCTTATTGTGGTTTCATCGAGGTTAATAAACCTTGAGAAGTCGAGCCTCTGTATTCTCTTAATATTCTGCAGTTGGCTTTTCTGGGTTCTTTCAAGATAATCCAACAAGGCTCCTGCTGCTTTTATTGTTGCTCTGTCTTCAATACCATAACCCTTTAAAGTGCCGACTTCCAGATGACTTTTGAGCTTTTCTAGGCTTGTATCATATGAGAATTTGTAGTTGTCAATATAGGAAAGAAATATCTTTTCATTCTCAAACTTCTCAATCATTTCTTTGTTTACTGCGAAGCTTTCTGGGACGATACATTCTTTCGGTGGGTATCTCTTCAATAAGGAAAGAAAATCTTCTTTTGTTGATACTTTAGAACACAGAAATTCTCCGGTAGAGATGTCACAGATGGCTACTCCAAAGGTATTGTCTTGTTCAAAGAAGGATATGATGTAATTGTTGTTGTTCTCTTCCAAAACATCATCTTCTAATACTGTTCCTGGGGTTATCACTCTAACTACATCCCTCTTTACTATCCTGCCTTTTACTTTGCGTGGGTCTTCTACTTGCTCAACTATTACGGCTTTGTAGCCTTTGGAGAGCAGTTTTTTGAGATAGGTGTTGATAGAGTGATAAGGAATCCCAGCTAAAGGGGCTTTCTTGTTACCTTTTCCTCTAGAGGTAAGGGGTATATCTAAGATCTGTGAGGATGTT
>DAWM01000073.1:0-1837 GCA_002505945.1 Candidatus Woesearchaeota archaeon UBA119
TTTTCAGAACAAAAATAAGTATTTGGATGAGCTTCGCCACCTTAAAAGGCAAATCCCAAAGATGAAAAACCAGGATTGGCTGATTAATTTCATACATCTAGCAAGAAAATATTATGCTGAGAATCTTGGGCTTGAGGGGGAATTCTCATACAAAGAGGTAGAGAAAGAGTTAGAGAGATTGGGCTTCTCTGGAGAAAAGATTAATCAGATAAGAGAGTTTAATGATAAACTCTTCAATCTGCAATTCGCTCCATCTAAGGAAAAGACCTCGTTGCATAGCCTATGTGGTGAACTGCAAGACCTTATTGAAGGATCCACTGAAGAGTATATGAGCATAAACAGAAGAGATGAAAAGAATACAGACAAACCTAAGAAAAAGCATCCTATAATGAAATTTATACACGAATTAAACGAAAGGAAAGAGCAGCAACTTATTCTCAAAATAAGAAGATTAATAGTTAAGGCTTATGGTTATTTAGAGAACAACAATATAAAACAGGCTGCTAAGTGTTATAATGAAATTGTGAGCCTCTTTGAGAAAACAAAGGAAAGCCATAGCAAGATGAAGAAAGAAATAAAGGAGCTTTATGAAGAGATAATTACCTAACTGAGTATTTTACAAAGTAAAGAATAACAAGGATTATTATCAAAGCGAGCATAATAACAATGCCTAAGAACATCATCGGATTCTCTTCTCTCATTTGTCTTGTGGGAGCAGGCTCCTCTGTCTGCATTTGATCCGTTGTAATAAGGTATTTACAGCTCTCAATAGCAGAATCCAATGTTTCCTTAGCTTTTTTATTGTTGCCAGCAGCCATATAGCTTTCAGCCATTGAAACCATTTCGCTTAACTCAATACATTCTAGGTTATCATTGATAAGGTCTTTGGTATAGGCAATCTTTGTATTAATCTGGCTTTCATTGTATTCACCTGCTTCTATGGTGGCCATCATGAGCTTTGCAGTGTCGTTGAAAGGTGGCTCCCTTGATTGGGATTTAATTATAACATCATAGCTTCCTCGAGTCTTATAAGAGGAGATTATCAATGAGGTGTTTTGTTTTGTTCCGGCAGGGATCTGGGGAAAGAAAGTCTCTGTGAAAGAAAGGTCTACCTGAGACATATTGGTCTCTGCCGTTAAATTGACATCATAAAGGGTTTTATTCCCGCTGTTATCTAATACGATTGGCACGACAACAGTATCATTCTCATACATAGTCATAGTTTTAGGCACCAGTAGATTGAACTCTTCATAGACTGGTACCTCTTTTTCAAGGGGTACATTTCTGATGACTGTTTTTGTTTCTGTTTTTATTAGGTATTGGGTAGTAACACCAGTAGTCTCTTTCTTTTTTACCACTATCTTTATTGGACCGCTTGAAACTGCATCCTCACCATCAGTTGCAGTCACATTCACATAATCTTCTCCAATGAAATCCTCATCTGCTGGCTCAATCTTGGAATAGGAAGAGCCTGCAGGGAAATAAACCTTGATATTGCCATTTTCAGATGTAGCGTTATAACTAAGGGTATTGTCTATATCGTATTCCTGAAAGAAGGTATCCATTGTTATCCAATGATTTCCATAAGAGCCCTGTTCAATAGAGGTCTCAGCAATCTCGTATAGGATAGTGAAATTATGCAATACAGGCGTTTCAGAGGTATTTCTTGTATTCAAGCCAATCCTGAACTTGTAATATCTTGAACCTGTTGTAACATTTGCAGTGGAAGCATTCTTGAATGTAAAGATAGAATGGGTGGAATTGCGGGAGGTAAGGTTGATAGTTTGCCAATTGCTCCAGGAGATTGTATCAGCATAATCTAAAGGTGGGTTGTTTA
>DAWM01000073.1:2059-11043 GCA_002505945.1 Candidatus Woesearchaeota archaeon UBA119
AAGGTGGGTTGTTTAAGGACTTCTTATATTCAAAGGATATGTTTGTATTGGCGGGATTATCAACAGCTGCCTTGAGGGAATTCATATGTATGTAATTCTCACTAAGGAAATCTATCCTTTCCGTTGTATATGTACCCGATTCTACATAAGTGCCATTGGAATCCTCCAGCATCAGACTTCCATTAACACAATCCTCAAGTATCCCTTCTGAGAATTCGTCTATTACTTTAATTCCGTAAACAGGCGGGCGGTTTAGGTCTTCCACCACTAAAGACCATGTAAGTGGGGTTCCATTAGACTGCTGGTTGAAAGCATCCCTTACATTCAACTCTAATTCATGCATGCCAGCATCATACCAACCAAGCTGATAGGTAATATTGGGAGAATTGGAATCCTCAATATCATATCCATCCAATTGCCAAACATAAGTGATGTCATCGTCATCAGGATCAGAAACATTGACAGAGAAATTTAAGATATCTCTTTCCAGTGCAGGAACATGCAATGACGGAGAATATGAGTATAGTTCAGGGGGATGGTTATAGGGTAATACTGAGATATTCATTACAGCAGTTCCATTCTTAACCCCATCATTAGCTATCAATAGATATGA
This sequence comes from Candidatus Woesearchaeota archaeon UBA119, assembly GCA_002505945.1. Taxonomy (GTDB): domain Archaea; phylum Nanobdellota; class Nanobdellia; order Woesearchaeales; family UBA119; genus UBA119. The sequence continues at coordinate 2,673 of DAWM01000073.1, forward strand.
ATAATTGCCCTCCTCCATAGGTGTGAAATTTACTTTTCCAAGGGTGTTGTTGATTTTGATAAAATCAAACTCAGATGTGTTATCATATAATATTATTTCTGCTCCTTCCTCATCCCAGAATTTCACATAAACAACAGTCTCATTTTCTTCCATTGTAGAAATATTCAAATTTGAGGTGTTAAAGTAGGGGGGATCATCAAAGGGCGTAACATTCAACTCCAATAAAGACCAATCCAGAGCATCATCCTCATCTCTTACTGTTATATTATAATGAAATAATCCAGGCGCGGGAGGAGTATAATTGATTACACCAGTAGTTGAGTTTAGGCCTATGGATGCGTTGGCTTCAAAGGTAAGAGGGTCATTGTCTGGATCCGAGGCTTGCAGTTCTCTATACCATTCTGAATCCTCTTCTACTTCAACATAACCAATATCTTCCAAGGAAGGAGGCCTGTTATACGTTACAGTAAAGTTGATTAATTCGTAATCAGTAGCATTCTCCGGATCTCTTACTGAGATGTTGGCAACATATAAGCCTTCCCTGTCAGCACTAGCAGCATAAGATATTATTCCATTGTCGTGGTTTATGGAAACAAAGCTAAGGTTTATATCATAATATAAGGTATCAAGGTCAGCATCGGTTGCATTTATATCATATGAATAAAGCTTCCCAATCTTGGCTACCTGGTCGCCTATCTCATCCAACTCTGGCGGATTATTGATATCCTCTATCGTTACATTAAAGGTATAAACAGAGCTTAAACCCCATGAATCAGTAGCATTCAATTCTACTTTGTATTCTCCAACATCTTCGTTTGAAGGTGTAAAGTTAAAGTAGTATTCTGTATCATTCCTTTTATATAGGGCAAATTTAAAATCAGAGATTACTTGGAAATCATCTCCTTCAGGATCGGAAACGCTCACATTTATCATAGTGGCGTTGTTTTCAGTCGTAGTAATATTTCCAATCTCCTCAAAAACAGGGGGGTTATCAGAGAAGATAGTAAGGTTTATTTCCTCTAAGGAATAGGCTGAATGAGGATCAGATGCATTAACCTGAAAGATGTATTCGCCCTCCCCACCTTCAGGAGGCAGTCCAGTAACCTTTCCATTGGATAATATGGTAAGCCAGTCTGGATTATCTATAAGACTATATTCTATGGATTCAAAATCTGGTTCGGTGGCATTTACCTGATAATCAAAAGAATAGCCTGAAGCGGTGGATAAATCAGGAATCTCTTCTATAATGGGGGCATCATTAATGTTGTTTACCTGCAATTGAAAATCGTTGCTGATTACATAGTCATATCCATCAGAGAGATTAATCGCAACAGTCTGATTTCCAAACCAGTTCTCCTCTGGAATAAACTTGATGTAGTTGGTTCCACTATCCTGCCAAGTAGAATAATTCAAGCCAGAAGATACATTTACAGAGAATTCTAAGGTATCATCCAAATCCAAATCATAGAAGTAATAATCAAGATTGAAATCATCAGAATCATTATCTTCTATCCAGCTTGAATTGGGAAAGGTAGCATTTTGCATCGGCATCCTGTTGGTATTATTAACATCAAAAATCCATTCATATGAGGTGGAATCGCCACCTAAATCATAAACAATGAAGGTAACGTTGTGCTCTCCTGCATCATACCATCCTGGATAATATGTCCAATTGAACTCCAAGCTTTTAACCATTGTATCTGAATAATTGGTTTCTCCATCCAAGATAAAGGAATAGTTAAACGATTCATTGTAGTATTGATCATCAATAGAGTAATCATCATCTGTTATGTTTATCTCAAAATCAAGCGATGAGTTCTCTGCTCCTGTAAATCCTGAGCCAGCCTCAGGGTCTGCCTGGTCTATCTCTGGCGGGTCATTCATATTATCAATGTAGAATGTTATGGCTGATGTAGTCAAATCTGGAGTAGAAGCACATACATCTGGATCACTGCACTCATCAAGAGGAATCACAAAAACACTTTTTCTACCCACATCATCATTTGTAGGAGTAATATTCATAGTCCCATTTCGATATAAATATAGAGAGTCCCATTCTCCTTTAGATTCGTCGGTTGTATAGTATATATCATCCCCTTCAGCATCCTCCCCCTCAATATGGATGACATATTGTTGCTCTTCAGTAAGGTCGTATGTTCTGTTGAAGCTAGGAGACAGATAAGGTTGGGTATTGTCCTGGCACATCTCGTTACATTCTTCTTGGGTGTATTTGCCCGTAACATAGTTGTTAGGGGAGAACACAGAAAGCGACACATAAAATAATATAGCAATAACTATCGCCACCATTACCCAGTACTGTTTTTCCAGCTTCAAGTTTATCTACCTTATCTATCTTATCTAATAACCTATTAAAAAACTTTACCTTAATTATGACTTGTTTTCCTCCTTTTTGGATTGTTTTTTATCTTTTTTCTTTTTATTGCTTTTCTTCTTGCTCTGTTTTGCTTCATTGCTTTCTTTCTTATCCGACTTTTTGTCCTCTGCATCTTCATCAGCCAGTGTTTCTCTCATAAGCCCTTCTATCTTGGCTTTGTAATCATACAGCTTTTGAGCAAACCTTTTCCTATGTTTATGAGGCAGGAGATAAACCAAAACGCGAGCCATTTCATACTCTTCGGCTGCCTGAATTTCATCCTTCTCTTCCAAAGCATCCCTTAAATAAGAGAGATGCTTGTATATGTGAGACTGAATCTCCATCCTAAGCTTCTTATTTAGGAACTTCCTTCTCCATGGGAAGAGGTTTATCTTGTTTATTATCTCTTCTTCCTGGTGGACAAGGTCTGCCTTGCTTATCAAGTGTCTGCTGCTTTTCAGAATCCCTTTGAAATGAGAAATCAAGCGCTCTATAACATCATTGGTTATCTCTTCATGACCGTAAACCCTTTCCTGAAGTGTTTTTAAATAAGCTAGGAAAATGGCTTTTTTAGAGGATGAAACCGAGCTTGTTTTTAAGAATTCCTTGAATTCATCTAAGGTAAACTCAAACTCCAAGTTAAATATGTATTTCAAGAAAAACCTATAGAGATTTACCAGCTTGCCTAATAGCTGCTTGTTCTCCTTTAATGTGATATCCTGCCTTAATTTCTCCAGTTCTTTAAGGATATAATCCTCTATATCCACAATAGAAACATATCCTGAGGTATAGGACTTGATAATCCTGCCTAGATAACCAATGAACTTCCGAGAGAGGAGTTTAAACTCGCTCCAGAAATTCAGCAGTATAAATATGATTGCCAAGAAGAAGCTTGAAACTACTGTAATCTCGGTAAGATAATCGTTTAAGGGTGTTCTTAGCATGGTTGGACTTTCCAAAACCCCGCAAGGTGGGCAAGGACCACCACAATCTATTCCTTCTTCGCCTTGATTCTGGATGCCATCAAAACAGCTTGGACAGGGAGGACAGGGGCCGCCACAATCTATTCCTTCTTCGCCTTGATTCTGGATGCCATCATCACAAGTGGGACAAGGTGGACAAGGACCGCCACAATCCACTCCTTCTTCGCCTTGATTCTTAATACCATCAAAACAGGTTCCTGTATAATTACATTCCATCTGCTCCTTCGGCTTCCTTAAAAGAGTTCCACAATCGTTCATATCAGTACAACTTCTAAACATTAAACCAGAAGGGTAGCACTGAGACCATTCTGAACATTCCCACCTTTCTATGCAGAGTTGAGCAAACCCTGTTTCTTCTTCAATATTGGCGCTGCTGGGGGAGGTATCGTTCTTCTGTTCTGATTCTAAAACAGTTATAGTTATCTCATTAGAAGGCACTTCTATCTCAGTATAATCTTGGGCGAAGAATGTTGCTGTGGTGTTGCCGCTAAAGATGCTACCTGCCCTGAAAATAACGCTTCCATCCTCGCTTATATTTATATCTACATAGGGATTGTAAGAGGAGGAAAAGTTTAGAACCTCGCCATCTGGGTCTATAAAATAATCATTAAGGCTATATAGCAAGGTAGAACGACCTTGTTCAATCGTAATATTGGAAAGATTTGCAATGAGGACTGGAAGCCTGTTTGGGATGTAAGCGGTTCCACTCCCACTCACATTTTCATGAAATGGATAATCCTGGCAAATTATCTCGTATGGATATCTGCCGGGATATTGGAATGTGAAATTGGTTTCATATCTGCTGTTGTTCCCTGAATAATCAAACAAAAGAGATGTTGAGTTCTCATCAACAACCCATCTGCCTTGAGAGATGTTGGTAAGATATAGCGTGCAGTTTGAATTTGTGCTGTTTATTGGTTCATGGGTATTAGCATCCTGATACTCTGCATAAAAACCAACGGATTGCTTTGCATACTTAACTTGGCTGCCGCCTTTCTCGTCCAAATCAGTCCAATATGAAAACATTGCTGGAGGCAACTCAACTGGTATTGTATCGGTGGAAGTAACATTGCCCAAGCCACGATAATCAGCTGAGCAGAATACCGTCCATTCATATAACCCTGCAATACTAAAGTTATAATCAAAGGTGTATAAATCAGAGGTAGAATTGAAGGTGAGATTGCCTGAATCAATTCTTTGCATATTCTCATCCCTTAAGGAGTAATTACAGAAGATATTGTTACCTTCTAATACCTCGTCTAAAACAGTCAGATTAGCAAAGAAGTTGATGGTTTGATTAATGGATTTGTTTAGGTCCCCTCCCTTAGGATCATTATCATCCCATATCTCCAATTCTGGCTCGGCTGATTCAACCACTTCATAATTGCCAAAACCAGGGATACTTGCTTTATATACTTCAGTCGTTTCATTATATGAAATGTAATAACAATCTCCTCCTGAGATGCAGTCAACTCCGTTCCTCTCTAAAGAGGGTTGATAGAAAGAGACATTATTCATTGTAAGAGCAGCTGGAAAGTTAAGGCAATAGCTGCTATCATGAGAGAAATTCAATGCCTTGTCTGAAAAAACAAGCCCCTCATCAAGATTAGCAGAGTCAAAGTTCAATGTATAGGGAGAGAAATTTAAACTGCCATGAACTGGGTGATATATAAAAGCATTTGGTATTGATGTCCAGAAATCTGGAGGAGTCCCATATTCAGTGAAATTGGTTGTATTCTCGTTTTTAAAATTATTCCATGTTGGAGGATTTGGAGTGTTATCTATTGTAATGTTGTTTACAACAGTTACCATACTGCAAACATTGTCAGTTGTGGAGTAATAATAAAGGGCATACTCGCAATTTCCATCATCTAAATCAGATATATATATTAAAGGCTGAATGCTAGGAGAACCATAGTTTGCCTCATAAGTATCAAAAAGGGTCTGTTGAGAGCCTAAATGAGAATACTTAAGCATATATGTGAAATTGTGCTCTGATTCTGTAGCAGGCCCTACCCTGCTCAGATTGAGCTCATAGTATCCTTCTGCGTCCTCTCTTATTATTCCATATGACTCAGGGTCTTCAAATCTATACTGAGTGCTATTGGAGAGCACACACATATGAAGTTCTCCAGAGGTATGAGCCATGCCTGAGATACCTGAATCCTCAAATAAGGAGTTGATTATAAGGAAATTAGAAAGAAGAGAGATAAAGACCAATAAAACTACTAAAAAAGATAAGGATTTATTCTTAAAAAGCAAGTTAAGGGTTTTTCTTGGAGCCACTCTATCTTTTTCAGATAATTGAAATTTAAAAAATCTTCGTTTATTGCCCCTTTTTTACCCGAAAATACTCAATAATCACATCGCCGGAATAAAAAAGAGGAAGTTGATCCTTGCTAAGATTCGTATTTTGAGAAACAAATGTAAGGTTGAGTTTTCGGGTCTGGTTCTGAAGCAATATAAAATCGTTGGCAGATGCAAATAGAAAAGGACTGATATTGCCTTTAGTTCTTATAGCTACCTTGATTGGAAAAGGATGATTGTTTTTGGCAGTAAAGGAGCGCGTTGAAGTGCCGTTGCTTCTTAAAGGAACATAGCCAAACGAGAATCTTTCTGAATCAACATCAATTCCCACCTTGTTCCAAGTGAGGTTTGCTGTGGCCTCTTTCTCATACACCTCTAAAGGCGAGGGAACGCTCAGATAAACTATTATCCAAAAGAGACAGATAGATAATAACACTAGCCAATAAATCTTTTTCATATCTATCAACTCACAAATCGGAAGAATTTAAATCTCTTTTCTTACTAAGGGAAATAACCACATAAACCAATACAACCGTGCTAAATAAAAACATTCCAACAGCCAGAGGCGGGATGGAATTGTCACTCTTTAAGGAAACAGCCTTAATCTCCCTAGCTTCTTCCTTTTTGGCCTCAGCTACTTCCTCTTTAAGTTCTATCTTTTTTTCAATACTTGCGGTCTGATTGCCGAAGTGAGCAATAAACTCCGCGTCATAACTGCCCTCGCTCAACCCCTGTATCCTGCCAATGCCTTCAACCTCTTTCTCTTCCCATCCACCTATAGTAAAAACAGATGAGGTTATAGACTTGGAGCTAAGCTCTGGGATTGAAAGTTCTAAATAAGCATTATATATCCTATCATTCCACAAACTCTTTAACTTTGCAGTGAAAGTAATAACATCATCCTTGAAATAAAGGGTTGATGGAACTTCAGCAAACTCAATATCTCTTATGCCTACCCTTAATGGAAATTCCTCCTCTTTCTTTTCACCATCATAATTAATGAGGAGTTGCCCTTTATACTCTCCTCCTTTTAAAGCTTGAGATGTTCTAAAGAATATTGTTTTGGTTTCCAAAGGATTCAATGAAATTGTTTGATTTGACGGAATCTCTTCAATTAAAGCACCAGAAGCATCGTATATCTTAACACTTATCTTACAGTTAGCTATTGGTTGATCACCCTTGTTCTCAAGTTTTGCTGAAAAATATACTTTACTGTTGTCAACTGCAGAATCCTGAGAAATCTCGGGCTCTACATATTTCCCGGGATAAGGCACAAAAACGCATGCCCTTGCAATCAAAGCCGGTCTGGCCTCAATCATACTGGTTCTTGAGTTTATTCCTTCAGTTATCCTAAAACGAGCGCAATTCTCACCAGGCTCAAGGGATTCATCTATCAATACGCTGCCTTGAATCGCCCCCATTGAGTCTGGAGGAAGCTTAAAGCTATCTGTATCAAAGTTGAGATTGCTGCCAAAATCATTGGAAAGTATCTCAACCTCATTTAAGGTTGTATAACTATTTCTATTAAGAACATTAAACTTGAAATTCTGCCGGCCTTTGGAGTATTCAATATCATAAACCCCTGGATTAATACCTAAACAATATGCCTCTGAAAGGGTCAATACCATTGAGAAAAGCAAAACCAGGAAAATTCCTATTCTTTTGAATCTCATCTTAGCAATCTAAGAAAAACACTTCAATATAAAACTTTCGAAAAAAGAAGAATAAGAAAGGAATAAAAAATAAAAAATTCAGAGAGAGTTTATATCTCTTCTCCAGTAATGGTTATTGTCGCTGACCTTACACCCGTCTGTGCATCTGGTGGTAATGTTACCCTAAATCCAATATCTACTTCATCGGTTGCACTTGGCGTAGTGAAGTTATTGCACAATAGATAGTCTGTGGCGGCTGCAGTAAAGTTGGTAAATGTGGTCTGCAAACCGTTTACACATCCACCATCATTAGTAATACCCACAAAGGCAAAGGTCTTTAAATCAGAACTTGGTGCATTCACAAAATCCGCTGCACTTGTATCTGATTTTATAGTAAGGTTAACATCCTTATTACCTGTATTCTCCAAAGTCATCACATCTGGAAAAGTACCGCTACAAGTACTGCTATCATCAGTCTCCTGACTGGCCCCTGTACCATTACTATCATACGTTAATACTTGGCTGCTGTTCAATCCACAGATTCCATAGTCAACACTTGCATCTGTTAATGTGATCTGTACCAGCGATTCTATCTCCAATGACGCTGTTCCAGTTTCATTATCAGTGGCATATCCTGTTATCCCTGTGCCCATCTTATTCAGGCTAATCATTGTGCCTCCAATCGAAACAACTATCGCTAAAACCAATAGGACTGCAAGTCCTCTATTAGATACATCCTCACTCATTCTTATTACCTCCAATAACAGTTAAAGATATTTGTCCTGTTGAACTTCCTGTATGTTCTACAGGTTCAGGTGTTCCTACTTCCATAGACACTCTGCCTTCGGCATCTCCTTCATCCACAACCCGTATAGATTGTATCCCTGTTGCCCTTGTTATCACTAAAAATGTGCCCATCAATGAGACGAACACCAACAGAATCATAAGCAGAGCAATTGTTTTCTTTCCAATTTCCACTGGTATCACCTTCAAAAAGCTATAGTATCCTTTTTGATATACTGATATATAAAATTTTCTGTTTTTGAGGTATGATA
>DAWM01000073.1:11238-13219 GCA_002505945.1 Candidatus Woesearchaeota archaeon UBA119
GGAAGGGATTCGAACCCTTGAACCCACTAAGGGACTGGATTCCTCATAGCGGGAAACAGTCATTGCCTAACGGCTCATCACTCAACTATCTTGAGTCCAGCGCCTTTGACCAGACTTGGCGACCCCCACATCCTAATCTTCTATAGATATAAGCAGAAAAACAAATTATTTTTATAGTTTATGATTTTTTCATTATATGTGATATTATGCTGAACAAAAAAGAAATCAGGGAAAGAATGGAAGAGGGTTGGATTGAAGCGAGCGTTATGCTTCAAGCTATTGGCAAGCCTGAGAAAGATACACAGGAATTCTTAGAGAAGAATGTCAATAATATAGATAAAGAGGACTATTGTGAGGTTGTGAAGAAGGATTTCTTTGATGGGGAGAAGAAAAAAGATTTCTTTACTAAGGTAGTTGAGCTATCTATTATATTTAAGGATGTAAAAAGCATCCTCCAGTTCTCATTGGATTTTATGCCGGCTTCAATAGAGGTTACTCATCCGAATGAGATAGAGGTAAAGAGTTCTGAGTTCAACAATTTCATCAATGATAACCTGGCAAGATTACACGATATGAATATTATGGTTAAGACCTTGGATAAGCAGAGCAAGAGGCTTTTTTCTACCCAAAACGCTTTGTTAAAGAACATTACCTTTGTTTCATTAAGGCAGGGTGCAAAGGGGATTGAGCAGCTTGCAAGGGACGCTGGGGTTAATGCTGAGTTCATGGAAAAAGTTTTAAAGGAGTTAATTGACAAGGAGATTGTTGTGAAAGATGGAAAACTCTACAAAATCAACCCAGACTACAAAAGACAATCTAAAGCATAAGATAGAATCCCTTCTCTTTACATTGGGCAGAAGTATTAGTGTTGAGAGGATAGGAAAGATGCTTGGAGAGTCAGACAAGAAGAAGATAATTAAAGAGTTGCAGGAATTGAAGAAGGAGTATTCAGAGAGAGGTGGCGGGGTTGTATTGGAAAATGTTGGCGAGGAATGGCATCTTACTGTTAAGCCTGAATACCTAGGGCCTATCAAGAGGCATATCACTCAAACTGAATTTCCAAAGTCTTTGGCAGAAACAATGGCTGTTATTGCCTGGAAGGCGCCCATACTTCAATCCGAGATTGTGGAGATTAGAAGCAATAAGGCTTATGACCATATAAAAAGATTGGAAGAGATGGGTTTTATAACAAAGAAGAAGAAAGGAAGGACTTATGAGATAGAATTGACCAAAAGATTCTTTGAGTATTTTGATGTTGAAAACCAGGATGAATTAAAGAAGAGATTGGAGAAAAAGGCTTGATTATATGTATTCTTTTAAGGATTTTAACTCTTTATCTTCTTGCTTCCTCAAATCCTTGATTTCTTCTGAAATCTCTTGTTCTTTCTTTTTCAGCTTGTTCTTTTCTTCTTGAAGCCTTGGCTTCTCTGCCTCGTTATGCTTCTGTTTTTCCTTGATTACAGATACCTCATCCTTCTTGGGAAGGGAATTTGATAAATTCGTTATTTCTTTATCAAGCTTTTCTATATCATTTATTTTACGTTTGATTACTTGTTTATTTCCAAGGCTGGTTATCATGTCCGGTATTTCATCATCTTTGTATTTATCATAGGCGGAGAGAAAATTCCTCTTCATCTCGTTTATTACATCCATCTTATCCTGGCTGAAATGGAATATCCCAGCCAGCCTTTTTAGGTCTATGAGTTCTTTTAGGTAATGGATATTGCGCTTCTTTTCTTCCTGTTTCTTTGCTAGTTGCTGTTTCTTTTCCTGCTTCTCCTTGTATTCTTTGCTTTGTTTTGTCTTTTCCAGTTTTTCTTGGAGCGCCTTTTGCTCAGCATTATTTTGCTCAATTTTGTGCTTAATCTCCTTGATTTCGTTCTGAATCTGTTCCCTCGCCTGATTCTTTTCCTTGATGTTTTGTTTAAGGTTTTCTATTCGGGCTATTGCCTCTCCAGCATCTATAATGTCTTTGTTTTTC
>DAWM01000073.1:13439-15786 GCA_002505945.1 Candidatus Woesearchaeota archaeon UBA119
TTTTTGTTTTTCTAAAAAAGCCTCTCTATGTCCTTTTCAAAAGAGGCTATGCTTTTGGCAACATCTTGGAGTTCCTTTCCAATGAGGAATGTGGCTTTCTCAAAGTTCATCGCTGTGTTCTTCTCAAATTCCTTGATTAGGGATTCAGATTGATTGGCTAACTTTTGAAGAGAGTCATAATTCCCTTGCAAAAGGTTTTGAAGCGAGTTTTCTAAACGTTTGAGTTGCCTTATGAAGGCTTCAAGGTTGCCTTTCACAATAGTTCTTGCCTTTTCTTCTACTTTATATCCTTCAAGGTTGATATTCTTCAAAGCAGGAAGTTCATTCTTTATCTCTTCAATGAGATGTCTTGCCCTTGATTTTATTTCCTCAATCCTTTCCCTTTCTTTTTGCTTAATCTCGGTTTTTGTATAAGAAAAAAGCTCTTTCTGGCTCATCTCAGGCTGCTGCTTTTTCCTTGTTTTAAACAAGTCAAAGAATCCCATAATCTCAAGAAGATTTGCTTGTTTATTAATTTTGTTCTGTGATGGAGAAAAATAGAAAAATTTAAATAGTGATTATACAAAGAAGTATACTAATTAGGTTTATTGGCTTTAGAACCAAGGAAGAGGTGGTTTTAAAGTTATGGAAGGTGGTATGCTATGATGAAAAGAAAAAGTCAAGGTCTTTCTTTAAATATGGTAGTTGTTGGAGCGATTGCTATTGTTGTTTTGGTTGTTATTGTCTTAATCTTCAATGCTTCGATGCAGAATCTTGGAGAGGATTTAGAAGGAGATTATGATACTTGTTTAACTGCTAATAATAAGAAGGCATTAAAAGATACGTATGGAAAGACTGAAATTCTCAGGCTCTCAGATCTTGAAACTGCAAGACGCGCGGGTTTCTCAAGTCTTGAGAAATATTGCACCGCTCCAACAAGTGGTGGTGGAAAAGGAGGAACTGTGTATAAAGGAACCCTCGAAGATATCAAGGTGGGTTCAGGAAACATATGCTGCGTTATAGATTAAACTGAATAAAAGAGGTGAATTATGATGAAAAGATACAAAAAAGCGCAAGGTTTGTCTTTGAATATGGTGGCAGTGGGAGTGATTTCTATTACTCTCCTGGTTATAATAATAGCCATATTTATATCAAGCATGGATGAGGGTCGAAAGGATCTTGAGGAAAAGACAAAAGGAGTAGAGTGTACAGGTGAGGTAGATCTCGACGATACATCAGGGGTTGACCATAAATATGCAGTAAAGTCTTATGAAGAGTGTATGAATGCGGAGGATGGGAGGATAGCCCTCGGCACTTTTATAGATCCAAAAGATGGAGAACCACTTGATGAGAATGTTGAGGTCTGTTGTCTGTTCGCTATTTAAAGAATAAAATAAATAAATAGAAATAAACATACTAAAAGGTGATTAATGATGAAAAAGAAAGCGCAAGGTTTATCACTTAACATGGTGGTTGTGGGAGCAATCTCTATTGTTGTGGTGGTAGTGATAATTATCTTTGTGTTAGCAAACATGCAAACCCAAGAACAGCTACGAGACGACGCAAAGGGCGGAAGCACTTGTGGAGCTAACGGCGGTACGATAAGAACTAGCGCCACTGAATGCTATGCTGTAGAAAATGGAAGGGTAATGACTGGTACTTTTAGCGATGTAAAAGGAAGCGAAGTTTGCTGCACGGAATAATTTTTTGTTTTTAGTATTTCTTATTGTTTATTCTTCCTTTATTTTTTATTGTTAAAAATGAGAAAGTATAAAAAAGCAGAAATAAGCATGGATATAATGGCGATAAGTGTTATTTCTATAATTGTAGTGGTTATATCCATTATGGTTTATTTCAGCATTATTGAAAGAAACAGAAACAACCTTAACAACATTTCTGATAAGGCTATATGCCCTGAAGAGCATAACTGTACTACCCATCAATGCCAGGATGTCCTGGGTTCTATTCCTATGGTTGCTAATATGGAAACCAACGACCCAAGATATATCTGCTGTGAGAGAAGTTGTGTATGCCCTAATGGAGAGATTAAGCTTAACGGGGTAGAATACACCTGCCATTCAGCTACTTCTTGTTCAGGTGAAGAAGTGAAGAAAGACTTGAAGACAGATGGAAAGGATTGCTGCTGCAAAAAGGTATGAGAATGGAAAAAGAAGAAAAGAGATTCACGAGGTCGGACATTATAACATTTTTGGCAGCATTGGGGCTGCTGGCTTTGATTGGTTGGTTGTTTTTAGTACCGTCCGTGGGATAAAGTACAGTATTACAAACTAGGCTATATTCCTCCCCCTTGCGAAAGGACAGGGAACTGTTAGAAAAAGTGTACCAGAGTGCATTGTGAATGGCGGAG
>DAWM01000073.1:16024-20315 GCA_002505945.1 Candidatus Woesearchaeota archaeon UBA119
AGATGTAAAAGGAATTAAAAACTAAATAGAATCTATGCGCTCTTCTAACTCTTTAATCTGCCTTTCTAAGGCGTCTAAGTGAGAAGAGGGTTTTGGCTTTCTCTTATGTGTTGTTGTCTTCCTGGCCTTGGAGCTAGTCTTTGTCTCCTTATGAGAAGGCGGTTTAGGAAGCGACTTCAATAAACTATTTAATTCTTCTTCTATCTCTAAAACAGAATTCTTGAGCTCTTCTTCCTTTGATTTTCTCTCCTTTAGCTTCCTCAAGAAGTTCTGATAATTCTTCTCTACCTCAATGGATTCTTTTGCAATCAAAAGCAGGGTTTTTCGGGCGAGGGCCGGCTGATTAACTGAGATATAAGCCGAAGCAGTGTTCTGCGCCTCTTTCTTTCCCCTGCCCTTTTTGTTCTTCTTTGCAGTCATTTTTATTCCTTGCTTACTAAATCATTCGCCTTCTTAATCTTCTCATCCAAGGAAGATAAAAGCTTCTCCCAAGAATCAAAAAGCTCCTGTTCCTCCTCTTTGATTTTATTAATCTCATCTATCTTTGCTCGAGTATTCCTGATTCTCTCATCAAGCTTATCCAGGTTTGTCTTGAGTTTCTTATAATCATCTATTTTTATAAAAACAGGTTCATTCATTCTTATCGCCTCCCTTGCGAATCATATCCTCACAATCCATTGCAATAGAACTTATAGCTCGGATTTCCCGAGCAAAATCATCTCCAGAATCCTTTATTTCATCTTCATAACCCTTAATTTCTTCTTGTTCCTTTTTCATATAATCGAGCTCTGAATCAACATCATTAAGAGTAGAATAAAATTCTTCATAATCCTCTTGAGGAATAAAAAGACTATTATTTTTTATATAGATTTTTATGTTGGCTCTTGGTTCAGAAGCCGTCTCAGGCATTGGCTTTGGCTGAGATTTAGGTTTGGGCTTTTTCATTTCTTGCTTGGGTTTGGGCTCTTCATTTGAGAATACATCTTCTGGGAAGTCATCCGGTAAAGAGGTATCCTCCTCATTTGGTTGAGGCTGAGTATTTTCTTGCGGTTTCTCTTCAGATTTCTGATCAGGAAGGCTTAATCCTGCATCTGAAGCAAGGCTATCAAGCTCGTTTGAATCATCTTTGGGTAAAGACATCTCCTGTTTTTCCTTCTTGTCAAAGCCAGGAAGAGATTCATCCCAGTTCAAATCCTGCTCAAAGGATTGCTCTTCGGATTTAGAAGCAGACGAGTTATCCTTCTTTAACTTATCTTCACTCTTGGCTTCTTTATCCTTCTTTTTTCCTAAACCAAATAACCCCATTCTCTTAGTCCCCTCAAAGAATGTTCTCAATAACAATAAATATCCTCTCAGGATAGTATTTAATGTTTATTGACTATCTCAGAATAGTAAAATCAGAACTTCAATCTTTCTTGCACAGAGCCCAAAGAATATGTCCTTGGTTCTATTACCAAGCCGTCCTTAGCCATAATAATCTCAGACTCAACCTTCTTTCTTATTTCCCTTGTAACAATTATTGGGTCAGCATGGAGCATCTTAGAACCAAAATGCGTTAAAATGACTAAAGAAGGTTTTATTCCATTAATAATCTTGACAGCATCCTCAGCATTTAGTCTATAAGGGGTTGAGATATCAAAGGGATTCTGGACATTCATCATCAATACATCGGTTCCCTTAAATCGCTCTATCAACCCTGAAAAATACTCTGTATCCGAGATATAGCCAAAGCAAATAGAATGGGAGAAAAACTTGAAGCCAAAGGATTCATCATCATGGATGAGTTTTTCTGCTACTATATCCACGTCTCCAACACCCAGTTTCTTTTTATCCTCTATAAAGAGTATTCGTTCAACAGCCTTCTTGAAAAAAGGATCTATAACAGGTGGTTTTTGCTCGTTTCCATCCACTAACTCTTTAGAGGCAATCAAAACCCCTCTTTTGTCTAATCCTCCAAGGGTCATTGCTGATATGGCGGCGTTTGCATCCCCTGCATGATTTAAATGTCTATGAGAGAGTACAACAGCGCTCAATTCCCTTAGGTTAAGGCCTTTTGAAATGGCGTCTGAGACACTTCCGGGCCCAGGATCAAGAAAAAAGACCACTTCTCCTAACCTAAGAAGGATGCCATGGGATTTTCTCAACTGCTTAGATACTGCTATTGGATCCCCCGAAGTCCCCAAAAACATGATTTGCTCATTCATATTTTAATATAATAAATGTCAATATTTATTTATTTTGTGTTTGAAAAATAGGGTTGGTGAAAATAGTAACAAATAAAAAGATGATTTGAAACCAAACTTTGATTATGAAAGGACCATATGCTGTTCTGTTTAATGTAACCAATTACTGCAACTTAAACTGCGATTATTGTTTCTTAACCCCCTTAAGCAAATTCTATGAGAAGAAGGAGAAAATGGATATTGATACTGCTAAAAGAGTTACCAATGAATTCATTGGAAGCCCAGATGCCGCAAACAAACCTGAGATTGTGTTCTTTGGTTTTGAGCCCTTGCTGAATTGGAGTTTAATTGTTGAATATGTCCTCTGGGCAAAAAAAGAAATGAAAGGTAATATAGGCAATATCAGCATATATACAAATGGAACTTTGCTTAATAACGAAAAGATTGAGTTCTTGATTAAACATAGTATTGAAATAAAGATAAGCATAGATTCGTACTACTACGAGAACAAAAAACACAGAAACACGACGAAAGAACAATACAATCAGTTATGGAAAAGAACTCAAAAGATAATTAATATAAATCCAAACCTGATAAAAATAAGTAAAGTAATCACAAAAGAGAATCTGAAAAACCTAGAGAAGAGTTTTAAGTTTATAAATGAAATAAAGCCAAGGGGCATAATCTTGCTTGCAGATGCGCGGGAGAAATTCACAATAAAGGACAAAGCAACAATATTAAAAGGGATTATTGCACTGAAAAGCAAAAATAGGAGTCTTGAGATAAATTTATTGCCTGAATTCTTGGGTTGCTGCAGTAATGGCTCTACCACAAACATCATGGTTTTCCCGAATGGCGACTTATTTGATCTTTGTGCCACTTGTGAACAGATTTATTTGAAGAAGAAAAGGATATTTGAAAAAACAAGAAAAGAGGAATATACAACTTTTTTGGGAAATATAAATAGCAAATATTCTTTTTCGGCGAAAAAAAGTAAAAAGGATATATGCAAATGCGTAGATTGCCCAACAATAAGCAAGAGATTAGGGTTTTTAAGCAGGAAATATAGAAAGAAGTTTTATAAATAAAAGCTAAAGAGTAGATTATAATGTACTCAAAATGAGAGAAAATAAAATAAAAAACACTATACTAAACATTATCAGAGGGTTTCTTATTGGGGCTACAGATGTGATTCCAGGTGTATCAGGAAGCACTACGGCTTTGATATTAAGGGTGTATCATAGATTTATCCATGCTTTGAAAGGGCTAACATCAAATATTATTCCATTTAAACCAAAAGAATGGGATTTAAGGTTCTTGATCCCTCTTTTTTTAGGGATTGGATTGGCAGTAATAAGCATGTCAAAAGTAATCCCTTATGCCATTGATGAGCATCCTAACGCCACTTTTTCCTTCTTTTTCGGTTTAATTTCAATGTCTGCCTTAACCCTGTTGCCAAATGCTAAGACCTCGAAGAGGGTTGCATTATCCTTGTTATGGGGATTGTTGGGCTTTTTGATTGCTTTTTTGCTTACTGGCATGACAACAATACAAACAAGTCATTCATATTTTTTCCTTTTTATAAGTGGTTTCTTTGCTATAACCGCAATGCTTTTACCAGGTGTCTCAGGTTCTTTCGTATTGTTGATGCTCGGGCAATATAAGTTTGTATTTGAATCGATACATATGGTTGCCGATAGATTCTGGTATTTGTTTGCACTAGGTATTGGAATCCTCGTTGGGGTTAAAACTACTTCTACTGCAATTGACTTTTTCCTTAGAAAACATAAGGCAAAGACAATGGCTTTTCTTATCGGGCTGATGTTAGGAGCATTGAGACTCCCATATCAAAGGATAAATAATGCTCTTTCTCAAGGAAGCAGTATCTGGATTTCCGGATTCTTTATTCTGATAGGGGTTAGCGTTATTTTTATGTTAAATAAAGTGAGCAGTTGGAGAAAAAAGGAAGTAAAGTAAGCTCTTTTATTCTTAAAATATGCAAAAGCAAATAGCAAAAGTTATAAAAGTTAAGAAATGCCCTATTATTGCGGACTAGGTCGGCAGGTTAGTCCCTTGCTGTTACCGCAAATGGACTTACGGCGGGGGCA
>DAWM01000073.1:20551-20909 GCA_002505945.1 Candidatus Woesearchaeota archaeon UBA119
GCCCTGTCTTTCTCAAATGCGCTGACTCCGACTGTGAAGACCTGTCTCTTAGGATCGGCTTGGTTGAGAACCTGGTCAGGTCCGGAAGGAAGCAGCCATAATCAACCTGGCTGATGCTTAAGAGGTAGCGGGTTGGAGAAGGATCAGCGATATTTGGTTAGGGAGGAACGTCCATCAGGTGCCATGTCCGCCTTTTTCTTATACTGCGATTAGAGAGAATAACCCTTTTTGGCCCAGGTAAATCAAAGCCACCACCATTAGAAAAGTGCTTGTGAAGCCGAAAAGCATTGCTATAACAAAAACAACAACTGCGCCATCAAGGATACTGGCAAAATCCCCTCTATAAAGAATGACCTTG
>DAWM01000073.1:21141-21508 GCA_002505945.1 Candidatus Woesearchaeota archaeon UBA119
ATAATAACTAGAATGGGAAGTTTAATGCCTATTGCGCCAAAATGAAAGAGCAGAATAAATAAAGCTGAGAAAAGGTCAAGTAAGCCAAAAAGTTTGATTATCATATATTGTTTACTTGAGATATTATATTTATTAATTTCTATAAAAACTCTCATAAAAAAGGGTCGATGAACGTAATTATTGCAATTTCTAATCATAAGGTATAAAAATCAACTCTTCTTTCTAAGGGATATGGAAGAAGATAACAAAGAGGAGGGAGATAACTCAAAACCCTACAAGATTACTTTCAAGCCGAGGTTGTACCAACAATCTATATTTTATAATTCTATGAGGAAGAATAGCCTAATTGTGTTGCCTACGGGTTTAG
>DAWM01000073.1:21705-30240 GCA_002505945.1 Candidatus Woesearchaeota archaeon UBA119
ATTGTGTTGCCTACGGGTTTAGGAAAGACAAATATCTTTCTAATGATGGCTATTTATAGGCTTAATCTATATAACAATTCTAAGATTGTTTTCCTGGGGCCCACAAGGCCTTTGATTGAGCAGTATAAGAGGGCTTTCCTTGAGCATACCAATGTTAAAGAGGGCATGATTTCTGTGTTCACGGGAAACATTCCTCCCAACACAAGAGAGAAGGAATGGGAGAAAAGCACTATAATACTTTCTACTCCTCAGGGGTTTGAGAATGACCTGTTGGGAAAAAGAATTTCCCTAAAGAATGTATCCTTGCTGGGGTTTGATGAGGCCCATAGGGCTGTGGGCAATTACTCTTATGTTTGGGTTGCCAAGCAATATGAAGAGGAAGCGAATTTTCCAAGGATTATCGCCCTTACTGCAAGCCCTGGCTCAACATTGGAAAAGATTAAGGAGATTTGTCAGAATCTCTTTATTGAGAATATACAATCAAGAAGCTATGATGATGAGGATGTTAAGCCATATGTTAAGGAAATTAAGACTAGATGGATTGAGGTAAAGTTGCCTAAGGAATTTCTGGATATAAGAGAATACCTCTATAAATGTCTTAAGAAGAGGGTTAAATCATTGAAGGCTTTGGGTATGGGCAAGGATTTAAGCATCTCAAGGCTGAACAAGAAGAGCCTGCTGGATATGCAGAGCGAAGTAAGGAAGGAGATTTCGGGAGGGCGGGCAGAACCACAGACATATAAAGCAATCTCTTTGCTGGCTGAGATTATGAAGATACAGCATGCAGTTGAGCTGATAGAAACGCAGGACATTTTCTCATTGAAAGAGTACTTTGAGAGGCTTCATGAACAAGCCCAAAGGGGCGCAAGCAAGGCGGTAAAGAACCTTATCAAGGATCCTGATTTCAAATCCGCTAATTATCTGGCGGTATTAGAGAGTGAGAAGAAGGGAAATCATCCTAAACTTGAGAAGCTAAAGGAGATTTTGATTAGGGAGTTCTTTGATAAGAACAAAAAGCTGGGTTCTTTTATTAAGGAGAAGGAAAAAGGGAATAAGGAAAAACCTAGGAAACCTAAGGCGATAATCTTTACCCAATACAGGGATTCTGCGGTCAAGATAAAGGATGTATTGGGAAGGATTGAGGGATTAAATCCAGTTTTATTTGTCGGGCAGACGAAGAAGGCTAATACTGGAATGAGCCAGAAGAAGCAGAAGGAGATTATAAACAAGTTTTCTGAGAATGAATATAATGTGCTTATTAGTACTTCTGTAGGAGAGGAAGGGCTTGATATTCCAAAGGTGGATTTTGTGGTGTTTTATGAGCCGGTTCCAAGTGCTATAAGGCATATCCAGAGAAGGGGAAGGACTGGAAGACAGGAAACTGGAAAGGTTTTTGTTTTGGTTACCAAGAATACAAGAGATGAGGGTTATAGATGGAGCTCTTATCATAGAGAAAAGGGGATGCACAGACTTATACAGGATATAAAAAAAGAAGGGACTTTTTTGAGTCATAATCATAATGATGTGCCTAAGAGAAAGGGGGATAGAGAATCTGAAGAAGGGTTTGAGCTCATTGCTGATTTCAGGGAGAAGGGTTCTCCTTTGCTCAAGCAACTCTATAATAAGCCAGAGATTAATCTTAAACTTGAAACCTTAAAGCTGGGGGATTTCATTGTTTCAAATAAAGTGGCTGTGGAGTTCAAGTCTAAAGAGGACTTCATAAACTCTATAATTGACGGGAGGCTGATGGAACAAATAAGGGATTTAAAGGAGAATTATATGAAACCAGTACTGCTCATTCAAGGTCAGGAAGTGTTGCAAGGCAACAGAATAAACAAGAAATCTGTTTTTGGGGTGTTGAGCGCTATAATCCTTGGCTTCGGTGTTCCAGTAATATTTACATCCAGTTATGAAGAATCGGCTGATTTAATCCTCAGCCTTTTAAGAAGAGAACAATCAGATAAATCAGGAAAAATCAATCCGCATGGGAACAGAAAACAAAGCCTTATCTCAGAAGCCCAGAAGTATCTTGTTGCTTCAATCCCAGGGATAAATATGGGTTTGGCAGAACCGCTGCTTAAGAGATTCTCTTCTATAAAGAACATGGCTAACGCTTCTATAGAGGAATTAAGCGAGGTGGAAGGGATTGGGAAGAAAAAAGCCAGCCAGATTTATAATCTGTTCAACTCAAGGTATGAGTTTAATTAACTGCCTAAAAAGAATGGAAAGTTTTTTAATGAAATAAAGATGAACTATTAATCCTGAATAAGATAAAATAGATAAAAGTTCAGAAGGAGGTTAAAATGGAATACAATATAAAGATAGATAAGGAAAAATGTATTGGATGTGGAGCTTGTCAGGCGGTTTGCCCTGATGTGTTTCAATTGGATGATGATGGAAAGGCTAAGAGTTTGTTTGGTTCAACAGATATTGAATGTGTTAAAGAGGCGGCTGATTCTTGCCCTGTTCAAGCAATAATCCTTGAGGAAGAGAATTAAAAAGAGGGTATATGATTAGAATGATTAAAAAAGAGATTAAAGAATTGAATAATAGTGAGATTGGTAATGAGGTTGCTATTATGGGTAAGGTAATAAGGAAAGCACCCCTGAAAAAACCCCAGATTGTTACCCTTTCTGATGGAACTTCTTCTATTGATGTGGTAAGTTTCAGCAACAACTTAGAAGAGATAGGAGAAGGGGATTTCATTAAAGCGGTCGGAATGGTTAAGGAAAATAAGGGAAATATTGAGCTTAAGGAAAAGAAAATAGAAGAGATAAAGGGAGATGAAAGAGATAAGATAGAAAAGAAGATTAACAAGATAAAGAAAAAGGAAAGAAGAATCAACAAAGGAGATTTTCTGATTGAATCAGAGAAGTTGGAAGCTATGAGAGAGGGTTTTGAGAAATGTGCATCAGAGATAAAAAGGATGATTATGGAAGGACATCCTGTGTTGGTAAGGCATCATGCGGATTGCGATGGTTATTGTGCTGCCATGTCTTTGGAAAGGGCAATATTGCCTTTGATTGAAAGTAAGCACAGGAGCAAGATATCTGCTTTGAGATATTATAGAAGGGCTCCTTCTAGAACACCTTTCTATGATTATTCTGATGCGGTAAGAGATATCACTATGATTAACAGAGACAAGGATAGGGTTGGAGATAAAGAAACCCTGCTTATAATCACAGATATGGGAAGTTCTGCTCAGAGCCTGCTTTCAATAAAGAAAGCGAAATTATATGGATGCAAGATTGTAATCATTGATCATCATGCTGCTTCTGAAGAAGAAGATAAAGCGATTAAGGAGATTGCTGATATACACCTAAATCCGCATACATATGGTTTTGATTCTAACCTAACTGCTGGGATGCTTGGAGCAGAGGTTGCCCGGATGATTAACAAAAAGGTTGGAAATATAGAACTGCTTCCAGGGTTATCTGGAATTGCAGACCGGTCTGAATGTGAAGAGATGGATAGATACCTGCAATTAGCAAAAGCAGACGGCTATGATGAGGAATACCTGAGAAAATTAGCAATGGTAATTGATTTTGAGACATATCATATGAGGTATATGGAATCAAGGGAGATGACTGCTGACCTTTTGGGGAAGAACAGGGAGAGGCAGGACGAAATGGTTAAAATAGTTTATCCTGAACTAGAAAAAATGATGGAAGAGCATACTGAATCTGCTATTCATTATATGCAGGAGATTGAAAAGAATGGTAATAAGATAGGTATCATCAATATTAAAGAAGCTTCTAGTATTGGTTATCCTGGAGCTGGAAAGATTGTGGGAAGCGTTTTTTCCAAGCTCTCAGAAAAAGGTTTTCTTTCCGTCCTTGGAGAAGGAGATGGTTCTGTCATATTCAGGATATCTCATAATACTGATGTAACTCTCAGCAAGATAATGAATAAACTGAAGAGAGAATTTCCTTTTGCAATGATTTCTGGAGGCGGACATGATAAGGCAGGCACGATTAGATTCTTATCTGCAGAGCAATCTAAAATAAGGGATGCTAACATAGATGAATTCACAAGATGAACTCTCTAATTCAACTGCTTGAACATTGTGTATTTGTTATCTTAGTAGTTTTCTTTTCATTCTTGCTCAGAAGGATTACAAGGTATGAGATAAAGGAAGAATATAGCAAGATAAGATTGCTAAGAAAGATTCTTCTTATAGCAAGCATTTTCTTTCTCTTCTTTGTCTTCATTCAGGAAGATATTAGGTTTTTCTTTCCTTTGATTATCTCAATAGGATGGTGGTTTTTATTCATAAATTGGAGAAAATACAGCATACTAGAAAGTGGATTTTCTCCTTTGATAATTGGCTTGTTATCAACTAATCTTCTTTTGTTAAAGGCGGGGTTTATTATTTTTGCTTTGGACTCTTTTGCATCTGCAACATTGAAAAGAGGTAGAATGAAAAAGAATGAAATTAAATCTTATCCTGCAGAGTTTATTTTTAGTTTCATCAATTATATTGTTCCTTTGTTTATTGGTTGGTTTATGTTGCAACTCTTTTGAAAATGGAAGACAAGTTTGAACTTGAATTGGATAGAGCAGTAAAGGAGATAAAGAAAAATAAAGCGAAGAAGGTGTGTATCCAGCTTCCGGACGGCCTTAAACCTTTGGCTGGAAAGATTTACGATGAATTAAAGAAAAAAACAGATGCAGAGTTGTTTATATGGAGCGGTTCTTGCTTTGGGGCGTGTGATATCCCATTCTATTTAGATGAATATGGATTTGACATGATTATTCAATGGGGTCATGCACCCTGGAAGAAAGATTAGTACTTCTATCACTTAAAAGTGTTAGTTTTATCCTCATCTTTTAAATAAGGAAGAAAAAAATAAAGTTTTATACAAAAGGTTTCCATTTTTCAGTCTTCTTCCAAGTCTTCCCGTTCTCATCCTTTGGGATATCTTGAAAAAATCGTGTGTCTGTCTTAGATCTCCTCATTTAGAAAACACCTATATAAAGACAGTTTGTTAAAACTATGCCCTCTATAGGGGGTAAGGGTTTCTAATATTTAATAGTTGTGGTTTTTTAGGTCTATTTTCCTTCAAAAAAGCCTTTATTTGTATTGGAAGCGGTTGATGTGACCGCAGTTGAAACACTTATACACAATCCTTTTTTTATTTAGCCTAATCGAGATATTTTTTCCTGGTATGAGTATCTCACCGCATTTTTTGCATAGGAGATACCTATCAATAAACTTTGAATTCACCTTGAATTTAAGGCTTATTCTTTTAGCAAGGTTTAGTGCTTTTTTTCTATACAAAAGGGGATATTTTTTGTTTAAGGAGAAATCAATAAGCTCATTAATATGCTTCTTGGCTATCTGTTTCCTCTCTTGCTTGCTTGTCCTTCTTTTCATAACCAGATGTGAGAAACAAAGGTTTAAATAATTATTTAAAATTTGTATTGCTGTGAAAACAAAAGAGGCTGTCAGTAAGATGAATATTGTTGATAGAATTGTGAAGGATGCTAAAAGAAATCCGAAAAGGATTGTTTTTCCAGAAACAGATGATGAAAGGGTAATTGAGGGTGTGAGAAAGATTTCTAAAGAGGGGGTTGCTTTTCCTGTTCTGATTGGGAATAAGAAAAAGCTGGTTAGCAAGATAAATGATAAAAAGGCTATGAAGAAGATAACTATAATTGAGCCTGAATTCAGCAATCAATATTTTATTTCCTTAATTAAGGAAAAACTGGGGAAGAATGCTTCTATATATCTGAATGACAAGGTTTATTATGGGCTTTATTTGATGGAGATAGGAGAAGCAGACGCATTGATTTCTGGGGCGGCTCATACCACCGCTCATACAGTAAGAGCGGCATTGAAGATGATTGGCATGAGAAGGGATGTTAAACGGATTTCAAGTTATTTTATAATCTCAAAAGAGGAGAATAATTATTTGTTTGCTGATTGCGCTATAAACATCATGCCTAATGAGAAAGAATTGGCTGAGATTGCTTTCCTCACATGTAAGTCTGCTGAACAGATTGGGATTATGGATAAAAGGATTGCTTTCATTTCTTTTTCCACTAAGGGCTCTGCCCAACATCCTTCTTTGGAGAGGATTAGAAAGGCAGTAACTCTGGCAAGAAACAAGATAAAGAAAGCAAAGGTTGATGGGGAGCTCCAGATTGATGCTGCTATTGTGCCTGAGGTTGCAATAAGAAAATGCCCTGATTCTCCTATAAAGGGAAAGGCAAATATCCTCATCTTTCCAGACCTGCAATCTGGAAATATTGCTTATAAGATGGCTGAGCGCTTTGGCAGGTATGAAGCGATAGGTCCAATCATACAGGGTTTGAATAAGCCAGTCAATGATTTGTCTAGGGGCTGTAATGCCAAGGATATTTTCTATGTAGCGGCAATCACTTCAAAGCAATTAAACAAAGAATAAGAGGAGATATAAATGGATGATAACAAGATTTTGGTAATAAACAGCGGATCAAGTAGCATAAAGTTTCAGGTTATTTCCTTGCCCTCAGAAGAGGTTTTGATAAAGGGATTATGCGATGCTATTGGGCAGGAGCATGCAGAGATAAGGTATGAAACAAGCGGAAAAAAGAAAAAAACAGATGCCAAACCCAATAATCATGAGGAAGCATTAAAGGATGTTATTGAGATTATAAAGCAAGAGGATATTGTTGCTTCGCTTGACGAACTTAAAGGCATAGGGCATAGGGCGGTTCATGGCGGGGAAATGTTTAAAGAGCCCAGCTTGATAACAGATAAGTTGATTAAAAAGATGGAAAAGCTTAATCATTTAGCGCCTCTTCATAATCCTCCTAATGTGCTTGGGATGAAGATTCTAAGCGAAGTAGCACCTAGTATAAAACAGGTGGCTGTTTTTGATACTGGATTTCATTCTGGAATGCCTAAAAGGGCTTATCTTTATGGGCTGCCTTTAGGGTTATATGAAGAGGATGGGATAAGAAGGTATGGTTTTCATGGTACAAGCCATAAGTATATTGGATTGAGGGTAAGCAAGTTGATGGAGAGGCCTTTTGAAGAGCTGAGGATTATATCTTGCCATTTGGGGAATGGGGCGAGTATCACTGCTATTAAGAACGGAAAGAGTATTGATACATCCATGGGTTTGACGCCTTTGGAAGGTTTGGTTATGGGGACAAGATGCGGGGATATAGATCCTGCGATTCCTGGTTTTCTGCAGAAGGAAAAGGGGCTTTCTGTAGAGGAGATTGATAACCTGCTGAATAAGAAGTCAGGGCTGCTGGGGCTTAGCGGGATTAGCGCTGATATGCGAATGGTAAAAGAGAGGGCTTTGGAGGGGGATGAAAAAGCGAAAACTGCTAGAGATGTTTATGCTTATAGGGTTAAGAAATATATTGGAGCTTATATTGCTGCGATGGGGAGCGTTGATGCCGTTGCATTCACTGCTGGAATTGGGGAGAATGAACCTTTGATAAGGGAGATGATTTTAGAGGGCTTAGAAGGGCTTGGGATTATATTGGATAAGGATAAGAACATGAAATCTCAGGTGAAGATTAGCTCTGGGGATTCCAAGGTTAGGATTTTTGTGATTCCAACCAATGAAGAGCTTATGATTGCTAGGGAAACCATGAATATCGTAGAATAGGGCTCAGCTACATCCTCAGTTATATTTTTCATCAATAAGTTTGGCTTTGCTTTCCATTCCCACTTCAGAATAGGCTGCTTTTTCTGTTCTCATTGATGCACAGGGGATATTAAAGCCGTCTAAATCAGCATAAACCTTGCTTAATCTTTTTGTGTACAAGCCATCCTTTGGCTCTGCAATAAGCTGCACTTTTATTCCGTCTATTTCCAAAACCAACTTCTCAATGCTGCCCGAATGGGTAACGCTTTTTTCTTTCAATAAATCCTCTGAGATATGGGTAGAAAAGAGCTGCTTGAAAGCTCGAATCCCTTTAGAATCAGTAACAATGTTTATGTCTTGAGGTTCTAAATCAAAGCCGTGGAGAGCGAGGTTTACTGAACCCACTACGCTCCAGTTTATCTCTTTTATGCCCACAATAAAAAAAATAAATTTCAAGACCTTCTTGAATTTTTCATCCAGCATGTTTTGGCCAGGATACTCTTTATATCTATTTTAAGGGCTTTTTATTTATAAATGTATTTGTTTTGGAGGATATAATAGAGATTAATGTTGAATGTAATTTTTTTGGCTCCGGTAAGTCTTACAAACCGGAAGAAATTATTTGAGTTTATCTAATTTCTCAAATGCTTTTTCTCTAAGTTGCTCAAGCTTTTCATCATCTGTTTTTTTATCTGAAGCGCCTTTTATCCTAGATATCTCTATCATTGCTTCCTTTAGTTTGAAGTTCTCAATCTTTTCTCTAAGAGCGTTGCGAATAAACTCTGTCCGGCTCTGGTAACCTGCTTTTTTAACAATACTATCAATACTTTTCAAGAAACGATTCTCTAGCCTAAGGGTGATTGTTTCAGTAGCCATATATCTTTTGTATATCTGAAAGATATCATAAAAATCCACTACGAGTTCATACACTTTAACAAGTGGATTT
>DAWM01000073.1:30400-36407 GCA_002505945.1 Candidatus Woesearchaeota archaeon UBA119
ATTTTTAGGATGCCAAAAATTCGCCCTAAAGCGGAGGTGTTAAACCCCTACAAAAATTATAAATTTTTGTGCATAAAAACTTTTCCCTCATAATGTTGGAAAAATCAGTAAAGTTTGCCCTTTTTTCTCTTCCATTCATCAAATAATTCCAAGCATTCTTTCCGGGAAAGCTGCTCTTGCTTGAGCGGCATCTTTCTCTGAGATTTTAACATCTTATATATTTCAGAATCATCAAAGCCGATTTTGGATGCATCATTAGCAGAGCATCCGAAATAAAGCTTTTTTATCCTTGCCCAAAGGATTGCTGAGAGGCACATTGGACAGGGCTGGCTTGTGGAATACAACTCGCATCCCTCCAAGTTATGCGTGCCTAATCTCTTGGCGGCTTTTCTTATTGCCAAAATCTCAGCATGAGCAGTAGGATCATTGCTTTCAAGGACTTTGTTGTGGGCTTTAGATATTATCTTTCCATCTTTGACTATTACTGCTCCAAAGGGTCCTCCTTCTTGTTTTTCAATGCCTTTCCTTGCCTCATCTATTGCTATTTTCATGAAATCCATACCCTTGCAAAAGAGCATTAAGTTTATAAAATTATAGTTTGTTTTAATATCCAAAGATGATTAAAGAGAATATTAAAGACAGGGAAATTCTGTTTGAGGAATGTGATAATTATAAAGAGGGAGTGGAAAAGGCTAAAGGAATGCTGAAGGATAGCCGGTTCTATAAAGGATTAAACAAGAAGGACAAGATTCTGCTAAAACCGAATATGCTGGCTCCGAGAGAAAAAGAGAGGAATATCACTACGCATCCTTCAATTGTAGAGGGAATAATTGAGGGGTTGGTTGAGAAGGTTTCTAAAGATAATATTTATTTAAGCGATTCTCCGGGCAATTCATCTGCTGAAAGGGTAGCTAAGGTTTGTGGGATAAAGGAAATATGCGATAGATATGGAATTAAGATAATCTCAATTGAAAAACAGGGGAAGTTCAAAGCAGAGAGTGGCAGAGATATTCCTTTGTTTGCTGATTTTAAGGATTATAAGGTTATCAACCTGCCGAAAGCCAAGACCCATGTGCTGACAGCCCTCACTTGTGCTGTGAAAAATCTATATGGGCTAGTGCCTGGAAGGATTAAGGCTTTCTACCATGCAAAATATCCGCACCCGGAGAATTTTTCAAAACTGCTGCTTGATATTGCTGAGGTTGTCCAGCCAGATTTTACTTTGGTGGATGGTATTGTGGGAATGGAGGGGGATGGGCCGAGCAATGGCAAGACCAAGAAAGCGGGCTTTATTCTTGCTGGTCAAGATGTTTTGGATGTGGATTATCTTGTGTCAAGGGCGGTTGGGATAGACCCCAAGAAAGTTCCTTACCTTAGGCTTTCAATTGAAGAAGGAAAAATCTCTATTAAAGAATTAGAAAGGTTATCAAAAGAAGCTGGATTTCCGCTTGTACGTTTCAAGCTTCCTAAGACTACTACTTGGCTTTTCCATACCTTGTTTAACCTTGGGCTTATGCAGAGCATAAGAAACAGAATTGGATCTAGGCCGGTTGTAATAAATGACAAGTGTATTGGATGCGGTATATGCGCAAGGGCTTGCCCTGCTAAAGCCATAACAATCAAGAGAAAGAAAGCCTGGATTGACAGAAAAAAATGCGTAAGATGCTTCTGTTGTGCAGAGCTCTGTCCTGAAGACAGCATCAAGATAAAGAGAGGGTTATAGATGCGTATAGGTTAAGACTTTAAGAATTCTGTTTGTCAAAGTCAGCTTGTCTTTTTAGGGTTTGCCAGTCGGCATCAATCTTATCCTGAACCCTTTTGATAATCTCTTTGTTCTTTTTTGGCTTAAAGAGATGTTTATACCTGCCTTGAGGTTTCATAAACTCCTCAATCGGCTTCTTTCTCTTGCCCGGATCATAATTAAGTATGTATTTGCCATCAACAATCTCATATAATGGCCAGAAGCATGTGTCTATTGCTAATTGTGATACATCCCTTACCTGATCCGGCTTGAGATGCCATAACAGGATGCAGGGGGATAAAACCACAAGAACTGAGGGGCCTTCGGTCTCCAAGCCCTTCTTTACTTTCTTAATGAAGTCTGCCCAGTTTGCTATGGATGCCTGGGCAACATACGGGATATGATGAGCTGCTGAAATTCTGGCTAAATCCTTTTTCCACTGCTCCTTGCCTTTATGCACTCTGCCTGAAGGAGAAGTAGTGGTTGAAGCACCATAAGGGGTGGCGCTGCTCCTCTGCCCTCCTGTATTCATATATCCTTCATTATCATAACAAACATAAAGAAAATCATGGCCTCTTTCTAATGCGCCGGAAAGGCTCTGAAGACCTATGTCATATGTACCTCCATCCCCGCCAAAGGCAATGAACTTATAGGGTTTCTTTATCTTGCCTTTTCTCTTTAAGGCTTTATAAGCGCTTTCCACGCCCGAGATGGTGGCTGCTGCATTCTCAAACGTATTATGTATCCAGGGAACTCCCCAAGATGATTCTGGATAGATGGTGGTGGTAACCTCCATACAGCCGGTTGCGTTGGATACCACTACATTATAATCTGAGGCAACTGATAGGACTGTTCTAGCAACGATAGGCATGCCACAACCTGCACAAGACCTATGGCCTGAATAAAAGTTCTTTTCCCTGACCGCATATTCTTTGAGATTCATAATCATTACCTCTTGTTCTCTACTTATTCTCTACTTATTCTCTAAGCCCAATATGGTTGATTCCCTTCTTAATCTTGCCCTTCAGAAGCTTTTCAAACGTTTCCCTTATTTGGGATTCGTATAATTCCCTTCCCCCCAAACCATACACAAAGCTGAAAACATTGCTTTTGGACGAGGGAAGGGCGGACAAAATCTCGGAATAAACCGGGGGATTAGCTCCGAAGGAATATGATCTGTCTAATACGCCTATGTTAGGAATTTTCCTTAAGAGTGTGGAAACCTGCGAATAATTAAATGGGCGGAATAACCTTATCTTGAGCAATCCTACTTTCTTGCCTTCCTTTCTCATTTCATCCACTACCTTCTTGATAGTGCCGGCGGATGAATTTAGTGCTATTAAGGCAGCCTCAGCATCCCCTAATCTATACTGCTCAAACATTGGATAGTTGTTTCCTGTCAACTCTGAAAGCTCTTTAGCGATGTTATCGTAATGTTTCAAAGCCATTTCCATAGCATATTGCTGCTGTCTCTTCGTTTCAAAGAAATAATCTGGGAGCTCAAGGGCTCCAAATGTAACTGGCTTTTTAGATAGGAGAAGGCTGTGAATTGGCTTCCTCTTACCAATGAATTTCCTAACTACTTTGTCTTTCAAAAGGCTTACATTCTCAACAGCATGACTGGTAATAAAGCCGTCTTGAGCTATCATTACAGGCAATTGAATATCCTTGTGCTCAGCAAGCCTTATTGCTAGTATCGTATGCTCGTATGCCTCTTGGGGATTCTCTGAATAGAGCTGAATCCATCCTGCATCCCTGCAGGCCATTGTATCTGAATGATCGCAATGTATGTTTATTGGAGAGGATAATGCCCTGTTTACAACAGGCATAACAATGGGCAGCCGCATTCCAGAGGCTGCATTAACCACTTCAAACATCAAGGCCAGCCCTACTGAAGAGGTTGCAGTCATTGCCCTCGCTCCTGCAGCAGAAGCCCCTACAACAGCACTCATAGCAGAGTGCTCGGATTCCACAGGAACAAACTCTGTTTTTACCTTGCCGTCTGCAACAAACTGGGAGAATCTTTCAACAATAGGTGTTTGAGGAGTTATTGGATAAGCCGCAACCACATCTGGGTCAATCTGACGCATTGCTTCGGAGACCGCATAGGCTCCGCTTAAAGGCTTTGTGGTCTCATAATGCTTAGCAAAGCTTGGCTTGACAAATTCCGTCTTGCTCTTACTATTTTTCTTTGTCATTTTTCCCTTTTTTGTTTCCAAAAACGCTTTCCTCTTCCATGGTTATTGCATTGACAGGGCAAACATTGGCGCACAAGCCGCAGCCCTTGCAATAATCTAAATCTATTCCGCCCCTCTCAGGATTATCATTATCAATGTGTATGCTATTTTCAGGGCAATAATAAACACACATCATGCATTGAGTGCATTTTTTTGGATTTAAA
Source organism: Candidatus Woesearchaeota archaeon UBA119 (assembly GCA_002505945.1). Classification (GTDB taxonomy): domain Archaea; phylum Nanobdellota; class Nanobdellia; order Woesearchaeales; family UBA119; genus UBA119. The sequence goes on from DAWM01000073.1 coordinate 34,543, forward strand.
ACCGGCCTTATGGCTCTCCAGCTGCCAGTCTTATTCTTGAGAGAGGTTTTCTGTTCTGTTATTGCTCCTCCAATAGGAATATCCTTCCATCCTTTCTTCTTTTCCTTGCGATGCTTGCTTATACTGCTCATTTTGACTTATCTCTTCTTAAGCATGTTCCAAACTTCTTTTATTATTTTGAGGTTTGAATCTGCAATACTTTCAGATTTGGTTTTGAATAAATCATACGTTACCTTCTTTAAGTCATTCAATGTTGCTGATTTGGAAAAAAATGCTAAGGCTGTTAGGATTACGGTGTTGGTTTTGTTCATCCCTAAATGTTTCATTGCGATTTGTGTGGCTGGAACGCAATAAAGCTTCCCTTTATACCCTATCCTTTTTTTGAGTTCTTCCTCAGCCATAGATGAATTTACAATAAGTAATGAATCTTTCCTTAGGCCTTCTTGGATAAGTGAGAAGGTCAGCATGCTCTCATCAATAACACCCACATAATCAGGGGAAACAACCGGTTGATGGGTTGTTATCCTTGTTCTGCTTATCCTTACAAAAGAAGCAACAGGGGCGCCGCTTCGTTCTGGGCCGTATTCAGGAAAGGCCTGAACATACTTACCTTGAAGGATGGCTGCTTCAGCCAATAACTGAGCTGCACTTTTGGCGCCTTGGCCACCCCTTCCATGAATTCTGAACTCTTTATTTCCTTCCACCATGGGCAAGCCCAAAGAGTCTTTATTTAAAAAGATTTCTAAGAAGTGATTAAAATAGGATTGCTTTTTCTTTTCTCAGATATAGCCTAAATCAACAAGATATAAAAAGCAAAAGGATTACCAAAGCTAAAGTGGGAAAAATGGCTCAGGAAGATGTGGTGGGACAGATTGTAGGAGGCACCTTTGGAGAGTTGCTGATTAGAAAGAAGAGGCACGAACGAATTCAGTTGGGGGAGATTCTTGTTGTGGAGGATGAAGATGGAAAGCATTTCATTCAGGTATATGACATAAAGTACAGCAGTCAGTTGTCCCAGCAAAACCTTGAGATGATATCTGGGCTGCAGTTAGAGGAAGCTAACAAGGTAGAGATTTTAGATGAGCATATCCGGAATTACACCTTGGCAATCGCTAAATCTATTCTTTATACTTCTAAACAGAAAACCGGGCTGCCAAAAAGTCTGCCTTCTTTTATGAAAAGGGCAAGAAGATTGAGAAAAGAGGATGTTAAATTCCTTACAAAGCCTGATAAATCCCTTTACATGGGCAATCTGAGAAGCGGAGACAATACCATAAATGTTCCTTTCTTCCTTGATGGAGAAAAGGTAATGTCTCATCATATCCTTTTGGCTGCGACAACAGGTAGAGGCAAATCTAATCTTACTTCTGTTCTTTTGTGGGATTTGGTTGAGAAAGGTTACGCTGGAACCTTGGTTTTGGATCCCCATGATGAATACTTCAAGTCTAGCAAGAACAAACCAGGCCTTGAAGAACACCCAAATAAAGATAATGTTGATTATTACTCTAAAAATCCTGAAAGGGGAGGGAATACCTTGATTATTAATCTAAAGGAATTAAAGCCCAAACATTTTAGCGGAGTAATAAACCTTAGCGATCCTCAGAAAGACGCTTTATACTACTTTTTCTCAAAATACAATAAGGAATGGGTAATGGAGTTGTTTGAGAACAAAGAGACACCTGATGGCTTTCACGAATCTTCCATAAATGTGCTTAAAAGAAAGTTGTCAGGATTGCTAGAAATAAGGGAAAAGGATGGGGATTTAACATTTGGCTCTATATTCCAAAAGAATGGTGGGGAGAGCACCATAGGCTCTATCTGTGCTTCACTTGAAGATGGAAAAACAGTTATCATAGACACTTCTC
>DAWM01000073.1:36605-54788 GCA_002505945.1 Candidatus Woesearchaeota archaeon UBA119
ACAGTTATCATAGACACTTCTCTTCTTTCAAGCTCCCAAGAGATTTTTGCTGGCTCTATAATAGCCTCCAAGATTTTGGAGAGGTATTCGCATTATAAACGGAAATCTACCTTGAGAGAGAAACCTGTAATTTCTATTATCTTGGAAGAGGCTCCGCGGGTTATTGGTAAAGAGGCGTTAGAAGCAGGACCAAATGTGTTCTCACAAATCGCCCGGGAAGGAAGGAAATTTAGAGTGGGGCTTTATGCAATCACGCAGCTGCCCTCCCTGATTCCCACCTCCATCCTGGCAAATATGAACACAAAGATAATAATGGGTATTGAGATGAAGAGCGAAAGACAGAGCTTGATAGAGTCCTGCCCGCAGGATTTGAGCGAGGAGGGAAAGAACATTGCTTCATTAGATAAAGGGGAAGCTATCATCTCCTCTACTTTCTCAAGGTTTGCACTGCCTGTAAAGATTCCTTTGATAAATGATTTTGTGAAGGAGAAGAAAAAGGATAAACCGGATAATAGCTTTAAGAAAGGAGTAATAGGTATGTAAGGAAAATAAAATGAATTTCAGATTTGCACATATAGCTGATTGTCATATTGGGGCTTGGGTAGATCCAAGAATGAAGGAGCTGCCCATGTTGAGCTTTGAAAGGGCTGTGAAGACCTGTATTGAAAGGAAGGTGGATTTTGTTTTAATATCTGGAGACCTCTTCAACACTGCAATTCCAGGGATTGACTTGATAACAAGGGCTGTCAAGGGGTTAAAGCAGCTCGCAAGAAAGGATATAAGATGCTATGCTATTGCAGGCAGCCATGACTTCTCCCCTTCAGGAAAAACAATCCTAAGATTATTGGAGGAAACTGGATTGCTGAATATCCCTACAAAGCATGAACTTGATGAGGAAGGAAAAATCAAGCTGGACTACATTGAGGATAAAAGCGGAGCCAAGATTACGGGAATAGTTGGCCGAAGAAATCTTTTGGATAGAAGCTATTATGAGATGCTTGATAAGAAGAGCCTTGAAAAGGAGGAAGGATTTAAGATTTTCATGTTTCATACTGCAATAACAGAGTTAAAGGAAAAAAGGTTTGAAAAGATGGAATCCTTGCCTTTATCGCTCTTACCAAAAAACCAGAATTATTATGCTGGGGGGCACGTACATTCTGTTCAGAATATTGAGAAAGAGGGTTTCGGCAGGATTGTATTCCCTGGACCGCTCTTTCCCGCCAATTTTAAAGAATTAGAGGAATTGAAGACCGGATCTTTCTTTATTAATAACGTAGAGGATGGAACGATAAAAACAGAGAAGATTCAGATTATGCCTAAGAATGTATACTGTATCAATGAAGAAGGTGAAGGAAAAACACCTGAAGAGATTACTGAAGCAATATTGGATGATATAAATGACAAGGAGTTCAATGAAACCATAGTTACCATAAGGCTTTCTGGCAAGATGAAATCTGGGAGGATAAGCGACATTAACTTCAAGAAGATTTTTGGGGTGCTGTATGATAAATCTGCTTACTTTGTAATGAGGAATACAAGCAAGCTGGAGAGTAAAAGAATCTCCCAGATTCGGAAAGAGTCCAACAAACCAGCTCAGGAGATTGAGGACGAGATAATAAAAGATAGCATAAAGGAAGATGGGGTTTTATCGCGGAAACAACAAATAGAGATGGTTAAAAGCTTAATAGGTATCTTTAGCCAGGATAAAACTGAAGGAGAAACGCAGAAAGACTTTGAGAAAAGGATTGTGAATGAAGCCGAGAGAACAATGGATATAGAAGAGTCGGACAAAATCATAAAAAACAGCAATGATTAAACCAGCTTCTTTATCGCTTGGAAGTCTTTTTTCAAAACTTCTTTCATGCCAGGGTTGTATAAAGCAACTGCTGGATGATATAAAGCTACCAGATACTTCCTGCCTAAGAGAGAATGAATGGGAAAATGCTTGCCATGTATCTTTGATATTGGTTCATAAGGGATGTTATATTTCTTGAAGAGGAATTTCATTGAATGCCTGCCTAATGCTGCGATTATCACAGGGTTTATAAGAGAAATCTCCTTGTCAAGGTGCGGAGTACATTTGACTACTTCTTCCTCAGAAGGATCCCTGTTGTTAGGAGGGCGGCATTTAAGGATATTAGTTATGAATACCTCATTAAGCGTAAGACCTATCTCCTGCAATAAAGAATCCAAGAACTTTCCAGCACGACCAACAAAAGGCTCTCCTTTGATATCCTCCCATTTACCAGGTGCTTCTCCTACAAGCATTATCTTGGCAGACGGATTGCCCTTTCCAACAACATAATTGGTTTTTGTTTCATGCAGAGCGCATTTCTTACATGAGTAAATCTCTGAGAGGTGCTGTTTCCATTTCTCTTTATCCATGTTTGAGTTAGAAAAGGCATTTTATTTAAGTTTTTCAGTTTGGTAGATTAGAATATGGAAAACCCAGTAAAAAACTACTCAGTTAGACAAAAACTCAAGTTAAATAAAACAGGAAAAAATTAGAGAATAAAACCTCTTTAAAATCTGAAAACAAAAGAAAAAACCTAATCTCTTTTTCTACTCTAGCTTATACTCATCCTGGTTTATAGACGCTTTGCCTTCCAAAGAATCTCTCGTTATCGGATGGAACACATTGGCTTGCTCTAACTTGGAATTGGGCAGACTGATTAGACCCTCAAATAAGCCAAGCTGATAGAATTCTGGTTCCTCCCCTATTTGAAAACCAAAACCATTCAGGTATTTGAAAGGTTTATATTCTATATTGTATTTAGAGAAGAGTTCTTTGGCTTTATCCAGGGCTTTTTCTTCCTCTTTTGAAAAGGTTATTATGTATGAAAAAGAGTCCATTGTTAAATCAATCCTCCCAATCTTAAATCAAGCCTCCAACCTTGCTCTTGTCTTTCTATACCTTTTCTTCAAATGAGCCTGCAGTTGCGTTAGTCTGTTTCGTTCCTTTGAGCCATTTAATCTCTTAGTTTTTGAATATATTGTATTAACATCTGGGGATAGGGTGGATTTGACCAATTCATCAGCCTGTACTAGGCCTGCACCAAAAAGCCATTCATCAGGATATTCAGAACCCAAAATCAAAGGATATGCGGTTTTGCTTAATCTTTCCCTAACCTCATTTTTATTATCTGAGTTGGCTATTGCCAAATACAAAGCAATGGACCCCGTAACATGTGGGGCAGCCATTGAGGTTCCTGACATTGAATAGTATTCGCCAGCAGGAAATGTAGAAACAATATCTACACCAGGCGCTGATATCTCGGTTGTGTCAAATATGTTGCTGAAATAAGGATGATTATTATCTTCATCAACCGCCGCAACAGAGATTACAGAATCAAACGATGCAGGATAAGAAGCGCCATACCCCTCATTACCGGCCGCAGCCACCAAAGCGATGCCTTTCTTGTTGGCCTCGCTGCATACTTGCCCCAACGCCTCTGTGACTGCGGCCGCCCCTAAACTCATATTCACTATTTCTATTCCGTTATCTATTGCCCATTCCAAACCTTGGATGACTTCATAGTCTGTGCCGCGTCCTGAATCATCCAGTACTTTTACTGCATAAAGGGTTGCTTCGGGGGCTACCCCTGTTGTTTCGCCTGCGCATATGCCTGCTACATGAGTTCCATGGCCTTCTCTATCTAAGGGGGCTCCGGGTCCTGTGAAATTCTCGCCTTTTTTATGGCCAAAACGAGAGGAGAGTTCGGCGTGATCATAATCAATTCCAGTATCTAAAACCGCAATTTTAACATGACTGCCTTTGGTTATTTCTTGAGCATCATAAGCCATAATATTCTCAAGATTCCATCTCTTATTATAATTGGGATTTACCTTTTCAGGATTGAATTCGTCAGATTGGTAATCTTGTTTTGAGAACTGAAATGGTGCTTCTATGCGTGAGATTAGGTTATCTAAAGAAGAATACTTTTTTATTGTTTTTCTGGAGGCTTGTTTGGTTAAAACATTATAGATGTCTTGGGCTTCCTCGCCTGAAAGCCTTACCATAAAATAGGGAATATATTTGAATTGATGCTTTACCTCACCTATCTTTGACAGGGTTTTAAAAGATTTTTTGGCTGCTTTATACCCTTGCTCAGAATGTCTTACTAAAAAATCAAATTCTCTTTTTTGGGTTTTGATATGGTCTATAACATCAATAAGATGCTTTTGGCGTATTTCTTTAAGTTTCTTGAAGTCTCTTCCCATATGGCCCTGATAAGGAGTCATAGTATTGCACCTCTTTTAGGATATTTGGGGGTTGGTAGGTTTAAAGGTTAACTTAAGCAAATCCAGAAAAAACACAGAAAAATAAGAGAAAAGACATAATATTTTTACGGCTTATAACGGGTTATTGTTCTAGGGAAGGGGATTGCATCCCTAACATTATCAAGCCCGCAAATCCAGGCGATAACCCTTTCCACCCCAACGCCGTATCCGGAATGAGGCACAGAGCCGTATCTTCTTAAGTCAAGATACCACTCATAGTTGCTTATATCCTCGCCTTCTTTCTTTAGGGAGGATTTAAGCTCTTCTAGGTCGGTGCTTCTTTGGCTCCCTCCTATTATTTCTCCATATCCTTCTGGAGCAAGCATGTCAAAGCAAAGGGCTGTTTCTGGCCTTTTTGGATCTTTGGGTTTATAGAATGCCATTGCTTCTTTAGGGTAGTTGGTTACCACGATAGGTGTATCAAAATGCTTCATTAGGTTATCTTCTTCTATTGTTCTCAGGTCTTTGCCCCAAGGCACTTCCATGTTCTCTTTTTTCTTTAGGATTGAGAGGGCTTTATCATATGTTATTGTTGGCCAGTCTTTCTCTGCTATCTTTTTTAGCTTGTTTATATCTTGCTTTAATATCCCTAAATCCTCTTTGTTGTTCTCTAAAACCCGTTTCAAAATGAATTTTATTTCCTCTTTTCCAATCTCCGAGATGTCCTTTAAATCCATCCAGGCGGCTTCCATCTCAGCCATCCAGAATTCTGAGAGATGGCGCGAGGTGCGGGATTTCTCAGCTCTGAAAGTAGGGCCGTAGTTGTATATCCTCTCTAAAGCAAATACTGCTGCCTCGGCATACAATTGCCAGGACTGGGTAAGATAGAGCTTATCTTTGTAGTAGTTTACCTCAAAAAGGGTTGATCCGCCTTCGCATTGGTTGGGCTGTAAGATTGGGGCATCAAACTCATAAAAGCCCTTCTTGCGGAAGAATTCGTGAATTGCTCCAGCAACACTGCTTCTTATCTTGAATATAGAAGTCATCTTTCGGCTTCTTATCCAAAGGTGGCGGACATCTGCCAGGAATTCTGGGCTGAAATCCTTTGAGATAGGAAAGTTGTCGCTTTCTCCAACTATTTTAAAAGATGAGGCCTGGATTTCAACATTGTTGGGGGCTTTGCTCTGGCTTACTGCCTTGCCTTTGATCTCCATAGCTGCTTCTACACCTAAGCTGTTCAGAGCATCCCATTCCTGCTTATTGAAATTGTCCTGGGCAAAAACTGTTTGGAGTATGCCTGTGCTGTCTCTTAAGACTATGAAGACAACATTGCTGGTCTTTCTAATCCGGTATATCCAGCCCCTTACTGCAACTTCCTTATCTATTTCCGAGTAGGTTTCCTTAATCGCCTTGAAATCCATGCTAATCCCTCCTAAGTCCAAGAATGGCTAATCAAATATAAATCTTTTGAAGTTTTTACAAAAATGGGCATATAACCATAGAAAAGGTTTTATAACTCCAATACTTACGATTGTAGAGTGGTAGCCTTGGCCAACCTTGAAGATACTGTTGTAAAAGAAGATGCAAGATTAGAATTAAATCCGAAGAAAAAGCGATTTAGTAAAAGAAATTTTGTGGGCTTTGTTGCTGGTGCTGCAGCTTTCTTTGGAATACTTTTAGGTGGTTCCTCATGCGTGCCTACTCCGCCTCCAAATACGGATACGCAAAAGCCGGTTATTCAATTTACAAATCCAAAGGGGGTTGAAGGCAAACCTCTTGAGTTTGAAGCATATATTTCTGACAATAAAGGGATAAAAGAGATTGGGATTGATGTTGAAGGATATGCTTATCAATTGGGCGGAGAGGAGCCTAATTTTACAATCTTTTTGTATCTAAAAGACGAATATAAAAACTTTAATGGACAGATGCCTATTACCATTGGTGCTACTGACTTTAGCCACAACTATGCGGAAAAGACTGGTTTTTTAGACATTGAGGATACCCCTGACCTGGTTTACGACATGCCTGAGAAGTTTAATCTTGTTAAGGGGGAGACGTCTACGTATGATGCTACTATTACTGATGATAATACTCAAGGACCAGACATTGAGATGGAAGGGAGTTTTGATATTGGGGAGTTTTCTATTGTGCAATATCCAGATTATAATGGGAAATTCTCATTTTCCCTAAAGCCTACCCAATCAGGCACTGGCACAATTACAATAACTGCTTCTGATACAGAGGATATGACTAATACATGGACAAAAGAGGTCTATGCTTCTGGAGAAGGAAACAACCCGCCAACGATTGATGCTCCTGACAAGTTAGAGTTTCTAGAGGGACAGACGTATGAGTTCCTTGCAAAGTTCTATGATGAAAACAAGCTGAAAGACCTTAAAATTGATGCCACCTGCCCAGGCTATAACATAACGATTACTAAATTAGAGGATGGAGAAAGTGTCAAGTTTGAGATGTCGCCTGAGGATCCTAATGATTATGGCTCTAGAACCACATATCTTAGCGCTGAAGACCTGGAAGGAGCTGAATCTACTTATGGTCTTGAAACGATTGTGGAGAATACACCTGACTGCGAGACAGACCTGCCTTCTGCTGTGGATGTGCCTTATCAGTCAACAAAGGAGATAGAGTTTACATTGGAAGACGATTATACTCCTGAGGGAGAGTTGAAATTAGGGGTATGGACCTCAGATCCTAATCTTGAAGCGCATATAGAAGAGATATCCCCTAACGAGCGCAAGCTTGTGATTGATGCTGCTAATGTGGAAAAAGGGAAGTATAACACCAAAGTATGGGTGGAAGATGACGAAGATAATCATGAGGAGTATAATATTGAGACGAATGTGCTGGGACCGGGCAACAACCCGCCTATAGTAAACGCGCCTTCTGACATATACACGCAAGAAGGAACTGGAACATCTTTCACTATGCAGGTGGAGGATGAAACTAAAAAGAAGGATTTAACATATCGGATTATATCGGATTACTATAAGGCTGAATTTGAGATGTTGGACGGAAAAGATGTAGGAGTCAATCTTTCACTTAAAACAGGAGTAAATCCAAACGAGAATGGTACTAAAACCCTTGAGGCGAGGGTGAGCGATAATGAGAACACCACCACTAAATATATTACTGCTCATATAGAAAATACACCCGACTGCGTGTTTGTTGACCTGCCTGAATCAATGAATGCGGAGTATCAGGGGACTGCAGAAGCTACCTTTAAAGCTGAAGATGATTATAATCTTGAGGATTTGATAGCCAGCGGAAACTGCTCCAATCCAGATGTGGATGTTCAGGTTAATAAGCTTGATACTGGATTGTATAAAATAATTGCTGACACCAGCAATCTTGATAATCAAGAGGAAGCAACATATGATATTACTGTGGTTTTGGAAGATCCTGTAGAGAATATCAGCAATGAAGCCACAGTACCCTTGAATGTCGGGGCGCCACCTGCTTCTTTGATTACTTTCTCTGTCAATACCTATGCGGTTGCGGTGCATGATGATGACGATAACAGGGTTATTGATGGCTGGACCGGCAACATGAATGCCGGGAACTGGGGTGTGGAAATATACTGGGTGCCAAGCACAAGTGTCAATGAAACCTCGGATGCCATTTATATGGATGTGGATTGGGCGAACAAGGAATTGGTAAAGGACCTGACGGAATACGACAGCCAGCAGACTATCAACATTGAACTGCCGGAGAAGGATTACCATGACGGGATATACTACGCGAAGTTCCACAATATGAGTGATGAATATCATGATTATTCCATGCTCGTGGATCCCTCGCAGGATTCCCAGAGAAAGGTTGTGGTGGGAGAGGAAGAAGGATTGGACGGGCAATTGATGAACATCGGATTTGGCTACGGCCCGGCTAACCATGAAGACAGCGGAGATCAGCCTGTTGATTATAGGTATGAGGTAGCCAATTCAACAAGCAAGTGGAAAAGCCCGCCAGAGATATGGTATCATCAAAATGAGGATAACACTCCAACGCCTGAAATGGATCAGGCTATTCGGGACCAATTAGGGATATGGTTCCCAGAATCCAGCATATCAACCATAACCGAGTATCCCTCTTCAATACCAAACGGGGTTCTGCTTATTGAGAACGATGAAAATCCGCATGTTGCGATCTGGCCTTATGATGACAGCAATTATACTGCATACGGAATAGTGAGTCTTCCTTATGATCAAGACAATTATAACATAGGTCGCAGATCAGCAGGAAAGGAAATATCAACAGCAAGCAAGGTAACGGCAGAGATGGCAAATAAGAATGGTATTTCCATGGGCTCCAATAGTATTTGGGGAGTATTTTCTGATGGGGAGAAGATGCCCCTTGACGAGGCAATGATAGATATGATAGAGCATATGGAGCCAGGTATAGCAGTAAAAACAGAATACAGCAAAGACCCATACTCTTACTCTGATGCAGATGTGTTTCTGCAGGAGTATGCATTTAAGAAAGGAAACAAGATATTCTACGTGGGCCCTAAAAGAAGCGATTTCTGATGTTTATTGCATATAATCTGTATGCGGGGTTCTCTTTAATTCAATATACGAGAGACTGCTCTCTTTAAGGGTGGCAGAGGCCTTGCATTGTGCTTGTGGGGAAGCCAGGTTATCTCCAAGAACATCACACTCATATCGCGCTGCCCTTATATTGCCTTCATAGCAGTAATACTCTATCAGATGACTATCGTCTTCCGCATAATCGCACCAGATATAACCGTCCAAATCCTCGGCAGTCTCTAGGTTAAGGGATGTAATGTTATAGGCACAGCCCCATACATTGGTGTTTCTGCCGCCGTCTGTATCTATGCAGGAGCGCTCTGTATAGAAATTGGATGAAGCCAGGGGACCATTGCCAATCTTTTTCAAGGGTTCATCTGTGGCTTCAATAATGCTTGCCGTGGAAACATGTATCCCTTCACAATATTCCAAAGAAGCATATCCGCATTCTAACATCGAAGGAACATTCAAAGTGCCACAAGCATCAGTATCAAATACAGTAGCACATATATCTTCTGTCTGCTTAGGAGCGCATGAACCTGCCTTGCAATAATATCCTTCTTTGCAATATATTTCATTGTCCTGACTGCCTGCAGGATACTCTACAAAGCTGGAAATCCAGGACTCATCAGTGGTGTTGACGCATTCCATCTCGCCGTCCTCATAATCAGTGCAAGTGGATTGGTTAGCAAGGCAAGGCCTTGCAGAGCAATTCACCAGACAATTATGGCTTATGCAGGTCTCATAATCTTCCGCATGACACATTGAGGTTCCGGAACCACCGCAATCCCACCAAGTGCCTAAATCACCGCAATAATCATTATCGCCATCCATATCAACATCTATTCCTGGTGCTGTACCTGGACTATAGCAAACCCCATTATAAACACAATCATTGGGGTTGTCACAGCAGGCCGTATCAGAAGAGTCCGATATATCATATTCAAGAGAAGAATCGCCCACTCTTTCAGAGATATACTCTCCACTATCATCCCCACAGCATGTTGATGATGAAACCTCACCACCTATGTTCCATTGGTTTGGAGAACAACAGTAAGAGGAAGAAGAATCCTGGTTTAAAGTACTATATGTGCAACTTCCTGAAGAGCAATAATAATTACGATATTGAGGAGGAGAGTTATAACAACCATCTCCACTACAGGTTTGTATCGTTCTCCATTCTAGACAGCCATCGCCATCCACATCCTCACATCTCTGTACTCTGTTGTTATAACATCTTTTACTTCCGGAAGGAGAACAATCATCAGTGCATTCAAGAACGCATTGGCCATTTTCACATATATACGGTGGTTCACAATCATGATCATCAACCCATTCTAAACAGCCATCTCCGGATTCGTCTTGACATACCTGCACTGTGTTTCCAGAGCATTTTGTGCTTCCTGCAGGAGAGCATTCATTACAAATCTGGCAAACTCCATTCACACATATCTCATTTGAAGTACATTCATCCAAAAGCGTTTCATTACAAACATTTTCTCTCCAGTCGTAATCACAGGCGCCGTTCTTACAAGTATAATCTTGCAGGTCATATAGACCATATACATCTCCGTTCTTGCAAAAACGATGAACATCACCATAAATATCGCAATAATCGTGAATATTACAATTCTCTGTATCAGTCCATTCTAAACAACCATCGCCATCCACATCTTTACAGGTTTGAACAACATCCAGATTACACTGAGTTTCACCATCGTTATTACATTCATGAGTACAATCAAGAACACATCTTCCATTTGAGCATGTTCCTGCATAACCTCCGCTAGTAGTGCAAGAATTGCCATTCAAATAATTACAGCCCGCTTCATAGCCTTCTTTCTCAATGCTGGCAACCAAACAATCTGCAGCATCAACACATTCAGAATCACAAGCGGTACCACAAGCAGAAACACAATTGGTAAAAGTGCCGGAATGGGAATCAACAAAGTTGCAAAACCACAACCCATTCCTATCCTCACAGTAATATCTAACAGCGTCTCCTTGCGCAAAAAAATACGCGCGCTCTCCACTATTCACGCAATCAGTGTAACCGCCTGAAGGACCTAAGTTTTTGCAGTAATCCTGGGCAGATATTGAGATATGAGCATAATCGCCGCAAACTGTTTTACATGATCCTGAGATACAAACCTGATTAGAACCACAATCGCGACCGCAACTCCCACAATTATCCTCATCAGTATTCAAGTTTACTTCACAGCCATCACTTTGAACATTATTACAATCTGCATAATAATTTGGAGAACAATAACAATCCGAAGGATAGCTTGGGGAACAAAAGACACAGGAAGAGCCTGAACAACCCGCATTGCAAGCACAGGTCATATGAGGATAACTCTCTCTATTCCAACAATCCATACAAACATCTCCGCAACAACTCTCATAAGATTGACATTGGTATACACATTTAATATCATTAGATACTGTAATCTGGCCGGGAGGACAATCAGGGTCATAGCATACATCCAAACATTCCTCATACTCTTCACCAGTGAAGCCCTCGGCAGCACATGCATTCTCACATGTATCGCATATAGGTTCTATAACCATTTGAGTGCAGTCAGGACATCCGCTTCCTGGGGTGGGGTCTAGCTCATCTCCATAATCTTGAGCAAAAACTACTACTGGTACAAATAAAGTAAATAACATTAAAACAAGAACCAACAGGATATACAAATTAAAACGGGTTTTTGATAAATTGACCACCTTATCCACCTTTATTGATGTTTAACATTGTTTATTATATATTTAAACTTTGTTGTTGAATGCCCTCATGTGCCATCCTCAATTATTACTTTAATCAATCCATCAATACTTAAGGGTATCAAAAACATAATAGAAAAACCAAAACTATTAGACTACCTTTGAGGATAAAGCACTATAACATCACAAGGGGCACTCTCAGCGAAATCATCAGCCATGGATTCGTCTCCTATAATGGTGCCGTAATGCATTGGAACAGCAAACCTTGGCTTCAAAAGGTTGCAGGCATCGCAGGCCTCTTCTACATTCATTGTATAGTTGCCGCCTATGGGAAGAAGAGCATAATCGCAGCCTCTCGCAATGCTCATCTCTGGAATAAGGTCAGTATCGCCTGCATGATATATTGAAAGGCCATTTATCTTTAGGATATAACCCATCCAGTTCTTTTCCTTCGGATGGAAGCTTTTGTTTCTATTATATGCCTCAACAGCATCGCAGCCAAAATGAACAAAGTCATAAGAAGAGGGAGGAGAAAGGGCAATGCTTTGCTGATAATGATGATAAAGCTCTCTTGGCAATATAAACTTTGTTCTCTCATCATATATCTTCTTTATGTCTTGGGGGCTGAAATGGTCAAAATGAGGGTGGGTTATGAATATGTAATTTGCAAGCGGGTTATTGCTTCCTATGTTGTAAGGATCAATGTAAATCATTATGTTCTTGTTAAGGATTCTTATTCGGAAAGCAGAGTGGCCGAGCCAGACAATCTCTACATTATTCTCCAGAATCTTCTTCTTGAAATGAGGCATATCTTGTTTTAAATGTAAAGGATTTTTAAATCTTTTCTATTGGCAAGAGGGAAAGTTTTAAAACTATTGTAGTAAATGAATAATAGATATTGAAAAACAGAGTTAAAAATGTATGATGTAATTATTGGAAGGAGCGAGGAAGATAGCAAGGAGTATGGTAAGGAAGCGACTGCCTTAATAGGAAAACAATATGTCAAGATGGGCAACATAAGCTCCCTTTCTAACAACATATATCTTGATTTGGCTTCACCCCATGTTGTCTTTATATGCGGAAAAAGGGGTTCTGGGAAATCCTATACAATGGGCGCAATAACAGAGGGAATTGTCAATGTGAAAAAAGAGGTAAGGGAAAATCTTTCTGTGGTAATCGTTGATACGATGGGTATCTATTGGACTATGAAATACCCTAACATGAAGGATAAAGAGCTTATCAAGAAATGGGATTTGGAGGAAAGAGGGTTTAAGGACGTAAGGGTATTTGTTCCTTCAGGTCATTATGAGAAATTCAAGGAAAAAGGGATTGAGGTTGATGTTCCTTTTTCAATAATCCCTTCTGAGCTCTCTCCAGCAGACTGGTGCAACTCTTTCGGCATTAAGCAGACAAGCGCATTGGGAGCAGTGATAGAAAAAGCCATCTTTGAGCTCAAGAAGAGCAAGGAAAAGTTTGGTATTGATGATATTATCAAGCATATTAAGAATGATAAAGAGATTTCTGAAGAAGGGCGCTTAAGCGCTATAAACAGATTCAACAGCGCCAAAACCTGGGGCCTATTCTCATTAGAAGGAACCCCATTATCCTCAATAGTCCATAGAGGTGGGGTATCTGTTTTGGATGTGAGCTGCTACGTTACAATGCAGGGCAGCGAAGGGATAAAAAGCCTTGTTATAGGTATTATTGCCCAAAAGCTCTTTGAAGACCGAATGGAGTCAAGGAGGATTGAGGAGTTTGAGGAATTGAAATCAACAATGGAATACTTCTCAAGCGGGGAAAGGAAACAGATAATGGAGAAGCCGCTTGTATGGATTATAGTTGACGAAGCCCATGAATTCCTGCCTAGGGAAGGAAAAACCCCTGCTTCAGATGCTATGAAAACCCTTCTTAGAGAAGGAAGACAGCCAGGGATATCTATGGTGTTGGCAACCCAGCAGCCAGGCAAGATTCATACCGATGTAATGACACAATCAGATATATTCATCTCACATAGGCTTACTGCAGAGGTAGACTTGAAAGCACTTTCCCTAATGATGCAGAGCTATATGAGGAAAGGCTTAGATGAACAGGTAAGCAATGTACCCAAAACAAAAGGAGCTGCCTTAGTGTTTGACGATTACAATGAAAGGATGCTTCCAATCCAGATAAGGCCAAGAATAACCTGGCATGGGGGAAGCAGCCCAAATGCAATACCAAAAAAGAAAGAGTTATTTTAAGAATTTAACCTGTTTTATTTTTGAATAAAAACAAAATATAAATGAAACTGGTTGTTTCTCCACAAGAAACAAAGGGGTGTCCCCCTTTTAAACATTGATTTTGGTTTTGCGGAGAATTTATAAATATCCTTTAAATACCTTTATAAATATAAAAACCTATCACACTCAAAGGAGGGATAAAAAATGGTACAAGAAAAAAAGATTGAAGTTGTTAACATTGTAGTAAATACCTCATTAGGCCAGGATGTGCCTTTGGAAAAGATGGCAGCCACGCTGTCCAATACAGAATACAACCCTGAGCAATTCCCAGGACTTGTATTGCGGATAAAAGAACCAAAGACATCTGCCCTGCTTTTCAGTTCAGGGAATGTTGTTTGTACAGGAGCCAGATCAATGGAGAAGGTTGAAGAAGCCATCCAGAAGATTATTTTCTATTTGAAGAAAGTCGGTGTTGAAATCAAGATAAAGCCAAAGATTACAGTTCAGAACATAGTCGCATCTGGAGGGATCGGGTTTGACCTTAACCTCAATAAGCTGGCAATTCGGCTTAGAAACACGGAGTATGAGCCAGAACAATTTCCAGGCCTGGTTTACAAGCTAATGGATCCGAAGATATCAGCCACATTCCTGCTCTTCTCCAACGGTAAGATAGTATGCACAGGAACAAAGAGCGCGGAAGAGGTTAATCTCGCCACCCAGAAACTTTTGGACAACCTCAAGAAAGTCCAGGCTTAGGCCAAAACCCAAAATCTTTGCTTTTGTTTTTTACTTTAACCTTTTCACCTGATGTAAATTTTTGTGCATAACCTCTGATAAGAAATAAACCGTATAAATCACATTTCAGAAGCAGTAAGCTTTTTTTAGAATTGTTGAAACCCTTAACACAGCCAGCCAAGATAAAATATCATGCAATACAGAACAAAAATCAAAGCCAATCCAAAACATAAACTCAACACCCTTAAATCTAATAAACCAAAAAACAATTCCAAAAGATGGAAAATGGAAATTGAGGAAGCGATTGAAAAATTCAAGGAATTCTTTCAACTCTATTACGAGTCTACAATATTAAACAATGTTAAGGAAGACAAGAAATTTCTTATCGCTGACTTCATCAAGCTTAGCCAGTATGATATAGAACTCTCAGAATACCTTCTTGAAGAGCCCACCCAGGCATTAGAAGCCGCCAATGCCGCTATAATGCACTTCAATGTTGAAGAAGACTTAGAGGGCTTTAATGTGAGATTCAGAAACTTGGCAGAATCCCGCTCCCTATCCATAAGAGACATAAGGTCTGTCCATCTGTCAAAGCTTTTCTGTTTTGAAGGCCTCGTTAGACAAAAATCAGATGTAAGGCCAAAAGCAACCTCGGCTAAATTCAGATGTAAGAACTGCGGTCAGATTTTGGTAGTGTTGCAGAACGACAACAAATTCAAGAAACCAGCAAGATGCGGCTGCGGAAATAAAACCCATTTTGACCTCATAGGAAAGAACATGATAGATGTCCAAAGGATAGTGTTGGAAGAGATGCCAGAGAAACTGCATGGAGCTGACCAGCCAAAAAGGATAGGCGTTATACTCTCCCAAGACCTTGTAAGCCCAATAACCGAAAGGAAAACCAATCCAGGCTCTAAAGTAAAGGTCTCAGGGATTATCAGAGAGACCCCAATAACATTAAGAACAGGCGGCACCTCAACAAAATTTGACCTTTTTGTTGAAGCCAACTTCATAGAGCCATTACAAGAGGAATTCTCAGAACTAGCAATAAATAAGGAAGAAGAAGAACGAATACAAAACCTTGGCAAAGACAAACAAATACTAAAGAAACTAATAGACTCAATGGCCCCATCCATATACGGCTATGACCAGATAAAAGAAGCATTGCTTCTTCAGATGTTCTCAGGAGTAGAAAAGGTAAGAGCTGACGGCGCAAGAACCAGAGGAGACATTCATATTTTGCTAGTAGGAGATCCAGGCGCTGGAAAATCCCAGCTGCTAAAAAGAGCAAGCCTTGTGGCCCCAAAAGCAAGGTATGTGTCAGGAAAAGGCGCAAGCGGAGCAGGGCTTACAGCAACAGTAGTTAAGGATGAATTCTTAAGAGGGTGGGCATTAGAAGCAGGAGCATTAGTCTTAACTAACAACGGGCTCTGCGTTATAGATGAATTAGACAAGATGAGCACTGATGACAGAAGCGCAATGCACGAAGCCCTTGAACAGCAAACCATCAGTATCAGCAAGGCAAACGTCCAAGCAACCCTGCTCGCAAAAACCACAGTGCTGGCGGCAGCAAACCCAAAGTTCGGGCGCTTCGACCCCTACGACTCCATCGCCAAGCAGATTAACCTGCCGCCAGCACTTATTAATAGATTTGACTTGATTTTTACTATCAAGGATTTGCCGAATAAGGATAAGGATACTGCCTTGGCAGAGCATGTCCTTTCATCGCATCAGGACCCAGATAAATATAAGGCTGAGATTGATACTGACTTTTTAAGAAAGTATATTGCTTATGCTAAGAGGAAGTTGAAGCCCACTTTGACTGCTAACGCTATTAAAGAGTTCAAGGAGTATTATGTTAACTTACGAAATAAGGATGCTGAAGAACAGAATGGAATCAAGGCCATCCCTATTTCTCCAAGACAATTAGAGGCGCTGGTTAGATTGGGGGAGGCATCTGCAAGGGCTAGGCTTTCTGAAAAGGTAACTAAAAAGGATGCTAAGGTTGCTATTGATATTATTAATTTCTGCTTAAGGGATGTTGGGGTTGATCCTACTACTGGCAAGCTTGATATTGATAGGATTGCTACTGGTGTTACTGCTAGTGAAAGGAGTAAGGTGAGCACTGTTAAATCTGCGATTGCGATGATTGAAGAGAAGCTTGGTAAGAATACTCCAATTTCTAAACAGGACATTATTGAGGTTTGTGAGGAATATAATATTTCATCTGATGACGCTGAGGAGATTTTGGAGAAATTGAAAAGGTCTGGAGATATTTTTGAGCCAAAATATGGCTTTATTCAAAGGTTATGATTTAAACTTTCAGTGAGAGAATCTAAAATATTACTATAGCAAGGGTGCTGATTTAAATATGGAGAAGATAAAATCAGAAAAAATCGATAATGATTCTGCGGATTCAAATAGTTCTGATAACATCAACATTAATAATGTTAACGGGAATTTGAATAACTCTAACAATTCCAATGGAAAAATGGAAGAAGGAATGCAAGGTGGAAAGGAACAGGGAAAGGAAGGTAGCGATAAAAATACTGGGGCAGTTATTAAAAGAAGGGTTGCTCAGATTGTACCTTCAGCTCTCATCTATCTTGGGGAGTATAAGAAGCAGGATGGCTGGAACCCTAATTTTGTTGAGGTTGATGGTCTGAAGATTATGAGGGTTAATATGATTGGGGTTGTGGTTGATAAGGATGAGGGTATTGGTTATCCTTCAATAACTTTGGATGATGGATTTGCGACTATCCAAGTCAGAAACTTTGATAACACGAGCATGTTTGGGGAGATTGATGTGGGGGATGCTGTTCTGGTTATAGGTAAGCCGAGGGAGTTCAGCGGGGACAAGTATGTTTTGTGTGAGATTGTCAGAAAGATAAAGAATCCTAAATGGATGGAATACAGGAAGAAGCTCTTTAATCAGAGGTTTGGAAAGTTGCTGGAGAATTTTAGCAAAGAGGATTTTATGGTTGGTAATAAATCGGGAAAAGAAACTGATAGCTCTGATGGCAGGGCTGAGCTTGAGCAAGACCGCTCTGATGAGGTGGTTTCTGAATCTAGTTCTTCGACTGGAATGGCCAGAAATCAAAAAAGGGGGCTGGGTTTGAAAGAGAATAAACCTGAAGAGATTAATATAAGTGAGGAGGATGTTGAAGAAAAGAGTGAGAAAAAAGATAAAGAAGAGGACGAAAAAGACAATGAAGATATAACAGATAATAAAGAAGATAAAGGATTGGTAGATGAGGAAGAAGATAAAGAAATAGAGAATAAGAGGAAAGAGAATATAATTAATACTGATAAGAGCAATAAAAAAGATGGTAAAGATAAACAGAACAATAAGCCTTCTACAGAGATTGTGTTTGAGATAATCAAGGAATTGGATGATGGGGATGGAGCAAGTGTTGAGGAGATAGTAGAGAGGGCTGATATAGAGGATGCTGAGTCTGTTGTTGAGAAGCTCATTAGAGAAGGGGAGATTTTCAAGAGTAGCCCTGGCAAGGTTAAGATTCTATAGTTTTTTAATTTTTAGGGGCTGAAAGAACTTAAAGCAAAAACTAAACATCAATACAATAAAGGTGTGATAAAGACTTCTATGGCTGAAGCAGTAATTAGAATGGCTATGGATATGATAATCAAATCAGCACAATCAACTAAGATTGATTCGAACTTTTTAGAATAAAGGGAATGTCTTATCACCGCGAAAGAAATTATGCCACCGGCGACTCCTGCTA
>DAWM01000073.1:54936-56157 GCA_002505945.1 Candidatus Woesearchaeota archaeon UBA119
ATGCCACCGGCGACTCCTGCTACAATATAAGCTAATATCTCAGGTATACCGTGTATGAAATATCTTACTATGCTATGTGAAATGGAATGAAGGTAATGGGCGAAGCCAACGGCTTGACCTTCTGCTACAAAGCCAGCTATCTTTTCCCTAACAAAATTTCCTAAAGCGACACCTAAGACTGAACCGTTCCAGCTCAAAATAAAGATTGCGCCGGCTCCGAAGATAAAAGAAAATATTATACAAAAGACTGTTACTCTGAAATTGTTTAAAAAGATGTTGAAGAATGAGTTCATTTTCATCTGTATTGAATAGCCTTGAAGTGCAATAGATTTACCGTTGATTGATTCTATTGTCTCAATTTGATTGGAAAAATATCCAGTTATCTTTGATGGAGATGAGGCAATGAAGATTGATGAGAAAGCAAGTGTAAAGCCCAAGAACAGAGAGAGATAAACAAGTATTGCTTTGCGGTGTTCTTTCAAAAGAGTCTTTTCTGATTTGGCGGAAAGATCCTTTTTGGCTTCCATTTTAACGATTGAAAATATCAAAGGGAGCGAAAACATAACCGTCAAAAGAACGATGACCATTCCTAAGTCATCATGAAAAATCAAGGTAGATAAGAAAAAGGCAAGTATTCCGTATAAATAGCCCAATGGGAAAACCAGATATGGCCTTTTTTCAGCTAATGATGGCTTGAAGATGGATTCCAGCACAATAGACACCTTATGCAAAATAAACAAATCTCCTTTATATAGTTAACTGTATGATTCATTATATTGCTTAGATGTTCTAGTTGAGTTGGCGAAGTAGCTGGATGTGTTATTTAATAGTTAGATGAATTAGGCAGATATGTTGATTGGATTTAAAAGAAAAGAATAGAATAAAATAAACATATAGTAAAACAAACCACATAGCAACCACATAGCAACACCAGAGCAAATCAAACTACATAGCAACACCTCTGCAACCCCTTGATTTCGAGTGGAGAAGGTTTTCTAGTGGAGGTAATAATAATAATTAATTACAATATAGTAAATAATATAATATATAAGAGATCTTCTTGCTTTTTTGATTTTTCTTCTTGAGATTAGAAATGTTTTTATACTTATTGTGATTTCACTGGAAACAAAGGGGTTTCTCCCTCATTGCTTGTAGAAAACAAAACAGGAAAGAAGAGTTTCATAAAAGTTTTATAATATTATGCACAAAAATTCATAATTT
>DAWM01000051.1:0-2807 GCA_002505945.1 Candidatus Woesearchaeota archaeon UBA119
TCCTAAAAATCCACTTGTTAAAGTGTATGTGACACTCACAATGGATTTTTATGATTAGGTATTAGAACTCAAGTTTATCTTTTTCTCCTATTTTATACTTTTTTATTTTGCCAACTGGCATTTCTATAACATATCTGGCTTTTCTTGATGGCTTATGCACCTCAAATGGTTTAAACCCTGCTATCATATCAACAATCCTTTTTTCTCTATCAAGCCAAATAATATCAATAGCATAGGTCATGAAGAACATATGGAAACTCCAATAACCTTCTTTGGGGAAGTAGAAAACAAAAGCCTGGTCCTCCTTTATCTTAGGCCTAAAGAGGAGTCCTCTGGCCTTTTCAAAACATCTTTTAAGAACCCTAATATCCCGCGCAACTACCCTGCCTTTATGTCTGATTACCATCCTTCTTATTTATAAACCTCTGTTTCTTTCAGATGTGGAGATAATTCTTTGATATATCTGTAAAAAGTGGCCTTTGAGCAGTATTCTAACTCGTCTACAACCAATCTCTTTATTTCAGGGAGCGACATAGTCTTAGAACGTATCATGCCTAGAATCTTCATCTGAATTATATCCTTTCTTTTCTTGTTTAAGGAATTAAGCATCTCCTTTTTGAGTGTATCTTTATTGTCAGAACTGAGTACTTTATGATTTTCCGTCTGCGGATTTAACATTGTGTTGTGCTTTTCATTGAGATTATAAGACAGAAGTTCCTCTATTCTTTCAATCCGTTTCTTTAATTGATAGTTGTCTTCCTCTATATTGTTGTTTTTCTCCTTTATGCTCCTAATCTCTTGTTTAATCCCCTCAAAGGACTCTCTAATCTTTAGAAGTGCGTTGATTACCTGATTGTTATTTTGGTCCCCCATAACCTCGATTTTATAATTTTAATATATAAAACTTCTTATTTTCTGATACATATTTGAGACTAAGTTAAGACTTTATTGAGACTTGACTGAGACACCCCCCCATTTCCACTGGAGAATACACCCCTTTATTTCTAGTGGAGAAAGCCATTGATTGCTTAACACACCCCATTGTTTCTACTGGAGATTTTGAGACTTTTGTGAGACTAAACTGGTTAGAAATTGAGATGATACTGAGACTGAGACAGGCTTACCTAAAACTTAATTAGAATTAAAGCTCAAATATCTTGCCCTTGGGGCCTGGATTAACAAGGATAGACCCTTTAATCAAATCCTTTTTACCAAAGTTCTCGTGTATATGCCCAGAAAAAGCAAAATCTGGTCTGGCTCTATCAATAAAGGTTCTTATGGATTTGTTCCCCACATTATCCAGATCATGCTCTATTGAGTCAAGAGAGGTGTTGTAAGGGGGAGCATGGCTGAGAAAAACAATCTTATTTCCTTCCTTTCTTAATCTTTTAACATCCTTAACCATCTCCCCCATAATCCTGTTAAAGGAAGGAAATGATTCCGAGAAACCGCCTCCCCCAAAACCGAAGAAACCAATATTTTTTATGACTGTATGAGCCTTATGAATGAAATAAAGATTTTTCCTTCCTTCGCATAGTTCCAGCATACTTTCCTCAGATTCATGGTTTCCATGAACTATTACCACAGGTTTTTTTAGATTATCAAGCCTTTTAAGTATCTCATCAATATTATCCTCAAATAGTGTGATATCACCACAGCATACAATAATCTCAGCTTCCTTGCTTTTCTTTGCTATTAAATCAAGAAAGCTATTCTTTCCATGCGTATCCGTGAAAGCAAGTATTTTAACCATTGTTAATGGCAAGGACAAGTTTTTTAAATACCTTTTGCTCCTCTCCATTCAGTTAAAATGAAAAAGGTAGGTTTTGTTTTCTCAGATAAGGACGAGGCTTCCCTTAATATTAGGGATGTTATGCTTGAGAAGGGTTTTCTTACCACACTTTCCGATGGTTTATTAAAGAATTCAAATGAAAATCCTTCTTATTCTATTATAGCTAAGACCTTTCCTATTGATTCAATCTTCATTACTGATTTAGAGGAGCTTTCAGGTTGCGATTATATTGTTTTTCCCTCTAAGCACCAGAGTTCGGCAGGGTATGATTCCCTTTCCCTTCATACACCTGGTAATTTTACTTCATCTGCTGAATTAGGAGGCAGCCCATCTTCTCTATCTTATTCATGGGTGGAATTCCAGAAGCTTGCATACCTAAATCTCCTTAAAAATTCAGGCAAACATAGGGTTACCCCAGAATGCACTCATCATGGCCCTTCTATAGATATTCCTTGCTGTTATATTGAGATTGGCTCTTCACATGAGAACTGGATTGATAAGGAAATGGGGAGTATCATTGCTAATACCATATTTGAGACCTTAGACCAAGTATTCTCATCTTCCTTTTCTTATGAAGTAGTAGTGGGAATAGGCGGTCCGCATTACTGTCCTCATTTTGAGAAATTGTACAGAAGCATGGAATATGCCTTGTCACACGTCTGTGCAAAATATGCTTTATCCAACCTTTCGTTAGAATTGGTTTGGTCTGCCCTGAAATCCAGTTCTATTCCTGCTCGCAAGTTAGTTCTTGATTGGAAGGGACTTGGCCCTTATAAGGACAGGATAAGGGCTATAAAAAAGGAACTGATTAAAGAGGGGATATCAGTAGAAAGGCTTTCAAAGCTTAGTATAACCCAAATAAATCCTTAATCGCGTTGTTGAGCTTAACCTTATTGCTTGTCCCGCCAGTTTCTCTAAATATTATATCCTTATCTTCAAGATTCTTGAGTTTTCTTGAGACCTTTACCTTACTCATTCTAGTGGCTTTAGCGATATCGTTTTGATTACTTTCTCA
>DAWM01000051.1:3026-3644 GCA_002505945.1 Candidatus Woesearchaeota archaeon UBA119
TATCGTTTTGATTACTTTCTCCATTGTCCATTAGAAATAAGACTATTTTCCTTTCTTCTTCCCCTAAAAATCTTAACGTCCCCTTTATAAGAGATTGTAGCTTCTTTTCTTTTTTGGCAAACCCAGAAAGCAGGGAATATGCAACTAGACATCCAGTTAGCACACAAATAGACAGGGTTGAGGTTATAAGCAAAGGAAAGCTTATAGAGGATGTTCTTATAGAATCAAAATCATAGAATATAAACATGCTTATTACTGTGATAGCGAATAGAAAGCCGGCTATTGTGCTTACCAAAAGCAGGATAGGTAATTTCCTTTCATCAATCTTCTTGGATAACATTCTCCTATTCAATACTCTTGCTTTAACCTTTTTATCTTTTTCTAAACTTCTTTACTTCTTTATTTGTTTCTTTATCAATTCTTCAATGGGCCCCTATTTGCAAAAATTCGAAAACTATATAAATAACTATTAACAAAAAACACATATAATGAAGGAAAGAGGCTTTTTTCAATTTAATGAAGCTGATTTGAACGATGAGAAGTTAAATGAGAAGACCAAAAAACTTCTTTATTTCTTGTCTGACAATGCTCGTCTATCCAATAATGAACTGGGGCGTT
>DAWM01000083.1:0-247 GCA_002505945.1 Candidatus Woesearchaeota archaeon UBA119
TTCCTGCTCCTGTTAAAATTCCATCCCTCTCTAGATTTCTACCAATTCCAGCTAAACTTTCGCCTTCAAGGTATTCCTTGTATATGCGTTTTATTATTCTAGCTTCTTTGGGTTCAATGACTAGGTTGCCATCTTCATCTTTTGTGTAACCCATAAAACGCTTGTGGTTGACTTGAACTTTTCCTTGCTGATACCTATATTGAAGGCCCAGTTTAACATTCTGTGAAAGGCTCTGACTTTCTTGCTG
>DAWM01000083.1:494-3128 GCA_002505945.1 Candidatus Woesearchaeota archaeon UBA119
CTTTCTTGCTGTGCTAAAGATGCCATGATGGTTATTAGTACCTCTCCCTTGGCATCCATTGTATTAATATTTTCCTTCTCAAAATATACGGATATGTTCTTTTCCTTAAGCTGCCTAATGTATTTTAAGCAGTCCAGAGTGTTACGGGCAAATCGGCTGATAGACTTCGTAATGACCAGGTCTATATTACCTTCCATGCATTCTTCAATCATGCGGTTAAATTCTTCCCGCCTTTTTGTATTCGTTCCTGAAATACCGTCATCTGCAAAGATGCCTGCAAATTCCCATTCATCATTTTTCTTTATAAATTCTGTATAGTGCGCTACCTGCACCTCATAGCTTGAGTTCTGTTCTTCTGTTTCTGTAGAAACGCGGCAGTAGGCAGCAACACGCAGTTTTTTAATTTTTTCTTTTGCGGCTGAACTTCCAACTCTTTTTCGGGCTGGAATTACAGTTATATTTTTTTCTGCCATCTCAAACCTCACTTTCTATCAGACTGTACAGGTACTCAGCTCGGAGAACAGGATCCTCCGGAAGCTTGGTATCTGCTTTTTTCATCTTGAATCTTTCGATTGGCGTTGGAGATGTAAAAGCTGCAAGCTCTACAATTCTCCCTAAGTCCTTTGCACGCTTTTGCCTAACTTCTTCAGCTTTATCAAAGCTTTCTTTATCGATAATTGCTGGGTACACATCATTTCCAAGATAGTTAACATTCTTTAAAATAAGCCCCATTGAAGAATGTGTCTTTTCAATACCTGCCTGTTCACCAGCCACAGCTAAGGAAAGCCCTGAAATATACTTTTCAAAAAACACTCTAACTTGGTTTGCTTTTTCTTCATCAACAGTTATAACACCCTCTATCATCTTGTAACCATAAGGTATATAAGCCATTTATCTCACCACCTCCTCTTTCAGAGAAAGTCCACATTTCAGTTTAAATGTTAATTCATCTCTTGTATTCACAATGATATTTTCAACGTACTTTTCAAATGCCTCTTCAGTATACTCACCAATAAATGCTTTTCCCGACACATAATCAAGAAGTTCTTTCACTTCATCTGCTTGTGATGTGCCATCTGTAAATGCCATGACCAGGTTTGTCTTTTCTGTAGTAAGACTACTTATTTCTATATCCAGAGCATTTCTTTCCTTGTTAAAAAGTACTAGCTCGAGAAATCCTTTTGTCATTAGCCCAATCAGAGTGTTACGTTCTTCAGTCAATTGCTCTAACCTCTTATCTATAACAGCAATTCTTTCAAGATCGCTTTTCTCATCTATTCTGCTTAGGGTCTTATAAAGGGGTTCTAAAATTATTTTTCTACTAAAGGCTAACTTATTCATCATGGTTGAGTAGGTTGCCTTTATCTCCCCGTCCCGTATGAATAACATGGGACAGCTGTTTTTGTCTTCAATATGCCCTTTGCAGCTCCAGGCTATATAGCTTCTGCCAGCAGAATAGTTTGTTCTTCTTTTAAACTTAGATCCACACTCTCCGCAAATGATCCTTCCGCTTAAGGCATATCTGTTTTGATAGGCATTGCTTTTGGTTTTCTTACTCCTGCTTTTTCTTCTTTGACTTATAAGTTTCTGTGCCTTAGAAAAAACCTCTTTACTGATAATGGCTTCATGGTGGCTCTTACAATAATACTGGTCTTTCTCTCCATTATTAGGATGTCGATTATAACTTCCATCTGTGTAGGTTTTTTGGAAAAGCACATCTCCTTTGTATTTTTCATTTCTAAGCATTTCAATAATGGTCCCTGAGCTCCAATGTTTTCCTCTCTTAGCAGGAATCTTATCCTTATTAAGACCTTTTGCAATGAGATTTCCACCTTTACCTGATAAACACTCTGAAAAAATCCGTTTAACAATCTCGGCTTCTTCTGGAACAATAACCATCTTCCCATTTACATTGGCATAGCCATATGGTGGGCTTCCATTAATATAAGAGCCATTTTTAAACTTTCTTTGGATTGACCATGTCATGTTCTGTGAAATGGATGCAGATTCTTCTGCAGCAAATCCGGATAAAATCGAAAGCATCAATTCACCTTCCATATCACCCGTGTTTAGATTTTCTTTCTCAAAATATACATAAACATCAATATCTATAAGCTTTCTGACTAGTTCTAAACAATCCATGGTGTTTCTGGCAAAGCGGCTGATGGATTTAGTGATGATAAAATCAATCCTGCCATTTTCTGAGTCGCGGATCATACGAAGAAGCTCTGGCCGCTTTTCTTTCTTAGTTCCAGATATTCCTTCATCAAAATATAACCCTGCAAATTCCCACTCCGGATTGGTCTTAATGTAGTTTTCATAGTGTTCCCGCTGTGCTTTTAAACTTTCCAGTTGCTCATCACTATCTGTTGAAACCCTGGCATAGGCTGCTACTCTAAGCTTATTATTTGAGAACCTAGGGTTTGACATGCCATCTATTCTCGTTACCTTTTTCACTGTCTCACCTCACTTCCTTTCATTACATATATCACTCAAGAGCCCAGTTATAGCAAGGCTTTTATGACATTAGTTCTGACAATTTTGGCGAGAACTTTTGCCTATTTAATGCCGATATTTTTCTTAGTTCATCCTCTGAAATTTTGTCTTCTTTAAAAAGCATGCATATAAGGCTTT
>DAWM01000056.1:0-9424 GCA_002505945.1 Candidatus Woesearchaeota archaeon UBA119
TAGTGGATAAATTCTATAGGTTGTTTGGTTTTGATTATAATGTTGAGCTTTCTACAATGCCTGAGAATCATATTGGAGAGGAACAAATATGGGAACAGGCCACAAATAAGCTTATCGCTGCGCTTGATAAGAAAAAATTAGATTACCAGATTAATGAGGGTGATGGGGCGTTTTATGGCCCTAAGATTGATTTCCATATTAAGGATTCTTTAGGGAGGAGCTGGCAATGTGCGACTATTCAGCTTGACTTTGCTATGCCTGAAAGATTTGGTCTTACATATATGGGAGAAGATGGAACAGAGAATCATAGGCCTATTATGATTCATAGGGTTATTTATGGAGCGTTAGAGAGATTTATTGCTATCCTTACTGAGCATTTCGCAGGCAAGTTTCCATTATGGCTAGCTCCTGTGCAAGCGATAGTGCTTTCTGTGTCAGATAACTTTAATCCCTATGCAGAGAAGGTTAAGAAGGAATTAGACAAGGTAGGAATAAGGGCAGAGCTTGACATCAGGGATGAAACTGTGGGAAAGAAAATCAGGGAGGCGCAATTGCAAAGAATCAAGTATGTCTTCGTGGTAGGAGGAAACGAGCAGGAAAAGCAGACTGTCAATGTTCGGGATAGTTATCAGAATAAGGTCTTAGGTGAGAAGAAACTAAAACCATTCATAAAAGAAATGCAGAAAGAGATTGAAGAGAAGAGAATATAATTCTTTTTTCTTTTTTATGATTTTTCAAGGTAGTTAAGAATGTTCTTCAGCGCATGTATTGCATAGTTGAAATGTCTATGTTTTTTACTTCTCCCTAGAACAATAATCGCATGAATCAATTTGTTTCTTAATTCAATTCTTTCTTCTCTTGAAGGTTTTTCCTTGTAATCTTCAATCTCAGATATCACGCTTCTTATTCCATCTATGCTATAATGTTCCGCAAACCTTTCAAGATAATGGAGATTTTTGTCTATAACATAGGATTTAAATTCTTCCTTAGCTGAATCCAGCATCTTATTCTTTATGTCATGAGAGGATTTCATAGTGGTAAAGGCATTCCTTTTTCTTCCTCTGTAGCTTGCCTCATGAAATACAATCTGAATTATTATGACAGTTATGAAAATAAGATATGAAAGCTCAAGTGGCATCTCAAAATTGCTTTCGGCATTTATCTCTAAAAGGAAGAACAGAAGCAACAAGTCTAACCACAAAAGATTAACACTTTTTAGGAAGTAAATAAGAGAAACATCAGTGAGATCTTCAATTTTCTTCTTTTCCACTTCTTTCTTTGCTAGATAATAGGATAGGGAAAACAATAGAATTCCAATTATGCCAATCAGCCATGGAAAGTCACTATTCAAGCTAAGCATATTTTTCTATATCCCAGAATGTTTAAATATATTTTTCATTATTTAATAATGACAAAAACTTAAAAAGTCTTTTTAGAAATAGTTTCGTATGGAAACCTCAAACTCTTTTGTGGTTATATGCATCTGTTTGATGTTTTTGCTTACTGGCTGCTCAAACCAAGACGAGGATTTAGAACAGAATCTTAATCTGAATGATTCTGTTGAGCAGAAAGAATCTAAAAGCGAAGTGGTTGCGAGTGATGATGCGGGAAATGATTCTGTTGAAGAGCCTTCAAAGGACAAAGAGAAAGGCGATTCCCAAAGTGAAACAGCCCTGATTGAAAACCACTCTGTTGAATGGGTTGAAGAAGATGCCGAATTAAACAAAGAAATAGAGGGCACTTTATTAGATGAAGAAGACGATGTAGATTTAGGTAGTATGATATAAATGAAAAATAAAATTTTGATATCAAGTTTACTTCTTCTTGATTTTCTTGATTTCCTTTTCTAGGTTAAGCTTATCAAGCAACTCTTTATAACGGTTTCTTATAGTTACCTCTGTTACGCCAGCCACATCTGCAACCTCTCTCTGGGTTCTTTTCTCTCCGTTCATCAATGCGGACACATAGAGCGCTGCGGCAGCAATCCCCGTAGGTCCTCTTCCAGAGGTTAGCTCCTCTTTCTGAGCTTTGTTGAGAATCTCTACTGCTTGGGATTGGGTTTCTGCTGAAAGCTTGAGAGATGAGGCAAATCTTGCTACATAATCAACTGGATTTGAAGGAAGTATCTTTATCTCAAGTTCCCTTGTTATGAACCTATATGTTCTTCCAATCTCTTTCTTGTCTATCCCTGAGGCTTCAGAAAGCTCATCCAATGTTCTAGGAACTTCATGCCTTCTGCATGCAGCATAAAGCGAACCAGCAACCACAGATTCCATGCTTCTTCCTCTTACAAGGCCTCTCTGAACAGCTTGGGTATATATCCTTGCTGCTTCCTCTTCTACTGAAGAAGGAAGTTTGAGATATGAAGAAACCCTTTTCAGCTCAGCTAATGCGAGCTTGAGATTTCTCTCAATAGCAGTGCTGATTCTATATTGCCATTTCCTTAACCTGAAGAACTTGTTCTTTGTCCTTCCTGAGAACTTGGAGATATCTGATTTTCTTCCAATCTCTGTTCCTAAACCCATGTCATATTGGGTATATGTCATTGGAGCGCCGGCTCTTTTTACAGCGCTATTTCTGTCGTCTTCAAACTCTCTCCACTCTTGAGAGAAATCAATCATCTTATCTTCAATTACCAAGCCACAATCCTTACAGATGATTTCTCCTCTGTCTTTATTATAGAATAGGTTGATGCTTCCGCATTCAGGACACTTTTTAACATAATGCTGATTTTGCATTTTTATCCCCCCGAGCTCGAATAAAAAATTTGAAATAAATATAAAAGTTTCGATATCTTTTTAAAAGGTTGATTTTATTATATTTAAACTTTTCGGTACTCCTCCAGAACCCTTGCTGATTTTTGTCATTGCCTTTGTGATTTACTTAAAAAAAGTTTATATAATATAAGTTCTATGATTCTATTATCGGCTGATCTCAGGATAAAATGAAATGCTTGTATGTGGTTGCTCAAAAAGGGTATAGGGAAGAGGAATTAGAGCAGCCGAAGGCTATTCTAGAAAAAGGCAAGATTAAATGCGATGTGACTTCTATAGCAAAAGGATTAGCCTTTGGAATGCAGAAAGGGGAAACTGAGATAAAGAAATCAGTGAGAGATATAGATTTGGATGAGTATGAGGCAATAGTCTTCGTTGGCGGCAAGGGTGCTCCCGATCTCTTGAATCATCAAGAGGTATTGAATCTTGCTGTAAATGCCTATGAGCGAAGGAAGTTGATTGGCGCCATCTGCATCGCTCCGGTAATACTTGCTGAGGCAGGAGTTCTCTATAAAAAGAATGCTACTGTTTTTGAGAATGATTTTTCTATGAGATATTTCTTATCCAATAAAGTTAATTATGTAAAGCTTGATGTAGTAAAGGATGGTAATATAATTACTGCCGATGGCCCCCAGAGTGCAACCAAGTTTGGGACAGTGTTGCTAAAAGAGCTTAAAGAAAGAAAATAGGCTTTTTGACATTTTGCATTTTCTACAATCTCATAGAGGGTATAAATGAAAAGCAAAGATGGTTTTGGGAAGCTAGGATTGATGATTTTTGTGCTGGCAGTAGTTTCTATAATCTTTCAGCTTCAGATAGTTAGAGAGATTCTTTTTATGTTTGGCGGAAATGAGATAATATATGGAGTGGTGATTGCCTTATGGCTTTTAGGATTCGGGGTAGGGGCTTGGTTTTCTTCTATTGCAGAGCTATCTGATAAACTCTTAAAAAAGATGATATTGCTTGAGGTCTTGCTTCCTCCTTTTTTGATAGTATTAACAAGGTTGATTAAGAGATACTGGATAATGGGGATTGCAAAGGAATTTTCTTTTGTTATTCTTGTTTCGGCAATTATTCTTTTCCCATTCTGTTTGTTTTCTGGTTTTATCCTAGCCAAGGCCTCGTCAGGTCAAAAGAAGAGGCTTGTGGACGTTTATTTCCTAGATGCTTCTGGGAATCTCCTTGGAGCGTTCATATTCTTCTTTTTCTTGATTACTCTGAATACATTAAGAACAGCTCTTTTTATTTCTTTATTATCCCTCTTTGTTTTCTGGTTTATATCTTTCTTTAATTCATCAAGGTCTTCTAAAAAGAAGCGAGTTAGTTATCTTGTTTTGTTAGTTTTGGTTTTTCTTGTAGCTATATTATCATTTGCTCATTATAATCTGGATGGTTTGTTGCTTTCAGATGAGCTAGGTGAGCTTTTGGAGTTTAAGGAGTCTAAGTTAGGTAGGATTATGGTTACCGAGTCATATTCTCAAAGGAATTATTTTTATGATGGTGTGCCTATTGGGGATAATGCGACGGAAAGCAAGGCAGAGATGTTAACCCATCTTCCTATTTCAATAAACGAAGACGCTTATAATTTCCTCCTTATAAAGTCATTTTTTTCCAATGAGTTGAGGGAGTTGAGAGAACATCCTGGTTTGAATGTTTCAGTAGTCAGTCCTGATGAACGTTTGGTTAATGAAATCCTGGAAAGAGAAGAAGGCAGGTTAATGAGTTCTGAAAGGATAGAAATCTTTTCTCAAGATCCTTATAGTTATCTTAACCGAGTCATTAAGGAGGATTCAACTGCTTTTGATATCGTGGTAATTGGAAATCCAGGAATCTATTCATATAGGGACAACAGATTATTCTCACTAGAATTCTTTAGAATGCTTAGGAAGGTTGTTTCTATCAACGGTGTTGTGATAGTTCCGGTTGAAGCAGGAGAGAATGTGATAACAGAATCAAGGGAGGTTGTTCTTTCTTCAGTGTATAATGCACTTACTGCAAGCTTCCCGAATGTAATTTATATTCCTGGGGAAACTGTATATTTTATTGCCTCTCCGGGAAATCTTTCCTATTCTTTTATGAAAAGACTTGATGAAATGAATAATTCTTATGCAGATTCTATGCATCTTTCTCCATTGTTGGAGGAGAGAAGAATGGAAATGGTTAATGATTCTCTTTCTTTCACTAATCTGAAGAATCAAAATCTAAAGCCTGTTTCTTTTTATTATTCTATCCTTGATTGGTTTGAGTTGACTGGAAGCAGGCCTTTGTGGATTATTTTAATTTTGCTTGGTTTGACAGGTTTTATTATATTTCATTATGATTGGTCAGAGGCTCCGCTTCTTACTTCTGGGATAATGTCTTCTTGTCTTCAGGTAATTCTGGTAATTGTGTTGTCTGTATCAGTGGGCTATGGTTTTTATGGTATGGTTCTTCTAACCTTGTTTTTCATGGCAGGATTATGGTCAGGAATTTTTCTGGCTAAAAGATTGCTTAGGAAAAAAGAAGTTTCTTTGAAAAGATATGCTGTCCTTACAGAGCTTACTTTTATTTCTATTTTAGCGCTTCTTCTTTTGATAATTATGAACCTGAATGAATTTGTTGTTTATTCAATTTTGCTTTTCTTAATTTTCTTGTTGGATTTTCTTGTTGGGTTTGTTATGGCAGTTCAGTTCTCAGCAATAGGCAGCTTGAGAAGGGAGTATGCTCCCAGAAATACCTTTTCAGCTGATGCAGTTGGTGCTTTTCTTGGTGCTTTTCTTTTCTCTATCTTTCTGATTCCTTTTATAGGTGTCATTAATGTTTTCATCATTTTGTTATGTGTTAAAGTCATTGGGCTGGTTGGTTTAGGGCTTGCAAAGAAAATATAGAGGTTTTAACAAGAATTATATATCATTAGCAATTTTAAGGTATGCAAGAATGAAAATCACTAAATCCAATCTTAAGCAGGGTATAATGAAGATTCTTCCAGAGACAAGGGAAGACCTCCTGGATATCTATAAGGTCGTGGAAACAGGGGATATTGTTAGTGGAACTACTACTCGGAAAATAAAGATAGGGGATGAAGATTCAACCAAAAGCGTGAAGAAAAGTTTTTTTATTGATTTGGAGGTAGAAAAGAAAGAGTTAGAGAAAGAGCCGATGGGCTTGAAGCTTATTGGGAAAATCTCTTCCCAAAAAGAGGAGATCCCCCTGGGAAGTTATCATTCCTTAAATATCTCCCCGAATGATGAGCTGACGATTAAGAAGGAAAGATGGAAGAATTTTCAGGTGGAAAGAATAAAGAAATCTGAGCAGAGATTGGATTATAAGGTATTAGTGGTAATATTTGATAGGGAGGAAGCGGTCTTGGCTGTTCTCACTCATTCTGGTTATGAGGTTATTGCTAAGTTGAAGGGGCAGGTAACTAAGAAAGCGGTTGAAGAGAAAGGGGAGAACTTTTACAAGAGCATTGCTGATGTGATTGAACAAAAGGCAAAACAGCTTAAGGTAGATCATGTTCTATGTGCGAGTCCTGGGTTCTATAATGATGAATTGAAAAAAGAGTTGGAGCCGAGACAGATTAACAGCAAGGTTATATTTTCTCATGCTTCAAATCCCGGTGAGAGAGGGGTCGCAGAGGTGGTAAAGCGGGATGAGGTTAAAGCAGTACTGAAGGAGCAGAAGCTCAATGAGGAGAATACTTTGCTTCAAAGCCTTCTTGGCAATATCTCTAAGAACCAAAAGTTTGCCTATGGCTTGAAGGATGTGCTTGAAAAAGCCCAGATGGGTGCTGTTGACAAGCTTCTGATAAATGAAGACAAGGTTTTTTCAGAAGAGAAATCAAAGGAGATTGAGCAAATAATAACCCTCGTTGAGCAAACAAAAGGAGAGGTACATATTATAGAATCAGAGGAACCCCAACGGATCTTAAATTCTTTGGGAGGAATAGGAGCAATCCTCAGGTATTAGTTTACTTCTCAAGCTTAGTATAGAAGAAATATGCAGCAGTTAGACCTATTGCTAATGATAAGAACAAGGAGAATACAGCAGGCAGGAGAAAAATAGAGAAAGAGATTCCAATGGATATTGCCAGCAGGAAAATAAACCATGTCCTTGACCAGAAGGCGAGGTAGAAGGCATCGCTTTCTGGTGGCAAAGGAATAAGGAAGTATACAAGGAACAAGGCATTTACAAGGGCCATTTTTGCTAGGAATATGTTGTTGGGAAGCAAGCCGGATAGTCCTTTAGAGATAATTAAGAGGGCGAGTGTGGCGCCCCATCCAGCTATAGAAACTAAGGAGTACTTTAATCTTACTTTGAGATATGGATAACTGCCCAGATGCATCTCTGGTTTTTCTTTGAGTCTTGTGCCTCCAGGCACGAAAAGATAAGCGTGGCCGTCAAACAGAAAAGCAGTGAATATGCCTGCGAAAAGCCCATAGGGATTGCTCTTAAACTCTGTTTCAAATCCAAGTTTAAACCCTACAATCTTTTGTATGAATACCCTGATTACAAGTGCGAAGAAGACAGCTAGACAGCATAGACAGAAATTCCTTATCCAGTACTCATCTATGCCTACTGTAGCCCTACCATCGTTGAAGCCAATGGCTAGCCCTATCAACAGCGTTACAAGCAGCAGAGTCCTTATCTCTTTTCCAGGAAAACTAAGCCTGTTTAAAAACATGGTAATCTTTATATGGCTAGGTATTTAAAAAGATTTTGAATATTTTAGATGGACTTATTTGCAAAACAAAAAACTTTATATATTAGCGTTACAATAGACTAAATTAATATACTTTTGTCAATATTAAATATTGAGGTGGCGATTATGAAAAAGCTAAGGAAAATGAACAAGAAAGGAGCAATTGAGATGTCCATTAACACCATTGTTATATTACTGCTTGCTCTTGCTATGCTCGGAGTCGGGATGTTTGTTATTAACAAAATTAGATCGCAGGTAGACCTTTTTGAGGACCAATATGATGTAGAACAACAAAAGAAAGATCAATTGAGTAGAGATCTTGAAAGCATGGGTAGTAATTTTTTAATTGAGACAACCGAGATAAACATGAGGGTGAATGAAGAGTTAGAGAATTATTACGCATTGAAAAATGTGCTTAATGAGAAGAAGGAATTCACAATTAATTCGGGATGTATTGGTGGGATAGATACGGGATCAGACATACTACAAAAAATTAAAATAGAACATATCTCTAAGACAAAGATAGGCCCTGGAGAAACAAAGGTCCAGAGGTTCTGGGTTGATCCTGATCCAAGTGCTGAGCCTTCCTACTATGAATGTGAAATAAATGTTACTTATACAGATGATACTGGAGGGGATATAGAATATTCTTCTCAGAATTTCAATCTGAATCTTAAACCATAAATTTTATTTTATTTTTCCTGAAGAAAAATGGAAAAAAAAGGAATGGAGCTTGCAATCAATACCATAGTAATACTAATACTTGGCATTGCTATACTTGGTATTGTTATTGGTTTGGTAAATAAATTTGGTAAACAAGGGATGGATGCAATCAAAGTGACTGAAGAACAAAAGGATAGATTGGTTACAGACGCTCGTTGCCAATCTTCGCTTGAAGGTTCTGGTCTCTGTGTTTATCCAAAAGTTAATGAAGTGGCTAGAGGGGAAGCTGCACCGTTTCTTGTTTGGGTTTCTAATAATTATAGAGAAGAGGTTAAGGAAATAGTGATTACTTCAACTTCAACTACTTCAGAATGTCAAGATTTGAAAGGCATTAATTTTGAAGACGGAGAAGTGGTATTGGATGAGAAGATAAAACCCGGAGTCAAGGCCAAACGCTATCCTGCTTTTGTTAATCCTGATGCAGGAACATGTTCCTTTAAAGTAGAAGTAAGAGATTCTGATAATAATGTTGTAGCAACTGAAACCTTTTTTCTGAAAACCAAGTAGGTAATTACTCCGGCTTTCTGCAGAAAACATCTATCCAGTTATTGTCGAAATCATATTCGTTGTGATACTTAACAATCTCGAATCCTGTTTCTTCTAATAGCTGGATTAATTCATTTAATTGATAGAAATAAGCAGTTAAAGGGTTCTGATAGAACCTCTTAATCCAGAGCTCTTGCTGACCTTCGCCTTCAAGCATGCTCACAAAAACAATGCCTCCTGGTTTGAGCCATTTTAGAAACTTAGCAAAGATCTCCTTTACCTCTTCCTTGGGAATGTGAAGCAAAGCAGCATTGCACCATATACCTGAGAATGAATCTTCATCAAAATCCTTATCGGTAAAATCAGCAACCTCAAACTTACCTTTAGGCACTAACTTCTTAGCAACCTTTATCATCTCTTCAGAGAAATCAATGCCAAGAACATCATAGCCCTCTTCCATAAGGTATTCAACATCCCTGCCAGGACCGCATCCCACATCAAGAATCTTTATTTCAGACTTATCTTCTTTTGGCAGGAGAGAACAGAATTCTGAGAGTTGATACTGAAGCGGATTATGGAAGTTTGCAGCAGCGTATTTGTCCGCGAACTCTTCATATTCCTTCTTCACTTTTTCTATTTGCGAGGATTCCATGAAAATGAAAAGCAATAGTTATCTCTGATACCTCTTATGCACAAAAATTCACATTTTTTGTGTGGGGTTTAACACCCCGCCCATCAGGGCGAATTTTTGGCATCCTAA
>DAWM01000056.1:9655-13859 GCA_002505945.1 Candidatus Woesearchaeota archaeon UBA119
CTAAAAATCCACTTGTCAAAGCGACTTTTACCTTATACCTACCTTCAGGTTGGGGTGTGACATTCGCAGTAGATTTTTATGATATCAAATAACCTGTGATATTTAAATCTTACTCCTTAACCTTCTTCAATCCTCTTCTTACTCCTTCGCACAACTTAGTTAGTATAGAAGCGGGGTTCTTTGCTTTGAGCACTGAAGAAGCTAATAAAGCACCATCGCAGCCCTCTTCAATGGCTTTCTCAACATCACTCATAGAATGAACCCCTCCACCACATAGGAAAGCAATAGAACGCTCTTTAGTTTTCTTTGCTGCTTTCCTTATTATCTTAGGGGCTTCCTTGCTTACCGAAACTTTACCGCCTATTAAATCAGGAAACTCCAGAGCAATCATATCCGGCTTTAACCTAATTATTCTATTGAGCCATCTAGTATTTGGGATGCATACAACAGATTTTATCTTGTATCTCTTAGCTTCTTCTACAGCTTTCTTAATCTCTTTGAAACTCATCGGGTGCTCTGAATGGTTTATCAGACTTCCAACAGCACCATTGGCAGTAACCGCCTTAATTGGAATATTACCAGTATGATGCCCTAAAGAATCCGGATCAAAGTGTTCGCTCAGAACAGGAATCTTCACTTCTTTTGAAATTGTCTTTATCTCTGTTGATGGAACAGCCACCCCTATGCTAACCTTTTCCTTCCTGCTTATCCTTTCGCATTCCTTAGCGATTTTCAGCCCTTTCTTACCAAAGGCCTGTTTATACGCCTTATAATTAACAAGTATTATTGGAAGTTGTATTTTTTTCATATTATTTCTTAATATTGAACATAACCTTTTTAAAATTTCCTTTTGATTCAGATAATTTTATATAACAATGAATAATAAATA
Organism: Candidatus Woesearchaeota archaeon UBA119; assembly: GCA_002505945.1. Taxonomy (GTDB): domain Archaea; phylum Nanobdellota; class Nanobdellia; order Woesearchaeales; family UBA119; genus UBA119. Next base: position 10,545 of record DAWM01000056.1, read on the forward strand.
ATCATAGAGCCTAATCTTCTCAAGGGAGGGAAAATGGAATTCAAAATCAAAGAGTTCGTCAAGGTAAGAACAAAAGACAAGAAGGATTATGAAGGAATGATTATTGATATCAAGAAGGATAAGATTGTGGTTAAGTTAAATAGCGGATATAACGTAGGTATATTTAAGAATAATGTTAAGGATTTGGAGCATTTGAAGAAAGGAAAAAAGAAGGCTTCTTTATCCAATAAGTTTCCTAGAAGAAGCCAAAATAAGAATCTTCCAAAGATAACCTTAATCCATACTGGCGGAACCATTGCATCGAAGGTAAACTATAAAACAGGCGGTGTGAGTGCTTTATTTGAGCCAGAAGAGATAATCTCTCTTTTTCCGGAATTGGCTGAGCTTGCCCAGTTGGAAAGCAGGGTGGTATCAAATATTCTATCTGAGAATGTACGCTTCTCTAACATAAATAATATAGTAGATGAAATCAAGGATGCTATCAAAAAGAAACCAAGTGGGATAATTGTTACGCATGGCACAGATACGCTTCATTATGTTGCTGCAGCCCTCTCTTTTTTAGTTGAGAATTCCCCTATTCCAATTGTTTTAGTGGGCTCGCAACGTTCCTCGGATAGGCCATCTTCTGATTCAAAGTTCAACCTTCTTTCAGCTGTCAACTTTGCACTTAAATCAAAGGCATCAGGTGTTTTTATCGCATTTCATAAGAAATCCTCAGAAGAGAATTGTGTTATACTAAGGGGGGTTAATGCAAGGAAGATGCATACCTCTCGGAGGGATGCTTTTAGGGCCATAAATACATCAGTGGCAGCTCAGATTAAGCTTAACAATTACTCATTGAAATGGCTTGCTAGGAAGCAAGATTTAGACTCTCGCGCTAAATCAAGGTTTTACCATATAAAACCATCTTTGAAGATGGGAATGATTTATGTGCATCCCTCAATAACGCCGGAAGAAATCAAGGTGCTGAGCCAATTGGACGGAGCAATAATAATCGGCACAGGATTAGGTCATATTGCATTGGAAGATGAGAATGGTTTTGTTATGAAGGAAATCAAAAGAGCAACCAAGAAAGGAACTATTATTGCTATGGCTCCTCAAACCCTTTTTGGCAGGATAAACCTCAACATATATTCAACAGGCAGAGAATTAAAGGAATTGGGTGTTTTAGGGCATGAGTGCAACATGATACCTGAAACTGCTTTTATGAAGTTGGCTTTCCTTTTGTCTAATTTCAAGAAGAATGAAATCCCAAAACTATATCATCAAAACCTAAGGGGAGAGCTTTCTGAGAGAACAAAGTATGAAGAGGAGTATGTTTAAATGGAAAAAGACATGTTAGATTTTAAGAAAATTGGCTTTAAGGTAGGATTAGAGATACATCAGCAGCTTGACACTCAGAAATTATTCTGTTCTTGTAAAGGGGATAATGAAGATGAGTTTGATTTTGAGGTTAAGAGGAAACTAAGTATATCAAAGAGCGAGTTGGGTGAGGTTGATGCTGCAGCGCTTCATGAGCTGAAGAAATCAAAGGAATTTGTGTATAGAGGCAGCTATGAGACTTCTTGTTTGGTTGAGTTGGATGAAGAGCCCCCTCATGAGATAAGCCAAGAGCCCTTAAAGATGGCCCTTCAGATTGTAAACCTTTTCAAAGCAAACCCAGTAGATTCAATTGAGTTTATGAGAAAGATAGTAATTGATGGTTCTAATACCTCTGGCTTTCAGAGAACTGCTTTGATTGCTACCAATGGCAAGGTAGTTTTAGGGCAGAAGCAGATACCCATAGATACAATCTGTCTTGAAGAGGATTCAGCTAAACTTGTCAAAAGGGAAAGAGAGAAGGACATATACCACTTGTGTAGGCTAGGGGTTCCTTTGGTTGAGATTACCACTGCTCCTTCTATTACATCTCCTAAAGAGCTCAAGGAATGTGCCAAGGAGATTGGGCTTATTCTAAGAAGCGTCAAAGTTAAGCGAGGGTTAGGAACCATTCGTCAGGATGTCAACCTTTCAATAAGGAATGGAGCAAGGGTTGAGATAAAAGGTGCCCAGAATCTAAAAGAACTTGATGCTATTGCTTATAATGAAGCAAAGAGGCAATTAACTCTACTTGAGGTTAAAGATGCTCTAAAGAAGAGGAAAGCAAAGGTCATGAAAGAGCCAAAGGATGTTACTCCTTTGTTTAAGGATACCAAATCCAAGGTTTTAAGGAAAGAATTAAACAATAAAGGAAAGGTAAAAGCGGTCTTGCTGAAAGGGTTTAAAGGTATTCTAGGCAGAGGACTTTCAGAGAATAGAAGGGTGGGAACAGAGATATCAGATTATGCCAAATCATATTCAAAGTTGAAGGGTTTGTTTCACAGGGATGAACTGCCTAATTATGGAATCACAGATAAAGAGGTTAAAGAATTAGAGCAAAGGTTGAAAGCAAGGAAAGAAGATTCTTTTATTCTAGTAGCAGGTAAAGAAGAGGAATGCGATAAATTCCTTAATAGAGCAATTGAGCGTCTTGAACTTCTAATGGAAACCATCCCTAAGGAAGTGAGACTTGCTTTACCTGATGGTTCTTCTAAATATTTGAGGCCGATGCCTGGCGCTGCCAGGATGTATCCAGAAACAGATATTCCTCAGATATATCCCAAAGAGATAGAAATCAGCGAGGTAAGGTCTATAAAGAGCGATATTAAGAAAATTACAGGTATGGGCATCCCCAAGCAGGAAGCAACCCGAATTGCTAAGTCTGATTTATCTGAGCTGTTTTTCAACTTAGTGAAATCATCCTCCCTAAAGCCGAGCTACATCTACACATTACTTTTTTCTAAGCCAAAGGAGTTTAAGAAAAAATACAAGAAATTTGATTTCTCAAAGGTAGAAGAATCCAAGCTAAAGAGCCTTCTTGACCTTTTGGATAAAGGAGAGATTGATAAGAATACCCTTGAAGAAGCCTATCTTGATTTAGGAATAGGAAAGAAACTTGACATCAAGAGGTTAAAGGATAAAGGCATTGCTGAAGATGAAATCAGAGATAAGGTAAGAGAGATATTAAAGCAAAATCCTGATCAGTCATTCGGTTTCCTGATGGGCAGGAGTATGGCCGCTCTTAAAGGGGCGGATGGAAAGAAAGTAAGCAGAATCCTTAAGGAAGAAATGAGTTAGACTTTTTCTCTTCTAATTTAATCATAAGACATTGGACATTTGCCTAAATAGGGTATTTAAGCCAACCCATCTTAGTTTTCTTTAGGTGATACAAATGATTGATTTAAGCCAAAAAACAATCAAAGAACTCTTTTATTCCCAGGTAAGACAACTGACAAC
>DAWM01000056.1:14077-36096 GCA_002505945.1 Candidatus Woesearchaeota archaeon UBA119
ACAACAAAACTGGACAGCTTTGACTACCAGTTCTCTGACAGGTGGTTTTAGGTTTTTCTTTTTTTAGGTTAATGAATTGAGGTGGTTTTATGAAATCGAATAAACAAGATAAGGAAGATATGATAATGCATAAGAAAGAGTTTGTGCAGGAGAATGAATCAACTGATAAAGATGATATTTATGATTATTCATCTCTTGATACTTTCTATGATAACGATGAGATTGATTTTGTAGAATTGAACTTCATAAGAGGGTATAACATGGCCATTTGAGGTGGTATTATGGTAGGTTTTATGCGCGAAAAAAAGCGGTATATGGAATGGGACGAATATCAGGCTCTAGTAAGCTTTTTGAGTAATTTCAACTTTTCTCAAATGGCTTATAAACAGAGTGTAAAAAACATTTAATTTCTCTTTTGTTTCATTCTTCTTGAATCTTCTTTCTTCTGTTTTATAAATGGATTATTCCGATAACGAAAGTTTTTTAAGAAAGTTTAATATCCCTCGCTTACATGCAAATACTTAGCAAAGAGGAAACCTTCCTCAATAAAATTCGCTTGCACAGGGAAATAAAAAAAGGAAAGATAATCCTTCATCCAACTGATACTATTTATGGGCTTGGTTGTAGTGCTAAGAATAAAAAAGCGATTGAGAAGATTAGGAAAATCAAGAACGATTTTGAGAGGCCTTTCTCAATAATTGCTCCTTCAAAGTCATGGATTAAAGAGAATTGTGTTCTAAGCAAGAGGGATAATGAATGGCTTGATAAGCTTCCCGGCCCTTATACCTTAATTCTTAGATTGAAAAATAAGGAAGCGGTTTCAGAAGAGGTGAATAATGATATTGCTACTGTTGGCGTGAGAATTCCCGACCATTGGATTGCTGATTTTGTAAATGAGGTAGGAATTCCTTTTGTGAGCACTGCTGCAACCTTAGAGGGTAATGAACTGCTTCAACACCCAAAGGAAAGTAGTGATGATTATCATGTCCATGTGCATTATGCTTTTGATGATGGTTATTTGAAAGGAAGGCCTTCTACTATTGTGGATTTGGTTAAGGATAAGCCGCTTGTAACCAGGAGGGATTAAATTGAAAATTCTTGCGGCAGGAGATATTCATTCTGATAAGGAATTAGTGGAAAAACTTGCTGATAAAGCAGAGAAAGAGAATGTAGATCTGGTTATCTTAGCAGGGGATTTGGGGCTTGCAGGAGCTCAAATGGATGGTATGATAGGTCCTTTCGTTAAAAGGAAGAAACAGGTTTTTGTAATACCTGGTAATCATGAGTCAAATGCATGTGTTAGTTCTTTAGCTGAATTGTATGGAATAAGAAATATACATGGTAAGTATGAAATTATTGGCAATGTTGGTTTCTTTGGCGCAGGTGGTGCTAATACTGGACCGTTCTCTACTTCAGAATCAGAGATTTATTCAATGCTCAAGAAGGGGTTTGAAGGTGTAAAAAATATTGAGAAGAAGGTAATGATAACACATGTTCACCCCAGGAATTCTTTGATGGAGAATTTTTCTTCATTGGTAAGAGGAAGTGAAAGTGTAAGAGGAGCAATTGAGTCCCTGAAACCTGATCTGCTCATATGTGCTCATGTACATGAAGCAGAAGGTATTGAAGAGCTTATTGGCAAAACAAAGGTAATCAATGTTTCTCGCTCGGGCAAGATTATTGATATATAATTGTGTTTTTACAATTGTGTTTTTACTTTACAATTTATCTTATTCTCTTCTTAGCCTTTTATTACAATAAGTGGAGAGAATTCTGCTATCTTTTTTGATATCCCTGCATCCTCTGTAGATTCTATAACTTTGTAGATTGATTTATATGCCTTGGGTGCTTCATCTAAGATACCTTTCTCAGAGTGAGAGAAAACTGATATCCCTTTTGCATCCAGACTCTGTTTTACTTTTGCGAGATTTAAGCTTTGTTTTGCTTCTTTTCTTGAAAGGGCTCTACCTGCTCCATGACAAGTGCTTCCCAATGAATACTTTAGTGATTTCTCTGTCCCTTTCATTAGAAAAGAAGAGCTGCCCATTGAGCCAGCGATAATCGCTGGTTCTTCAGGGAAGGCCCTTGTGGCTCCTTTTCTATGAACAAAGATCTCTTGCCCTTGTATCTTCTCTTTCTTGCAGATGTTGTGTGAAATCGTATATATTCCCTTTAATCTTTTTTCTTCCCCAGCAATAAAGAACTCGTTAAGGCCTTTTTCTACAAAGGAGGCTAAAACCAATTTATTTGCGAATGAGAAGTTGGCAGCGCATTTCATTGCTTTAAGATAATCTTCTGCTTCAGGGGAGCCGATAGGAGCTCCAGCCAATTGTTTGTCAGGAAAACTCAACTTATATCTTTCCATTGCTTTCAGATGGAGCTTAACATAGTCTGTGGCAATCTGATGCCCCAGTCCTCTTGAGCCGGTGTGTATCATTACGCATATAGTATCCTTTTTCAGGCCGTATTTCTCGGCTTCTTTCTTATCAAATATGTTTTTTACGTATGATAACTCAACAAAATGGTTTCCTGAGCCCAGGCTGCCTAGTTGTTTTATTCCTCTTTTTTTTGCTTCTTTTGAAACCTTTGAGGTATCTGCGCCTTCAAGGCGGCCCTCATCTTCAATATGCTTTAATTCCGATTCGGAGACATAGTTGTTTTTAACACACCATCTTGCTCCTTCTTCCATCACTCTATTTAATTCTATTTCAGTAAGTCTTATATTGGATTTAGAGCCCACACCAGTAGGAATCTTTTTCAGCAGGAATTTTCCTAATCTTTCTTTATGTTCTATAACCCTTTCTTTGCTAAGCCCAGTCTTAAATAAGGATATGCCGCAATTGATGTCAAAACCTACCATTCCCGAACTAATGATTCCATCCTTTCTTTGAAATCCTATCACGCTTCCAATTGGCACTCCGTATCCCCAATGCATGTCAGGCAACCCAACTGGGGCAGAGGCAAGGCCTGGAAGCATTGCCACCCTTGCCAACTGCTTTATGGCTTCCTCATCTATTTCATCCAATAATTTCTCAGATAAGATGAGCCTGCAAGGAAGTTTCATCCCATAAATACTTCCATAAGGCAGTTCATATATCCCTTTTTCTTTTTTTACGATATATTCTTTTATTCCCTTATTACTCATACTTTATTGAATAAGGACTCAAATATAAATCAGTTTTGGTTTATAGTTTTTTCTTAAAAATTCAACAAAAAGGTTTTTAAATAACACTTTTTTCTTGTTTTCAAATGGCAAACATCCTTCTGATATCCGAAAAGCCTGCTGCTGCGAGGAAGATTGCATATGCAATTTCCGAAGGTTCTCCTCAAAGAAAAAAGGAGAAAGGTGTTACCTATCTTCAATGCAAGAGAAATAATCTAAGTATTACTGTGGTCTCAGCAGTCGGTCACTTATTCTCTTTGGATGAGAAGGAAAAGAACGGCTGGCGTTATCCAGTTTTTAATCCGGAATGGGTGCCTACATATAAAGCAAAGAAGGATGCCAAATATACTAAACAATACCTTAACCTAATCAAGAAGTTAGCAAAGGATGCTGACAGGTTTATAATCGCCTGTGATTATGATGTTGAGGGTGAAGTAATAGGTTATAATGTGCTTAGGTTTGCTTGCGGTTCTGAGAAAGCACAAAGGATGAAATTCTCTACGCTTACCAAACCCGATTTAGTCAACTCTTTCAAGAATCTTGAGCCGAATGTGAATTATAGTCTTGCTAATGCTGGTATTGCTAGGCATAAGCTGGACTGGCTTTATGGTATAAATCTCTCAAGGGCGTTATCTTTGGCCACCAAAAAAGCTGGCAGGATGAAGGTTATGAGCATAGGAAGAGTACAAGGCCCTGCATTACGTATTGTTGCTGAAAAAGAACAGGAAATTTCAAAATTCAAGCCAGAAAAATACTGGGAGATTTATCTGGAAGGCTTGGCTAAAGGAGAATCAATAGAAGCAAAGAACTCAAAAGGCGAGATAAAGAAGAAGGAATTGGCTAATCAGATAGTAGAAAAAACCAAAGGTCAGGATGGTATAGTTTCTTCTGTAAGCCGGAAGGAGCAGAAACGGATTCCGCCTACCCCCCTTGATTTGACAACCCTTCAGACAGAGGCCTACCGACTCTTTAAGTATAGTCCTAAAAAAACATTGGATCTTGCTCAGCGTCTTTATCTTGGCGGCTATACATCATATCCAAGAACAAGTTCTCAGAAGCTTCCACCTACGATAGGGTATAAGAAAATAATAACCAAGCTGGCAAAGATGGAAAAATACTCTCAGAGTTGCAGTCAAATACTTGCAAAAAGTAAATTATATCCTCGACAAGGTAAGAAGGAAGATCCTGCTCATCCAGCTATCTTCCCAACAGGGGTTGCGCCTAAGAAGCTTAACTCTCAAGAAAGCAGGATCTATGATTTAGTCGTGAAAAGATTTCTTTCCTGCTTTGGAGATTCTGCTATTGAGATAAATACCAAGATTGAAATTTCAATTAAGGATGAAGTCTTTATTTCTTCAGGGAAAGTAACCAAGGAAAAGGGCTGGTATGCAATCTATGCTCCTTATGTAAAGGAAAAACATGACTCCCTTCCAATGGTAGAGAAGGGGGATAAGGTTGAGAACAAGAAAATTAGGCTAGATGAGAAAGAAACCCAACCCCCTAAACGATATTCCCAGTCTTCTTTGTTAAAGGAACTTGAAAAGAAAGGATTAGGTACAAAAGCGACCAGGGCGTCAATTATTGAGACCTTATTTAAGCGGGGCTATGTTACCGGAAACAAGACTTTGAAATGCACAGTTTTCGGATTAAAAACGATAGAGGTATTAAAGAAGCAGTGTGAGGAGATTGTTAGCGTTCAATTAACACGACACTTTGAAAGTGAATTAGAAGAGATTATGGCTGATAAGAAGAAGGTGGATGAAGTAATATCTGAAGCAGAGAAAACCCTTCTTAAGATACTTGACAAGTTCAAGAACAGGGAGGCTGAATTGGGAAAAGAGCTTCTTGAGGCTAATAAAGAGGCTGAGAGAAAGGCAAATCTTGTAGGACCTTGTCCTGTTTGTGGCAAAGGTAATCTTGTGGTTAAGGAAGGCAAATATGGGAAGTTTATTGCTTGCGACAGATATCCTGATTGTAAGGCCACTTTTGCACTTCCTTCTAATGCGTTGGTTGAGACCACCAAGGAACTGTGTAAGAGTTGTAATCACCCTTTGATTAAGGTAATCAGAAGAAGGAAACGGCCTCTTGTTGTTTGTATAAATCCTGATTGCCCCTCAAAAAAAACTCAACAGGTTAAGGAGAGGGAGGAAAGGAAATGCCCAAAGTGCGGAAAACCCCTTGTTCTTAGAAAAAGCTTGTATGGTGAGTTCTATGGATGCTCTGGTTTCCCCAAATGTAAGTATACTGAGCCGGTAGACTCAGGCAAATCTAAAGATAAGGATAAGAATGAAAAAGGCAGCTCTCAGAAAAAATAATCTTTCATTCTTGCTCTAATATTCTAATATTACTTCACTAACCTAAAAAACAATCCTTGCTAACATAGAACTTGTTGCCTTGTTTAAGGATATCAACACCCTCTTTTTCAAGCATATCCTTTTTGCGTAGGTTGTCTTCTTTATGGTTAAAACTGCCTAGTTCTCTGTTTGCTTTAATTACCCTATGACAAGGAATAACAGGATTGAATTTGTTGTTGGCCATTATACTGCCTACAACTCTATAAGCTTTGGTTCCAACCCTTTTAGCCAAATAGCTATATGAACAAGTTTTTCCTCTAGGTATTTCTCCTGCTTCAATAAGTACCTTGTCCCTCAGATCCTTTGGGCTGAGAAATACACAAAGTTTTATTTCTTTCAATATGCTTTTTAGTTGTTCAGTCGTATTCTTTCGTATAAAGTCTTTAACAATCTTAGGGGCAGAAATCTTTTTTTGTTTTACAACCTCTTTTTTATAACTTGATATAAACTCTCTTAGTCTTTTCCCTTTAAGTCTAATATCTTGTTTACCGAAGAATCTTTTGAGCTTTGTGCCACTTATGTATGAGATGAACTGAGATAGGTTTTTAGGATTCTTTGAGAATCTTGCTCTCTCAAAATCCACTAAATAGGGCTTTATGTGAGAGTTATTTGATGACTGCTTTTGGCTTTTTCTTTTGTTGATAATTATATGTTTCTGTGGATGATTCATTTCCTGCTTATTGAGCCCTATCAAGTCTAACATCACCATATAATCAATCAACTGCCAGAAAAGTAAGATTATTTCATCTCTATTTGATTTATTGACTTTCTCTATAAAATCTTTAATCAATTTTCCCTCAATATATTCCATTACCAAGAAATCCTTTTCAAGCTCGATGGGCTTTGGAGCAATCTCCATGTTTCTCATATACCTCAATATGTAGAATTCATGTTTTATTGTGTTCACTTTTGCAAAAGGATTCTTGTATTTAATACAGACCTTTTTAGAGCCTTTTTTTCCATATAGGATAAGACCTCTTTTTCCTCTTGCCAGGAAACTTAAATCGTTGTATCCTCTACTGGAGAGGTTTTCTTTTACTTTTTTTACCCTTTCTTTAATTTCTTGAGAAGGGAGTCTTTCAAAAGCCTCTGTGTTGCTTTTTCCTGCCATTTGCTCTTTTCTACTCTAGCAAGATTTTCTATTTTTATCTTTTTATCCTTTTTTCGGAAAAGCTTTATAAATGCTGTATTTATACTTAGGAAAGATGAGATTTAAGGATTTTGTTTTAGACAAATTTCAAGAAGAAGCAATTGAGAAGGTTGAGTTGAATCATTCTGTGGTTGTTAGTGCTGCTACTGGCACAGGAAAGACACTTATTGCAGATTATATTATCAATAAGTATGTTAACTCAGGCAAAAGGATTATTTATACTGCTCCTATCAAGGCTTTGTCTAATCAGAAGTACAGGGATTTTAAGAGAGATTACGGTTATGATAAGATAGGGTTGCTCACAGGGGATGTGGTAATAAACCCTGAGGCGAATGTGCTCATTATGACAACAGAGATATATAGAAATATGCTGATGTCTAAGGATGAGATTATTGATAATGTTTCTTATGTTATTTTTGATGAAATCCATTACATAAATGATAGAGAAAGAGGAAAGATATGGGAAGAATCCCTTATCTTCTCCCCTAACCATGTCCGCTTCTTATGTTTAAGCGCTACAATTCCTAATGCTAAAGAGTTTGCTGAGTGGATTTCAGGGATTCATGGGCATACTGTTGATGTGGTTAGATGGGATAAAAGAGCGGTTCCCCTTAAGCATTTTGTGTATGACAGCGAGTTGGGTCTCACTACCACCTCTGAATTAAAGGGAGAGATTAGCAAGTTGGATTATTCCTTAAGGGTTGATGGAGGAAGAAGGGGAAGAAGAGGAAGACGTAAGAAGAAGACTAAAGCCTATCTGAAAGGGTATTACCCTCCAAAGCACATTGAGGTAATAGATGTGTTGGAGCAGAAGAATTTTCTACCTTGTTTTTACTTTAGTTTTTCAAGACAGGATTGTGAGGATAAGGCCTTGGAGTTATCCAGAAAAAAGGATTATCTATCTAGTGCTGAAAAGAAGTATGTAATTGAATTCTTCAATATGAAGATTAAGAAAGAGCTAAGGCAGTTAGAGTCTGCAAGGATGCTCAAAACTCTTCTAATTAAAGGGATTGCAGTTCATCATGCAGGAATGTTTCCTTCGTTGAAAGAGGTTGTGGAAGAGTTATTCGCTGAGAAAAAGATAGTTGTTTTATACACTACTGAGACCTTTGCTGTTGGTATAAACATGCCTGCTAAGTCTGTTTGTTTTGATTCTTTGAGAAAGTTTGATGGTATCTCTTTTAGGCCATTGCGAGCTAAGGAATACTACCAAATGGCCGGTAGAGCTGGAAGAAGAGGTATTGATACAGTTGGATGGGCAATCACGGTTTATGATAGGAAATTCAATGATATTAATGTAATCCATCGGATAACTCAAGGAGATAGAGAAAAGCTTAAGTCCCAGTTTGAGCTTACTTATAATACCGTTTTAAATATGATCCTTAACCATGAGCCGGATGAGTATGAGACTATCCTCAAGAAATCATTATATTACTTCCAACAAAAGAAGAAGAATAAGAATATTAGGATTATGGCTTCTTTTAACCATCTGGTTAAGAAGTTAAGGGCTATGGGCTATCTTACTCAGGATAATAGTTTAACTCAGAAAGGCTATTTTGCTTCTAGGATATACTCACAAGAGTTGTTGGTAACCGAAGTCTTCTTTGGTGGTTTATATGAGAAGCTGGATGATATTGAGCTCAATATTCTTGTTGGAAGTATTGCTTATGAACCTCGAAAGAAAGATTATTTTAAGTTTCCAAAGGATAGATCTATAGTGAATAAGATTTTGAAAACAATTTCCTCAAACAATTTTGTGGCAGACAAGATAAACAAAAAAACCTTGATGAGACTTACTCTGATGATTAAGAGATGGTGCGAAGGTTGTGATTTTATAGAACTCTTAGATTATACCAATCTGGCTGAGGGGGATATAATCCGATTTTTCAGGCAGATTATTGATTATGAAAGGCAGATTTTGAAAGCTAGTCTTAACGAAGAACTGAGTTATAGAATGGGTAAATGCATTGATATGATTCAAAGGGATGTAATCAAGGTAGATTTTTAATGTTTGATAGTTTTTAAAAGGGATTGAAGGCTGAAAATGGCTTAAATTCCCGAAATGTTGTTAAGTTGTTAAAATAAGGCGATTTTTTTATCTTTTGCCGAAAAAATATTGGATAAATTAATAAAGATTAGATTTGATGTGATATTTAGTTTTGAGGTGATTTTAATGGCTAAAAAGAAAAGCAGCACTTCCAAAAAGGCTCCTGATAAAAGTAAAGGTCAAGATTCTAAAGACAAGAGTATAGCGGATAAGGTTGGAAAAGGACAAAAGAATCAAGTCCAGAAGAATATTGAGAAGATGAAGGGCACCCTTGATAAGTTTTCTAAGAAGGTTCTTTCTAAGTTTGAGGATTATGTTTTGGGCGTGTGTTTAATGCCCCCTGAAAAGAAGGATGATAAGGATTCTTCTAAGAGATCTAAAGCAGATGCGTTTGATGTTTTGGTGCTTATAGATGATTCTGACAGCAAGAAGATGAAGAAGGAGGAACTGAAAGAGAGGCTTACTAAGATAATTAGAGGAATGGCTGACGAGGTAAGCGATCAAATAAATCCCGATGTGTTGATTCTATCAGAACTCTGGACTATGTGTTTTGATGCTAAATATGACTATCTTCAAAGGATTGCTAAGGGAGCTATTGTCCATGACAAGGGTATGCTTTCAGCTATTAAGATTGCAGAAATCCATAAAACAATGGTTCTTTCTAAGTTTGAGAAATACATTGTTTCTTATGTTTTGGCAGGGTCTTTAATTCAAGGCAAGGCCACCGAGAAATCAGATGTTGATGTGTTCGTGGTTATTGATGATACTGATGTTAAAAGGATGACCAGAACAGAGTTAAAAGACAAGTTAAGAGCAATCATAATCGGAATGGGGTATGATGCTGGTCAGATGACTGGGATAAAGAATAAGCTTAATATCCAAGTTTATATTCTGACAGAGTTCTGGGATTCATTGAGAGAAGCGAATCCGGTTATATTTACCTTACTTAGGGATGGTGTGCCTTTCTATGATAGAGGTATTTTTACTCCATGGAAGCAGCTTCTTAAGATGGGTAAGATTAAGCCAAGCCAGGAATCTATTGATATGTTCTTGAGCACTGGAGAAAAGGTGTTGCAGAGGGCTAGGAAAAAGTTGACGGATATAGGAATGGAGGATTTGTATTATGCTCTTCTTACGCCATCTCAGGCGGCTTTGATGACCTATGGCGTTGCTCCTCCAACCCCAAGAGAGACTGTGGATTTGATGAGAGAGATATTTGTTAAGAAAGAGAATATGCTGGAGAAAGAGTATGTAGATACCTTAGCATGGGCGATTAAGCTTAGGAAAGATGTTGAGCATGAAGAAAGGAGCAGCATATCAGGCAAGGAGGTTGATGATTTACTTAAGAAGGCTGATGAATACCTCAAAAGAATTAACAAGCTTTTTGAGCAAATCCAAGCGAGAAAAGAGAAAGAAAGTGTTAGTGAGATGATTGATAACACTATTGCTGTCGCAAGGGACTTGATTCTGGATGAAACCGATAAGAAAAAGGTGGATGAGTCTGAAATCTTGGACTTGTTTGAGGAATATTTTGTTAAGAGCAACAAGGTTTCACCATCAGCATTCAAGGCTCTTAAGCATGTGCTGGATGCCAAGAAGAAAAAGAAGAAGCTTAATAAGGTTGAGATTCAGAAGCTAAGGAAAAAGGCAATGGATTTCTTCAAATTGGCTACTGAGCAACTTCAGAGAAAGAAATCAAGGAAAATAGATTACCATAAGGTTAAGGTTAGATATGGAAAAGACAAAGTGGGTTTCATTGTGGTTTGTGATGAGAAGATTTTCATCAACAAGGATGTAACCAAATCTGAAGAGTTGTCTATGTTTCCTTATAAGGATGGGAAGATTGGTACTAAGAAGAAGTCCAACCTGGAAGAGATGGAGAAATGCATCCTTGAAAGCAAAGAGTCTAGCTCAGGAATTAATCCTCAAGTATTGGAGCTAATAGAGAGAGAGTTCGGCAAAGACTTTGATATTATGTTGGGCTAGTTGTTTTTTCTTTCTCTTTCTCTTTTTTTCTGCATTCTAATATATATTTCAAAACATAAATGTATTAAAAGCCTGAGATTATTATTGTTTTTGGGGGGTAATTAAAATGAAAACCGGATATAAGGTTTGCGATGCAATGACTTTGGAGCCAATCACAGTGGGCTTAGATGCAACACTAAAGTCTTGTGCGAAGATTATGATGAAGAAGGATATTGGTAGTCTGCTTGTGGTTGATAAAGGCATTCTTAGAGGCATTATAACCCAGACTGACTTTGTGAAGTTTGCTGTGGAGGAAAGGGAGTTTTCAAAAACAAGGATTAAGGATGTTATGCAGACAGAAGTTATATCTATTGCCCCTGAAAAGGATGTTACCGATGCTTTGGAATTGATGAAGAAATACGATATAAAACATCTCCCTGTAGTGGAGGAAGATAGGGTTCTTGGCTTTCTTACATTGAAGGACATATTAAAGATAGAACCTGACCTTTTTGATCTCTTGATAGAGAAGATTGAGATAAGAGAGGCTTCCAGAAAACTCATCCCTTCTAAGGATAGGAGTGAGGGACTATGCGAGATGTGCGGTTCATTTGATCCTGAGTTAAAGAACTATAAGGGTTCAATGGTATGTCATGAATGCTATAATTCTTTGACTAAGAAGAAATCATAAATTCACTGCGAGTGCTGCATCCGCTTTGACAAGTGGATAACTAAAGACATATGGCGAAATCTTTATATAAACTTTATTCTATTTTCTCTTTATGGGCACTACACCTCTCCTTATAGAGTATGAAGGACCTTTTGATATGGATGAGTTGTATCAAGGGGCGTTTAGCTATTTAGAGAAGTTAAACTATAAGGTGGATGAGGATCAATATAAGAATAAAACTAACGAACTTGAGATTGCATGGACAGGTAAAAGGAATGTTGATCCATATGTTCGGTTTGTAATAAGCGTGTCCTTTCATTTCTGGGGAATAAAGCCGGTAGAGGTTACTATTGATGGAAAGAAGGAGAAAAAAACCTATGCTCGTTTTAAGATTGAGATTAGTGGGGAAATAATTACTGGTTATGAGGACAGCTTGAAGAGCGGGGATTGGAAGAATTCTCTTTTTGTAAGGAAATTAAGAGACTTTTTTAATAAGAGAATTTTAAATAAGGATTTGATTATCCTTGAAGATCAGCTGTTTTATGAAACAGTAGATGTTCAAACCCATATCAAAAAAATCCTCAATATGGAGAGTTCAGAGAGTGCTTATTGATTTTAAGCTGTTTGTTAATTTATTAGGCAAAAGGTGGAAAAATGAGTGAAAAGAAAATCTTGGTGAAGCCTCAAACTTTTGAGTATTCGGGTCTTTTTATTATGAAAGAATTCTATCACGTGATTGATACTTGGTTAAAGGAGAATGGTTACGATAAGGAGGAGAAAAAGGTCAGGGAAAAGGTTCATGAGAATGGCAAGGACATAAAAATCAAATATGAACCATATAAGCGTTTAAATGAGTTTACCAAATATGTTCTTAGAACAGAGATTGTTGTAACAAATATGATTACCTTGCAGTTAGAGGAAGAAGGGAATCCAAAAAAATTTAACAAAGGGGATATAAGCATAGAGATAGAGGGCATAAAATTGGCTGATACAGAAGGGCATTGGGAGAACAAGCCTTTTTATTTCTTCTTAAGGACAATATTCCATAAATTCATAATTAAGGATGAAGAAGGTAGAATGGACGATTTGTTTAAGAAGGATTGTGAGTCGTATAAGAGAGAAATCCTTGACTATCTTAATATGCATAAGTTTATTGAGTAATATTATCTTTTAGTTTCTCTTAAATCACAAAAATCTACTGCGAGTGTCACACGCTTTGACAAGTGGATTTTTAGGATGCTAAAAATTCACCTGAAGGGCAGGATGTTAAACCCTATGCCAAAGTTGTGAATTTTTGTGCATAAGAATGTGGGGGGTGGGATTTGAACCCACGAACCCACTTAGGGACAGGATCTTAAGTCCTGCGCCTTTGACCAAGCTTGGCGACCCCCACGCATGAAGGTTTGAGAAATCATTTGCTTTATAATATTTTTGTTATTCCCTTTGGAATTATTGGTTTAAGTGAAAGAATTAAATGATATAAATAAAAATAAAAAGGTTTTATCTCTTCGCGTATCGTCCCATTAGGCTGGCTTCTTCAATCTTGTGGTCATGAATTTCTTTTCTTAAGTCATCAATGTTGTTTGCTTGCAGTTCTTCTGTATCCAATGCGTATAGTCTGAAGTAGTATCTGTGGGTGCCTGAGGGAGGGCATGGGCCTCCATAGTCCTCCTTACCAAAGGAATTCCTAATCTGTTCTCCTGCTTTGGAGTTCTCTCCTATTCCTCTTTTGCCTGCGTCAATGTTTTTCAGAACCCAATGTATCCAAATCCCCATTGGTGCGTCTGGATCTTCAACAATTAATGCCAGACTTTTTGTGCCATCAGGGACATCGCTCCATCTGAGCTCTGGGTTTATATCCTGACCCTGACAGGTATACCTTTCAGGTATCATAGCTCCGTTTTGGAAAGCCGGAGATTCTAATTTCATAGTATCGCCTCCTTTTATTTTGTTGAGCTGGCTATCTCTTTGACAGCCAACTGTCAAAATGAGTATTACGAATATGATTAAGGATTTTATCAAAACGTTATTGATTTGCATCTCCCATAATAATTATGTGTCACAGCCTTAAAAATCTTTTTGGTTTTTGCCAACACTTAACCTGCCAACATCTAACAAAACTTTTTTAAAGCCACGAGAATTCACCTGTTATAGGTGATGTTCATTATGAAGCGAAGTTCAAGAAGATGGAAAAAACCTCGTCAGATGAGGTGGAAATGGCAGAAGAAAAGGATGAGAAAGCTTAAACGAAGGAGGAGAAGCACTAAATAAGCCTGTTTGTTTTGTGGGATTGTTCTAGTTCTAAGTTAATGTTCTTTCTTTAAGGGAATAATGGAAAAATATTTAAACTATAAATTTTTAAAGAGATATAGTTGATTAACCAATAAATATGAGGTGGTAATAAAATGGTTTTAGAATCTTTTGCATTGCAGCAAAGTTTGAATCTGATTAAGATAACCTTGGCGATTATAATAGGTATGATGTTTGCCATAATAATTGCTTTAAGGGTCGTAGTTGTGGTCGCAAGAAGGCTGGAAAGGATTGAGATGCATATCTCTAGGATATCCAAAAAAATCCTTCAAGAAGAGGAGGAGGAGTTAAGGAGGCTTGGTTCTAAGAAGCGCTCTTCTAAGAAATCTCCTAGCAAGAAAAAGAAGAAGTCTAGTAGAAAGAAGAGTTCGAAGAAAAAGAAATCCAGGTCAAAGAAGAAATAATTTTTTCTTTTTAGTAATTGATTTTTGTTTTTTCATTTCCTTTAACAACAGTATAAAAGGTGGGTCATATCGCACGAAACTTCTTTCAGAATACTTTGAAGAGAATAAAGAACCTTGAGATTCAGGGTGCTGAAGGCGTTGCTATACATTCTGCAAGGGCTCTTGCTTATTTTGTCCGACATCAAAAAAAGGATTTATCCAGGAAAGAGTTTTGGCATAGGGTAAAGAATGCCGAGCGAAAACTCTTTAATGCCCGCCCCACTGAACCTGCTACCTATAATGTTCTCAAGTTTATGCTTTCTGGCCTCTCTAGGAAGCCTGCTGAAGATGTTGTTGAGAGGGTTGTAGAAAGGGAACGGATTGTTTTAGAGCATTTTGAGGAAACCACAGCCAAGATTAGCGAGTTTGGTGCAAGAAAGATATCTAATGGAATGGTTGTTTATACTCATTGCCATTCTTCTGCTGTGATGGCCATCCTAAAGAAAGCAAAGGCCCTAAAAAAGAAGTTTAGAGTTAATGTAACAGAAACAAGACCTCATCTTCAGGGAAGGATATCAGCGAGAGAGTTGAATAGGCATAAAATACCTGTTAAATATTTCATTGATTCTGCGGGCAGACAGGCCTTAAAGGAAGCTGATATGATGTTGATTGGCGCTGATGCTGTAACTTCTACAGGGCAGGCGAT
The DNA here is from genome assembly GCA_002505945.1 of Candidatus Woesearchaeota archaeon UBA119. GTDB lineage: Archaea > Nanobdellota > Nanobdellia > Woesearchaeales > UBA119 > UBA119. Next base: position 28,823 of record DAWM01000056.1, read on the forward strand.
TAACAAAATAGGCTCAGAGATGTTTGCAGAGATTGCTCATCTATATGATATTCCTTTATATGTTTGCACAGACTCCTGGAAATATGATCCTGAGAGTGTTTTTGGTTATGAGCTTAATGTTGAAAAAGGCAAATCAACAATCTTCTGGAGAGGTAAGCCCAAGAATGTGGCTCTGAACCGTCATCTTTTTGAGAAAATAGACCCTGATTTAATTTCAGGTATAATCAGCGAACTTGGTATATATCCTCCAGGCGTATTTGCTGAGGAAATGAAAAGAAATTATGACTGGTTGTTTGAGCGAAGAAAGAAATAGAGGGTTTATTCTTCTACCTTATTAATCTCCTGTTGAAGTTTGTTAATCTCGGCCTCTAGTTTCTTAATAGTCTCAGAATTATCAGTAAGATACATTATCTCTCCGCATTCTGGGCATTTGAAGTTGAAGTTGATGGCCTGGTCAAAATTGAGCCTCATACATTGGTTTTGGCAGGGGTAGTATTGATTATTCTTTTCTCTTTTCAGCCTTGCTCTCAGTCGCTCAATCTTCTCCTCTCTGGTTTTCTTGTATAACCAAATAGAATTCTGGGGCTTGAAAGTCCAGTAATATATGTACCAACCTTTCTTTTTATCTTTCTTTCTGCTTGAATCCACTAAACTAACCTTTTGTAGAAGGTAGAGCTTGTTTCTTAAGGGCTGTACGTCCTCTTTAAGAGCATCAACTAGTTCGAACTCAGAGACTTTCCCTTTCCCGTATAAATAGCGGACTAAGGGCACTACATCCTCGCCACAGGCCTCTGCTGCAACCTTTTCTACGAACTTTTTTGTAACTTTCATATGCCTCCTCACTGACCCAGACCATTTAAAAGCACAAATGTTAATATTCGGGATTTCAATTTATAAAAGTTTCTGTTGAGAGAATTGTTAATCTGATTTTCTTTTCTGAAACTTAATAATTTTAACAAACTTCTTATTGAAATAGTGAATAAAGAACTTTTGTTTTCATGTTGTTCTCTTTTCTTTTGACTGATAGTTTAGTTCTAAAAAACCAAACAAAAGATTTAAATACACTCTCGAAAAACCTTGTCTTAACAAGGGGCTGTGGGGTAGCTTGGTCTAGCCTTCGAGCTTTGGGAGCTTGTGACCCCGGTTCAAATCCGGGCAGCCCCACTTTTTAAGGGTTTTGGTTTTAAGTTTTGATAAACAATTGAAAATAAAGGTGATATGTATGGCTCAGAAATCATCGTCTTCAAGAAGATTCGGACCTCGTTATGGAAAAACAGTAAAGAGTAGATTGGATACGATTGAGGGACAACAGAAAAAGTCTTATATTTGTCCATATTGCAACTACAAGAAGGTAAGGAGAGTAAGTGCAGGTATTTGGAAGTGTGGTAAGTGTGGTAAAAAATTTACTTCAAGAGCTTTCGAGGTAAGGCCGAAATCTCAGATAGGTAAGTCAGAAGAAGCGTCGGGTGAATAAAGATGGTAACTTATAAGTGTTTTAATTGTGGCAAGGAGATAGAAAGCGATATGATTCGAAAAAGGATAAGATGTCCTTTTTGTGGTGGTAAAATCCTTTTTAAGCCGCGAGATAGGATAATTAAAGTTAAGTCAAGATGAAATATTCCTGTTCTTTAAGACTGGAATGTAGTCCCATTCAAAAGAAGAATATAACAAGCATATTTGGACCCGAAGACAAGACCTTGGGCAATAATAGGGGTTATTATAAAATTGAGGAAACTGAAAAAGGCATTACCTTTAGATTGGAAGCAGAGGATGCTACCGCCTTAAGGGCTTTAATGAATTCGATTGCTAAGAGTTTAATCTTAATTGAGAAAAGCTGGAGTATAAAAAATGGGAGATGACGCATTTAGAAAGGAGGTAAGTAAATTACAGATGTTAGAGCAGAGTTTTCAGAATACTGTAAATCGAAGGGTCCAAGCCCAAGAAGATAAAGAAGAGATTCAAAGTGCTTTAGACAACCTCAAATCATCTGAGGAAGCATATCAGATTATTGCTAATATTCTTATCAAAAAGGATAAAGATGAACTAGTAGAGAATCTTAACCAAAAACTTCAAAAGGTTGATTCTCGAATAAAGGCTCTCAAGAAAAATGAGTCTATGCTGAAAGAGAAAATCTCTGCAATAAGAGAGGACGCTCTCTCCCGTGTTAAAAACAATGAGTCAGGTAATTAAAATGACAAAGGAGTTTGAGGAAGTCATTTTTGCTATAGATGAGATGTTGGACGATGAGATGGTGCCCCGAAATGTCAAGAAGAAAATGGAGGAAACTAGAGAGCTTCTTTTGAAGGAAGAGGTTGCTGCTTCTATACGCATCAATCAAGCCTTAAACAAACTTGAGGAACTCTCTGAGGAGACTAATATCAATCCTTTTACTAGAACACAAATTTGGAATGTTGTTTCAATGTTAGAATCAATCTGATATTAATTACTAATTTTCATTATCAATCTTCATAACTCTTTCTGCGCTCTTGTGCTGTTGGTTTCTTGTTTCTCTTGTTTTTTCTCATCAGATTTCTTCTTGTTTTTCTCTTCTGTATCTTGTTTTTCTTCACTCCTATGTACTTTAAACCTCTGCTTAACTATTTGTGAATTTGGGCAGAAAATTATGTCATTGTTAACAGTGGAGATCTCTACGTGTGTTAGATCTACTTTTTTTACTTCTCCCTGCAGGTTCTCAAGTTCAATCTTATCCCCTTCCTGGATAAGGTTATCTTTAGAAATCCTAATCCCTGCAATGAAGTCTGGAATGAAATCCTTTATTGAAAGGATGATTGAGATTCCAATAATTAAGGAAAAAACTATAAAGATTATGTTTACTACGAGTTGAGAGAGATTAAGGTAGTTCAGCACATAAACTATAAAGATTGCATATATGAATATTTTAATAACCCCACTAACTATCTCCTCCATCTTGATATTGACACCACTGAGACTCTTGAGAAATTTATTTAATTCAAAGTCATTTAATACCCTATATATGAACTTGGAAACAAGGGTTCCTATAACAAAGCCTAAGAAAAGTATAACTACTGCGACTATATACTTATTGATTATCGAAAAAAAGGTTGACTGAAAAAACGGAATCGTGTTGTTTATAATAGATTCATTAGCCATATAACCTGAAAAAACAAATGATTTTATAAATTTAATCCTCTTTAATGGTGTTAGTTTATGATTGTGTGAGTTTGTTTTGGAATTTGAGTTGTTTTTTGTCATGCACAAAAATTCACAATTTGTGTGTGAGATTCAACATTCCCTCCTCGGGCTGAATTTTTGGTATCCTAAAAATCCAATTGTCAAAGTAAGTGGCACCCGCAGTGGATTTTTATGATTCTGCCTTCTTAAACAACAACCTTTAAAAACCCTAGTCTAAACCTTCTCAGTGAGCTGTATGGATAGGCAAGCAGAGCAGGAAGAGGAATTAAAAAGGATTAAAGAGGAGTTGGATGATGCAAAGAGACCGATATTCTTCTTTGATGATGACCCTGACGGGGTAAGCTCCTTTGCCCAATTCTATAGAGCCAAGAATACTGGCAGGGGCGTGATAATCAAGAGCAGCCCTCAGCTTAAATCTGTTTATCTCCGAAAGGTCTATGAGTTCGGCGCAGATAAGGTTTTTGTTTTAGATAAGCCCTTGATAAGCCAGAATTTTATTGAGAGATTGGAAGTGCCGCTTGTTTGGGTGGATCACCATGATTCTCAGAAGGAATGGTTGAAGAATTTCCAAAAGAAAGATATCTTGTATTACAATCCTCGTGATTCATTCGGCCGGAACCTCCCGGTCTCAGACATCTCTTTTAGGATATTCAAGAGAGACCTTTGGCTGGCTATGATGGGCGCGGTTGGAGACTGGACAATACCTGATTTTGCTTCTGATTTCTCAGAAAAGTACCCTGACCTTCTTGATTCAGATATAAAGGAGCCAAGCGAGGCACTTTTCGGCACAGAGCTTGGTCATCTGGTAAAGATAATCTCTTTTATGCTTAAAGGCAATACTAAGAGCATCAATGCAGCCATAAAGGTCCTTTTGAGGATAGAATCTCCCTATGAGATTCTGCATCAGACTACATCTAAAGGCAAGTTTATTCATAAGAAGTTTGCTAAAATAGAAGATACATATAACAAACATCTGGAAGAGGCAAAGGAGAAGGCAGAAGACAAATTATTATTCTATTTCTATGAAGGCAACAAATTCAGCTTTACCAAAGAGCTCTCTAACGAACTTCTTTATCTTTTCCCTGATAAGCTCATTTTAGTAGGAAGGGAATCTCGCGGCATATATAGGATGAGCATCCGCGCATCTAAGGTAATCTTACCTCCAATCCTTTTAGAGGCTATCCAGGGCCTTGATGGCCATGGAGGTGGCCACGAGCATGCTTGCGGGGCTCATGTAAAGAAAGAGGAGTTAGAGCTTTTCTTGGATAGATTAAGACACCTCTATCTGGAAGAAGTGAAGAAAGAGCCTCAATGAGTTGAATCTAAACCTTTTCCTTCAAGTATTCTTTTTATTCCTCTTAATCTATTTTTTACCTCATTTATGTTAAAAGAGGTTTCGTTCTGATTGTAATCATGCAGATTTCTTTGACTTCTGTGATATTCCTTTAAGAAATATTTATACGAATCAATAATCTCTTCTGTTTCTTGTTGGCTGAGGTTAAAGTCCTTACTGCATGAAAGGAAATATATTCTGTCATTAGTGTTTGAAGGAAGGTTAAGTAAAAAACCTATGTCTTCCTTTACCAGTTTTTTTGACAAGTACCTAATGAGTTTGTTCTGGATATATCTTAATGGCCCTGCTTTAAATGACAAAACATTTTTTTCTTCGTCATAATATGCTATTCCTTTAGCCGTGTCATAATGTATAATCTCTTTGTCTTTGAATTTATTTTTTCCTTCAATAAGTATTTTTCTGAAATATCTGTCCCTTTCTTTCAGAGTTTTCCTTATCTTTTTGTTGTATCTCTTGATGTCTTCAATTAGATTCTCTTTAGATTTAGTAAATACTTGATAGTCTCCATATATGAAACCAACATCAATCATTCTTGAGGGATGCAATTTATCTTTTTCATTCTTGTAGAAGAGCATGTTATCTTTAATGTTTTTGATTTCAGTCCCTGAGAAAATCCTGCTTCTTTTATTTATCTCATAACATAACCTTGGAAATAATTCCTGATTAGTCTTGATTATCAGAAGTTCAATTGGAGATTTTTCTCCTTTTTCTAATCTTGAATCACTCCCAACTATTCCAATAAACCCTTTAGGCTCTTCATTTAAGATTCTGTCATGATTTTTAATAAGAAAATTCTGTAACTCTTTTTGGATTTGCAGATTATAACCTCGTAGATAGTCGTAGTATTCTTTATGTTCTCTAAAGTCTGGGTTCTCATATCCCCTAACAATTGTTTCAAGTCTTTCCTCAAACATTTCTTCAGGGGCTATAAATTATTATTAAAGAATTGTTGTTCTTCAGATTGCTTTTCAAATAACCCTAAAATATAGATTTCTTGCTTTAGAAAAGGTTAAAAGGCTTCTTCTGAAACCCTGCTTGGTTGATTATGGGGGACTCGGAAAGAGCAAATGAGAAAGGAAATGGCAAGAAAACCCTGGATGATATCATCTTAGGTGTAGCTACATCTGCTCTTCAGATAGAAAATGCTGTAGATGGAGCCAAAGAACATGACTGGCATAAGCTAAAGGCATTAGACGGTTCTGTTTTAGAGAACAATATTGAACATGATACTCATATGGGCGAGGATGCAGAACTCATTGCTAAATATTCTCAACTATACAGGTTCAGCTGCGACTGGGCTAAACTCCAAGAAGCCCCTTTTTCAGATTTTGATAAAAAAGAAGTGGAAAGGTATAGGAAATTTCTTGGTACTCTTAAGGATAAAGGGGTAGAAACCATGTTGGTAATGCATCACTTTGCCTCTCCAATGTGGTTTTCAGATATAGAAGAATCTGATGAATCAGGCAAAAAGCAATTTAAGAGAGGAGGATTTGAGAAATTGGAGAATCTGCCCGTTTTTAAGGATTATGCTAAGAAATTAAAGGAGACCTTCGGCGACCTTGTAGATTATTGGAATACATTCAATGAACCAACAACCCTGGTATATCTGGGCTATATCTCGGGAGAAGCTCCACCTTATAAGACAAATAGGTGGGGTAAAGCCCTTGAGGTACTCAAAAATATAAAAAGGTTTCACGATGAAGTGTATGATGAGTTCAAGAAAGACCCTAATTCAGAGACGCCAATTGGCATATCCAACAATACCATCTCCTTCTATCCTTTGAATCCACTGAGCAGCCTCCCTTCTCGCTTTATTAATTGGCTATATAATAAAAGGATACCTAAGAAGCTTAATGAAAAGGTGGATTTTATAGGGTTGGCTCATTATGGCAAGGTGGGTTTGAATCCTAAGCCTAAAACTGCTATTTACGATGGCCCTTTCCTAGAAGCTAGAGAAAAGAAAACTGATAAGATGTTTGAGAAGGATCCGAAGGCATTCAAGGATATGATTATGCATTTCTCAGAGATGTTTGATAAACCTATTTTTATCACAGAAACAGGTTACTGCACCTCCCCAAGCCAGGAATTAGATGGCAATGATCAGCATAGAATAGATTATATCAAGGATACTTTGAAATCGGTGAAAGAGGCATTGGATGCAGGAGCAGATATCCTTGGCTGTATATATTGGTCAATCTTTGACAACTTTGAATTAGCATTGGGCAAAAACTACAAATACGGGCTTATTGAAGTAGATAGTAATCAAAATAGATCCCCAAAGGAATCAGCAAGGTTTTATCAGAGCCTTATTAATTCAAAGAATAGAGAAGGTTTGCTTTCAGAACACTAATATCTCTTATGTGTCTGAAGAATTTTCTTGTTGTTTAAGCTTCTCCTTATCCAACAATTCACAGAGTCCATAATTTCCTCTTTTCTGGAAGAACCATTTCTTTCCTTCTACTTCTCCTAAATACATCACGAGATTAGTCTGATATTCTAATATCGCGCCTGGTTCTTCTTTGTCAGCTATTTCAAGTTTTTCTCTTGAAGAAAGAGTAGCCCATTTTTTTCCTGTGCTCACATAGTGTAGAATATCAAGGCTGCCCATTGCAGCGAACTCATTTCTTTCATTAAGATTAATCTCATCATATTGTGCCTGAAGTACTTCACTGATTCTCTCCTTATACTCTTCATTGATTGGAGCAGAACTTATAATTCCGGGCAGGTCTTTCTCCTTCGTTTTATC
>DAWM01000032.1 GCA_002505945.1 Candidatus Woesearchaeota archaeon UBA119
GAATAAAACAGGAGAGAATAAAGATAGAAGGGATAATGATAACGAATCAATAAATCATGGGATAAGGCTGCTCCATAACCAAATGAGGAAAGTGCTGGTTGAGGAAGGAGTGGAATTCATTAATCAAGCTCATATAGAGTTTAACCCTAAATTTCACGAGGCAATACAAACCAAAGAAGATAAGAAAAATGCTGGTAAGGTGCTGAAGGTGCTCCAACCTGGGGTAAAATTGCATGACAAGGTGCTTAGACCAGCAAGGGTTATTGCTGCTGTGGATGAAGCAGACTCAGATGAAAAGAAATGAAGTTTGAAAATCGTAGGAAAAGGTGATGAAAAATGGCGGAAAGCAATAAGATAATAGGTATTGATTTAGGAACAACGTTCTCAGCTGTAGCTGCCCTTGAAGGAGGAAAGGCTACTATTATTCCGAATGCTGAGGGGGAGAGGACCACCCCAAGTGTTGTTACTATCAAAAAGGACGAGGTTGTAGTTGGCACGCATGCAAGGAGACAGGCAATTATGGACCCTACCCATACTGTAAGAAGCATAAAAAGACATATGGGTTCTGATTATAAGGTTGAGATTGAAGGCAAGGAATATACTCCTCAGGAGATTAGTTCCTTTATTTTAAGGAAGCTTAAGAAGGATGCTGAGGAATACCTAGGAGGTAAAATAAGCAGGGCTGTTATTACTGTGCCGGCTTATTTTACCGATGCTCAGAGACAAGCAACTAAGGATGCCGGTGAGATTGCTGGGTTGAAAGTGGAAAGAATTATTAATGAGCCTACTGCTGCAGCACTTGCTTATGGTCTTGATAAAACAAATGACCATACTATTCTTGTGTTTGATTTTGGTGGTGGAACATTTGATGTTTCCATACTTGACTTAGGAGATGGTGTGTTTGAGGTTAAATCCACAAATGGAAACAATCATCTTGGAGGAGATGACATTGATGAGATTGTAATGGATTGGCTTATCGATGATTTCAAGGAGAAACATGGCATTAATCTAAGAGAGGACAAAGCCGCTCTACAGAGATTAAAGGAAGCCGCAGAGAATGCCAAGAAAGAACTATCTACCAAGATGGAGGCTGAGATTAGTCTTCCATTCGTAGCTACAAAGGATGGCTCACCAGTGCATCTGAACACTTCCTTGAGTAGAACCAAGTTTGAATCCATGATAAGCGATATCCTAGACAAGCTGAAAGAGCCTATGATTAAGGCTATTGAAGATGCTAAGATGGAACCCAACAAGATTGATAAGATTATCTTTGTTGGGGGTTCTACAAGGATTCCTGCAGTCCAGAGATTAGTAGAAAAGACTGTCGGAAAGAGTGCTGAGAAGAGTGTTAACCCTGATGAAGCGGTTGCATTAGGTGCAGCAATTCAGGGAGGAGTTATAGGAGGAGATGTTAAGGATGTTCTCCTATTAGATGTTACACCTCTTACCCTTGGAATAGAGACTTTAGGAGGAATCATGACGCCTTTAATTAAACGAAATACCACAATTCCTGTTAAGAAAAGCAAGACATTTACTACGGCGGCCGACAACCAGACTGCTGTAACTATCAAGGTATATCAGGGAGAGAGGCCGATGGCAAATGACAATAAATTCCTAGGCCAGTTTGACTTAGTGGGAATACCTCCTGCTCCAAGAGGTGTGCCTCAGATAGAGGTAACATTTGACATTGATGTTAATGGAATTGTACATGTATCTGCTAAAGACTTAGCTACATCAAAAGAGCAGTCCATTAGGATTACAGGAACAACCAAGCTCTCTGATGATGAGATTGAAAAAATGCAGAAAGAGGCTGAGAAATATGCAGAAACTGACAAGAAGAAGAAAGAAAGAGTAGAAACAATAAACCAGGCAGATATGCTTGTGATTGAGACAGAGAAGACATTAAAGAATCTCAAGGATAAGATTGACAAGAAGAAGGTAAAAGAGATTGAAGAGGAGAAAGAGAAGCTCAAGAAAATGGTTGACGCTAAGGATGAAGACACTGAGAAGCTTAAGAAACAAATGGAAAGTTTGAATCAGAGATTACAGGATGTTTCCACAGAGCTTTATAAACAAGCACAGGCAGAGCAACAAAAACAGCAAGCGCAGGCAAGTAGAAAGGAGCAAGAGAAAAAAGAAGGCAAGAAAGACGACGAGAAGGTAAAGGATGCAGAGTTTGAGGTTGAGGACGAAGAGAAGGATAAGAAAGATAAGTCTAACAAGGAGAGTAAGAAAGAGAAAGACAAGGAGAATAAAAAAGGATAAACTTTTTAGTTTTTCCTTTATTCCTTCTTATAAGTGGATGAAAAGTGGCTAAAGACTATTATGATATTTTAGGGGTTTCTAAGAACGCAAGTAAGGAAGATATTAGGAAAGCGTATAGAAAGTTGGCCAGGAAGTATCATCCTGATGTAAATAAATCTGAAGAAGCTCATAAGAGACTTCAGGAGATTAATGAAGCATATTCTGTTCTTTCAGACGAGAATAAACGAGCTCAATATGATTCAACAGGAACCACTTATGACGAGGAGGGTTATTCTCAACAAGGGGGTGGCTCTTTTACCGGATTTGACTTTGGTGGTTTTAATGATTTTGATATAGGAGATATATTCAAAAGCTTTTTCGGTGGAGGGCCTTTCGGCGGTGGAAGAAGCAGAGAAAGACAAGAAGAAGACAGAGGAGGAAGGGATTTATTGTTTGAGATGGATATTGACTTAGAAGATAGTTATTTTGGCAATGAAAAACAAATCTCTCTCAAGAAATATGAAAGGTGTGATGAATGTGGGGGTAGTGGTTCTGCTTCTAATGAGGGAACTATCACATGCCCGAGATGTAATGGCCAAGGGTTTATACAGCAATCCAGAAGAACACCTTTTGGGATTTTCTCTACAAGAACAGTCTGCCCGGAATGTAAAGGGGAAGGAGAGATAATAAAGGATCCTTGCAAGAAATGTAAGGGCACAGGAAGGGTTTTAGAAAAGAAGAAGATTAAGGTTAAAGTGCCTAAAGGGATTATTGATGGAGAGACTTTAAGGATAAGGGATGAGGGCGAAGCCGGAGAGAGAGGAGCTCCTTACGGCGACTTGTACATTAAGGTAAGAATTAGAGAGCACCCGGTTTTCTCAAGAGAAGGAAGAGATCTCTACATAAACAGGAATTTTTCCTACCCAGAACTTGTTCTGGGAAGTGAGAGACAGATACCTACTTTAGACGGCAAGGTTAGGTTAAAGATTCCTAAGGGCACAGAGGTAGGAGAATTACTGAGAATCAAAGGATATGGTCTGCCTAATCCTGAAGGCCGCGATGGAGACTTGTTTGTAGTAGTGGGGTTAGAAATACCTAAAAGACCAAGCCGAAAGGAAAAGAAACTGCTTAAAGACTTAATGAAAGAATCAAAATCATAAGAAGTCACCCTGAAGAGCGAGATGTTAAACCCCATACAAAAAATGTGAATTTTTGTGCAT
>DAWM01000030.1:0-376 GCA_002505945.1 Candidatus Woesearchaeota archaeon UBA119
GATTCTAAAGCAAACCAAGTCTATGTTGTTTCATATAAACGAGGTAACATACTAGGTTATACTGAAGATAATAGTTTACCAGCTGAGATTAATGAAGAACTTAGAAGAGTTTTGGATGAAGATTTTCAAGGAGCAATAGAGATAAACAAGGATTCTGTTCTATCCTTGATTCTTGAAAGCTATGAGGAGAAAACAAAAAAAGAACTTTCACTTAATCTGGAAAATACCGCGCTTGCCAAGGTTGAAGAAGAATACGCCTGGAGAGATTCTTTTCTGCTTAAACGAGCATACACTTCAGAACTTGATTATGACATAATCAAACAAGAGGTAAATCAGAAGCTTGAATCAGAAGGACTTTCTCTTGAGCAAGTAGTAG
>DAWM01000030.1:747-12983 GCA_002505945.1 Candidatus Woesearchaeota archaeon UBA119
ATATCAGAAAACAAAGAGGACATTGTTTCACTCTGCAATGTTATATCTGAAACAGCTGATACTGATTTGTTAGAGATTGAACACTCTTTCTTTACAGATTCATTTGTATCCATCTTAGATTCCTATTTTACTAAAAATGCTAATATCAATCCTTTAATAGAAAGAATAAGTAATGGAGATTTCAAGTCTTTCTTAAATAGCAATCCGGAGCTAATGGATTTCATGAAACCCTCTGAGATATTCTATCTATATGGAAAAGGTGTTTTCTCTGATCCAGAAATGGTTAATCACTTTAAATCTTTAGTAACAGAATTATCTCATGAAGCAGAGCTGTCTAATCTGTTTCTTAATGTTTTGCCAACAAAATCCTCTGCAATAAAGAAAAGAACTGTTGCCCTCTTATATTATAATCTTATTCAATTCAATGAGGATTTAACTCTACAGGGAAAAGCAAATCTGATGAGCGAACGTGTTAGGTTGCTGATAAAAGACAAGTTAGCAGGTTTTACACCAAGCAAATTACAAAGCACCCACATGTATGAACTAAGAAATTCAATCCGAATTAGATTAGGGAATTTAGATTTGAATAAGGGTGTATTCAGAATTTATCGCAATCTAGACAAGAATTCCTTTCAAGAAATTAATCAAATTATAGAAGGCAAGGAAAATCACAGGCCTTGGCTTTTCTTGGGTGTTGAAGGAGAGACTGAAAAAGCAGAGCTAGTTGATAGATTAAAAGAAGTTTATCATAGCAGAGGCGTTAATCCTGAGGATAAGTTCAATATGATGATGAATACATATAAAGGATACTTAACCAGCAACCAGGTTGAACTTGTTAATGAAATGGTAAATAAAAATCAAGTGATAACATCTACTATTAAAGAGAAAGGTTTTGAACAGGACCTAAAACTTCTTGAATCCGCTTCGGAAGGTAGAATTCTCTCTCAAGAAGAGGTTCAGAATTTCTTTACTCATTTGTCTCGAGATTCTATTGGAGTTAAAGTCAGTTTATACTCATCCAACAATCCCTTTACACCATTTCTTTGCTTCTCAAGCAGCGGCACAGTATTTGAGAAACATCCTATTCAGATAACAGCCGAAATACCTTTGTCAGAGTATGGGGTAAGACTCTGGTCCAGCAAGAGTGTGGGACTTTCTCTTCAAGGAGTTGATGAGAGCGTAGGAGTCTTTGATGAATGGAATTACTTAGGTGAGCTAAATGAAGAATATATCGAAAGCATCAACATTCAAAGAAAGATATTAAGCGAGAAACAGCTTGATTATTTTTATGAATCCGAATTAATTTTGAACGAATTTACTAAAGAAGGAGAGGAGATTATTTCGGTTGCGCGGAAAGTCTCAACAGCAGAGGAAGAACTTTTTAACCTTTTCTTTGACGAGGACAATAAGAATTATGTCAAGGTAAATGACTTTAACGATGCTGGTACTAAAAAAATAATTGAGATTACAAAAAGGGATATGATTCTGCCTGACTGCAAAGAATACTTAATTGAATCTAATACCAAAGTCTTCAGAAAAGGCAAATTTCTATATTTTATAATAAACGATGGTTTTGCTAATTATTATGTACCAATAAGAGAGTATGTATCTGTATCAGAAGGAGGAGAATGGCTAGATATTCCTTCAACTAATAAGGAAGGAGCTCCGCGCACGAGAAAGGATTTTATAGAAAGTTTTACAGAAGTCTTGAAGTCCCAGGATTCAGAGATTGAACTTGAAACTGGGGAAAAAATTTATTCAGTTACAGGGATTGAGCTATTTGATAAAATTGAAAACTCCTATTATTCAGAGTCTAATCCTGTAAGAATCTTTAAAGGGATAAAGAAGAAAAAAGAGACACCAATTTATGTAATAAACATTAAGAGAGAAAACTTAAACTCTATACTCCCCAACATCATTGATGCTGATTACACTTACTTATATAGTTTAAACAATTTCCTATTCTATTACGATAAAAACAACAAAGTAGTAATTCCGTTAGCAAAAGAAGGAGAGAATGGGCTTATTACAGATAATATCTTTACTGAGTTCGAGAAAGAGATTATTCCTTGGATGACTGCTACAAAAGACATCTCTGTTCTTGAGAAGATTTCTGCAGCATCCATGTTGAACGATTTGAGATTAGATGATATAAACAAGCCTTACAATGAGTTACTTAAGAAAGCCATCTCAGAAGATAATTCATTTAAAGAAAATTTTAGGATTAAGGATCAAGAATCTGCGAGGTGGTTTAAAATAACTTTTGATTTAACAAAAAACATAAAAGAAAAGGTTAGGAACAGTATTAGCGACAAAAAAATAGGTCTCATCGGAGAAATGGAGGGCAAAAGAGTTGTATTTAATTGGGGCAAGAACAAGCTTATTATTCAAAGAAATAATAAAGGAAGAATAGTTTCCAGTCACACAGGGATGGGTGTTGCCCATATGATGGGGTTGTTTGATAAAGTAACTGTAAAAAAGGATGTTTTTGGAATTGAAAATGATGTTGAGATTGATCTTGCCGTTAAAGGAGAGAACGGAGAGCGTTTCTTTCCCAGTGATTTTGAAGCTCTTAGAAGCAATATAGATGAACAACTTATGGCAAAGGGAGTCTATGATAACCAGGTTATCGAAAATGTAAGGAACAGAATAATTTCATCCTTAGCAACACATAACCATCTCGCTGATTTAAAAGCGTCCGAAGGAGATACAATAAAAGGGTTAAAGATCATTGCTGATACTTTAAAAAAGATGGAAGAAGATGAATCAAGCTATTTGGTATATTTCAATGAAAAACATGGATCATTAGTTTATGAAACAGAATATTCTGAAAGCGATGGCAGTAAAGAGTATATCTCTTTTGTATTAAAACCAGAAACAATTCAAGGAGACATTATTCCCATAACGACCTTCCAAAGAAGTGACATAACTCAGGCACCTCCTCAAGGATAACCAAATTGAAATCTAAGGGATTCTTATTTAATATAAACAGAAAAGATATTAATTAATTTTATAAACTGAAGACGCCTTCTTTCTATAATATGACGCTGGAGAATGAAATAAAAAATGTTTTGTATGACAAATTAAGTGGATTATATAACAAAGACCAAGTTCATCTTAACATATTCCGAGAAGGCAAAGGAGATTTTCCGAGTAAAGAAGAGTTAATAGATTTTGAACCCGGTCTTTTCATATACTACAGACTTCCTTCAAAAGAAGAAGAGATAGAAATAGGTAAAGAGGATATAAGAAGAGAAGAACTGAGAAAAATCCTAAACAGCGTGACAACTCTTTCTAAAAATGTCCATAATTGGTTTGGGAAAGATCTTCTTACTATATACTTCTTTGGAAAAGAAGAACCATTACACTCCAAACATTTCTTGGATTATCAATTCAAATGTAAACACGGATTCAAAATAGGCCAGGATCTTACTATCTTGTCAGGAGAATTTCCCTTTTATAACCCTAGAGAGGTTTACAAAGAATCTGCTAATGGCGAAGGGAACATAGCTAAAATATGCAAAATGATTGTTAATCAGACATCAAATGCAGTTAACATGTTGATGGACAGTAAGATGGGATATCAAGAACTAAAGAAAGCTATTAGAAGGAAAGTAGAAAACCTGAAAAAAAGAGATGAAATGATAGAAAATCTTCCTGATCCCAAATTAAGAGAAAATCTAAAGCAGATTATTAATGAACAGAAGCACTATAAAAAGGTTAAAGAAGAATCAGAGGCATATTGGGATGGTAAATATATTATTACGAGGCCCAAAGATGATGAGTTTTTTAAGTAAATCAAGGCATCCTCTTCAGATGCTCTAGCATGTGCTTATATTTATCCTGGTCTTTCTCCCCTGGCTTTTCTTCTCCAGCGCTTTTAAACTCCTCAGGGCCTTTCTCTTTCTGCTTAAAGAATATCTTTTGGCAAGCTTCTCTTAACTTTATCTCTATTGTAGACATATCTTCCTCGCTAAGTTTTTGTGGCTGCCATTCTAAGTTAATATTATCTTTCTCAAATCGGGGTATTATACGAATAAAGGTATGAGAATGCTTTTGGCCTGCTTGTTCGCCGCTCTGAATAAGCAGATTGGTACCGGCGCAGCCTAAGGCTGCTACTTGCGCCATAGAGGCCTTGTTGGCGATAATCGCCATATGAGAGGCAGTTTCATCAGGAAGATTCTCAAATAGTATTTCATGGTTGTTTGGCA
Organism: Candidatus Woesearchaeota archaeon UBA119; assembly: GCA_002505945.1. Taxonomy (GTDB): domain Archaea; phylum Nanobdellota; class Nanobdellia; order Woesearchaeales; family UBA119; genus UBA119. Next base: position 4,959 of record DAWM01000030.1, read on the forward strand.
AGACGATTAGCTCTCCTAAAGCAGAGACTTCTTTTGGAATCATAACAGTTGTAATCTCATCTCTATAAAGCACTCTCGTGTCCTCTTTCATTAGTTTGCAAAGTTCGCATTCTACCATTTTCTATTTATTTAAAAATAAATCTGCTATGTCGTCTGGGCTGAATTCATCGTTATCCTGCTTCTTCTTTTCTAATTCCTCATCGTCTTCATTCTCATCAGAATTCTCTTCCTCTATACCTTCGGGAGGGGATTCTTCTGAAGAATTTTCCTCCACAATATTTCCTTCATCAAAAACCTTTTTCATGCCTTGAATAAGACCTGTCTTAAGCTTATTGACCGAAGCAGTATCAAGTTCTTGCGTTTCTGGGACAAGCCCTACTGAATCGCCTTGATACCTTGGGATTATATGGAGTATTGCATGAGGGGCCTTCTGGCCTGCAGCAACACCATTTGCCACCAAGAAAGTACTCCCTTTAGAGTTAATCACCTGAAGCATAATTAGAGATATCTTCTTGGCCATTGCAAAAAGATAGCCAACCAGCTTCTCATCCATCATAGGAAACATCATAACATGCTTTTTAGGTATGAGAAGAACATGTCCGGGGTTTGCAGGGTTTATATCAAGGAAGCCAATAACCTTATCATCTTCGTATATCTTCTTGGATTCTACTTTACCCTGAGCAATATTACAGAAAATGCATTTCTCTTCAAAATCAGCCATATAGAAAAAAAGAATCTATTATTATTTAATATTTGTGTTAGAATTACCTTAAGAGGACCTTCTTTTTCTTGAAGTTCTCTATTTTCTTATATATTTTTTCGGGGGAAGATGCTTTGATATATGGAATCTTCTCATCTTTTGCGTAATTTTCAGCTTTAAGAGGGAGGGTTTTAGACCCGACTTTAACATACCTATTTTCTCCTACTTTTTCTGTTTTTTCCTTTGGTTTTCCATCAACTAACATCAAATCAGGATTGTTCTTGGTAAGATAAAGATCAACATCAAACTCCTTCAGAGCAATATATGTATTTGCTTGTGGGAATGCCTCTTCTACAACCTTCACAATCTCATCGGATTTAGCCTTAGTTGGACAAACCACTAAAATATTATCAATTGTGTCTTTGCTTGAACTCATTGTGCGAGAGGGCGGATAACTAATCATTTAAAAAACTAACCCTTTGCTTTTAAGGAAAAGATGCATAAATATTATAAATATAGGAAAAAACAGAATAATAAGGGGGATATCCATGGAAAGATACTATATCGTGAAAAGCAATCTAAGAAAATTGGCTAAGGGATTCGCAATTGGAAAGGGTTTTGACGAATCCTTAAATATATATGTAAAAGAGGCTGTGCTCAAGGCCTGTTTAAGAGCAAAGGCCAATGGGAGAAAGACGGTCATGCCAAAAGACCTCTAAAATCAAAGATTCTTGAGTTTTTTCTTTAATTGGGCTAGAATACCATTTAGGCGCTTAATCCGCTCAGAATGCTTCTTAGAGTGTATTTTGTTGAGTTTTTGCTCAAGTTTCTTAATCTGAGCTAGTAATTCTTTTTTCTTCTTTGAATAATCCTTTCTTTTTGACGTTTTTTTCTTTCTAGAACTAGTTTTCTTACTAATTCTCTTCTTACTGGTCTTCTTATTGCTACTTTTCTTCCTACCCTTATTTTTGGATTTAGAAGTATTTGGCCTGGATTTAAGAGAAACAGCAGGTCTAACCTTTTTAACGCGCGGCTCCATATCTATTATATTCATTTCAGAGAGCTTATTGTATTCATCTGCTACACATTTCAAAAAATCCACAAGAATACTTTTGGTTGGCATCTTAGTTTATTTATGTGGAGGCATTGTTAAAGAGGGAGGTTCCCTCTTATCAGAAGATTCGTTATTTGAGCCCTGATTTTCATCATTAAACTCATTAAGTTCGTTTATCAAGGAGGGAGCTACATTCTTTGGGGCATTGAAGCGCCGATTGCCAGTATTAGAAGGAGCCGAGACATGCTCTCTTTTCATTAGAGTCTCCCTAAGCCGCCTTTGCTCTTCTCTTTCCTGCTTGAGCTGCTCCTTCTCTTCCTTATCCGACCTTACTAAATAGAGTATTCCTTTAGCCATCGCCTTGTTTTGTTCAATAAGCACATCCAGCTTAGAGGCAAGTTTATTGGTTCCGCTTCCCTCTAAATCACTCTCTTCTTGCCTTTTAAACTCTTTAGCAGCCCCTTCAAAGAGCTCCAAAAGCATATGAACAGAATGATTAAGGTTGAGTATAGAATCATTAAGCTCTTCTATTGTTACCGATGTGTAGCCTTTAGAGCCTTTCTTCAACTCCTGAATCTCTCTTTTAAGGTTGTCCAATTCATGCTTGGAAATAATAACATAATCGTTGTTAGAATCCGATTTGTTAGCTGATTTGGTATCTTTTTGAGGGCTATTCGCCATTTTGACCTCCTCTGATATATTATCTTAAAAAACTAATTTATAAAGCTTTCTAAAAAAGAAGATAAAAAGCAAAAAGTGTTAAAAGAAAAAGAAAATCAAATAAAAAATAAAAACAAAGAGGTGAGCATTAGCTTAGATTTCTAGATTTGACTAGTAATCATCATCGTCATCGTCATAATCGTCATCATCAAAGTCTTCGTCATCCAATTCTTCTTCCTCATCATCTTCGTAGAAAGACATCTGAAATCACCTCATTTCTTTTTTTTTGCAGCCTTTTTCTTTCCTTTTGGCATTTCAACACCTCCCAAGGAGATTGCTCTTTCAGGTATTATCTAGTTATTAATAGTTGCTTTAAGGTTTTGAGAAAGTGGAAAGTAGGTTTAATGTTAAAGAATGTTCTTTTTTTGGATAAAACAAATGTTTTTCTCTGGGCATTTTGGATAATTAAAATCTGATTAAAGAGTAAATCAAATAAAAGGGAAGATGTTTTATTTAGTGATTTGAGGGTTTTTTGTAGAAATAAACAAAAAGAAATCTGAAAAACATGGAAATTTACTAAGAAATCAAAACGAGATTTCACGTCTGAAATTAGGAAGGAACTATTCTATTTATTTGATGAATTGAACATCTTTCCTATAGACGACAAAGCAATCCTTGACCAGTTCTCAACATTGGCTTTTTTGATTATTTCTTTTAGTTCATCCAATGAATACATCCCAGAGGAAACAATCTCTTCATTGGTGTTTATATGGGATTGATGAACTCTTATTAAGCAGAGCAGTCCAAAATGCACTTGGCCTACTGAATCAGAATCATCATTTATAAACCCAAGGACTGTGATGTCTTTTGGATCTATTGAGAGATTAACCTCTTCTTCCAGCTCTCTTACTAAGCTTGTTATTAAAGGATCCTCATCTGCTTTAATATCATGTTTCTCTATATGACCGCCTACGCCCCAAGACCATTTGCCGTATAACCTAGTTTCAGAGTAATGCTGCTTCTTAGAGGCCCTTTGATAGGCAAATATCTTGTTTTCAGGATTGCAAAGAATACAATAAGCGATTGGCTGCTTTAGCAGAGGTTCGTGCTCAGCTTTCTCCCTTTCCACAAAGCGATAGTTCTTTCTTATTTGGTTAAGGATTAAATCAATATTCTCATCTGAGAAGCCCTGAAATTCACCTTTAGAGAAAAGTATAGACCTTGGGATAACCATTATTTCTGCCATGTTAGAATCTCAAAAAAGGATTATATAAAAAGGTAACGATTACCTATGAATAAGCTCCGTTAAGACCGTTCCATCTAACCCTAAATAATTCTTTTAATGTCTTAAAATAATCAAATATGCCAACCTTGCTGCCTTTCTCATGTCGCCATTCAACTGGCATCTCTTTAATGCTATAGCCCTTTTTACTTGCTATAAAGATTATCTCAAAATCAACACCGAAGCGATTAATTTGTCTCTTAGCATAAACCCTTTTAGCTATATCTGTTTTAAAAAGCTTAAACCCACATTGGGTATCTGAGATTTTTATGCTCAACATTAATTTGATTAGGTGGATAGATATACTGCTCAGAAGCTTGCGGAAAATGTTGCCCTTTACCTTGCTCCTATCAAGCCATCTTGAGCCAATAACTATATCATATTTAGGCAGATAAGAATAAAGATTTCTCAATTCGGAAAGAGGAGTAGCAAGATCAAAATCTGAGAAAAGTACATATCGTGTCTTCACTTGCTTAAGCCCTTGATGCATAGCATATCCTATACCCTTGTTTGGTTTATAATCTATTATCTTAGAAAACGAGAGTAAATCATTCTTCCTTAAGTTTTCAACAAGGAGATCCTTGGTATTGTCCTTACATCCATCTAACACAAAAATGAGAATTGGAAAAGAGTTAATCCTGTTATAGAAATTCTTTATTTTTTTAAGGGTAGACTCTACTCTTCTTTTCTCATTATATAGAGGGAAGACTATTGTCAGTTCTCTGAGGAAAGCATCGTAAGGCTTTTTTGTTTTCATATAAAAAGCATTTGGCTCATAGTATTAAACTTTTTTGTTCTTTAAACGCCTGAACGGATAAAAAGCTTTAAATATGTTTCAAGGAATGGGTCTAGAATATGAGAGAATCAAATGGAGCACCTAAACAATATAAATACTTTCAACTCCTCAAAGAACATCTCAAAGGGGATCTAGATAAGATTTTTGGAGATAAGTTAGTTCTCCCAAGACAGCTGGAGATTCATTTGCCTGGGGATCATAAAAAAGCATGCAATTTCAACTGTAGCTTCTGTGAAGGAAGAATCCTTTCTCAAGAATTATGCTCTTATGAAGAAAAAGCACTTTCCTTGATAAAGGATATCAATGGCCAGATACCTTATATTATCTTTGGAGGCCTCTATTCTGAACCGCTCTTAAATCCTTATCTTCTGGAGATGATTGAGGAAACAAAAAGAACAGGAGCTAATTTCGGGCTGCATACTAATGGAGCATTGCTCAAGGAGTTGGAGGATAAGCAAGGTTTCATTTCCCAATTATGTGAGCTATCCAATTCAAACAATGATTATATATCTATAAGCATAGATGCGGGGAGCCCTGAATCCCATAAAAAGGTTAAGGGAACAAAGCAGAATTATTTTTCTAGGATTATAGAAGGATTAAGAATATTAGCACAGAAAAGAAGTAATGGCTTCCCTGCTCTTAGGATGAGTTATTTGATTTGTGAGGAGAATTCTTCATATGAAGATATTAAGAATATTGTTTCAATAGCAAAGGAGCTTGGGATTGATTCCCTAAAGTTCTCTATTCCTTATGAGTGTTTTGGCAGTGATTTCTCCAAGGTAAGAGAATATAAGAATAGAGTTGAGAAAGATAAGGGGCTGCAGTACGAGACTCTTATAGCACCCTTTCTTTCTAAAGATAATAAAGAGAAACCATATATATTCTATATGTCTCCAGTTAATCAAGATGTGGACAAGATGAACTTTCAGCATTGCGCGTATAGTTATTATCAGATAACAATAGGAACAGATGGCTTTGTTTATAGATGCAGCAGCACGGCTTCACCTTCCTTTAGGATGAATCGTCTTGGTTTCATTCCTGAAAATTTTGATGGCTTGAAAGAGTTGGTCAAAAAGAATCAAGATATAACTTTCAATCCAAAGTCCTGTTTTAAAATGGGAGCAAGATGTGATAGGGTTAGTCTAGCCATAAATACTTCCTGGGAAGAAATAAGAAAGAGAAATAAAAAAACACTTTAGCTCAAATTCTTTGTATAAACTTCACTGCCATCTAATCTAACAGTTACCAGGACAGGTTCAATGCCTTCTCCAGTAAAATTAATCTTGCCTGTAAAGGTTCTGTAGTCTATTACCTGAGCGCACATTGTGCCTTCTTCAGGCGCGGTGGTAGTAATGTCTAGCAACACTTCTGCATTCCCTTCTTCTGTTTCAATAACATCGCTTTCCAAGGCCGCTTTATAACAAGGGTTTGGAAGGGTTATTGTTAAATTATAAGATAAAATTCCTTCAGAATAAGTGACAAAATATTTATCTCCTTCAATCGATCTGGATGGTCCTTTCTCTGGAGGGTTCTCGGGGGTTGTATTATCTAAAGGTAGAGTTTCAATAGGGCCTGTACATCCTGCTAAAAACCCGACTATCATAAACAAGCCCAATACTCCAAAAATCGTAATTTTTTCTTTCTTCATAGTATGTTACCTCTAATGGTATTGAATAAATATAAGGCATTTATAAAGCTTTTCTTGGCTTTGGGAGTGATTGAAGTTTTTAATGATGTATCTTAGTTTTAAGAAAATCCTCTTTGCTATTCTTGTTTTTGAGATAGAACCGCTTTGCATGCTCTACCAATAAGGCATGGTATTCTTGATAAAGCTTGAAATCTTTGGGCAGGTTTTGTTCAAATAGATGCTTTACTTCTTCATACTTTGAATCTTTCTTGATTAATCCAAGTGCATAAAAAGTCCTTTTGGTGTAGGCATCCACTACAAAGGAAGGTATCTTGAATGCGTATAGAAGGATTGAGTCTGCTGTCTCAGGGCCTATGCCTTTTAAGCTTAGAAGCTCATTTCTTTGAGGTATCTTTCTCAACTTAGAGAACCAATCGGCAAAAATCTTCAATCTCTCTGCCTTCTGATTATAATATCCAGAGGGCCTTATCAGCTCTTTTAGTTTTTCTTCATTAACCCTCAAGATGCCTTTGCAATTCAACAAATCCTGCTTCTTTAGGTTTATCAAGGCCTTTTCCACATTCTTCCAGGCGGTGTTCTGGGTTAATATCGCTCCGATGCTGATTTCAAAGCGTTGATCCCTGTTTTTCGGATAAGAGAAGTCATTTGGGTGGTATAAAGTAGCGTATTCTTCACTTTCATTAGACATAAGGATAGGCCACCACCCCTGAGGTTTATATTCATCGTAAAGCAGTTTATAGATTTTAAGTATTTTGTTCATCTGAATAGGAAAAAGTAGGAAGATTATTTTTAAAGATTGTGTTGGTTTAAATATTATCCAATGGGCTTTTTATGTTTTCTAATTCTCTCTTGGATACTTTTGTATAAATCTGAGTGGTCTGGAGATTTGAGTGTCCCAGAAGTTTTTGGATATAGCGGATATCTGTGCCTGCTTCAAGAAGGTGTGTTGCAAAAGAATGTCTCAGCATATGAGGATGCACCTTTATCCCTATACTTTTACCTGCCTTTTCTAGAACAAGTTGAACAGATTTCTTAGAGTACTTGCCTTTCCTCCCCTCAAAAACATATTCTGTATTGAATCTTGCTTTAGAGTAATATTTGAGAAGGTCAATTTTGATTGAGTTTGATAGCAGAGTAATCCTGTCTTTCTTGCCTTTTCCTCCGATTACTCTAATGATATTTCTATCGAAGTCAACATCTTCTCTTCTCAAATTGATTAGTTCTTGAAGGCGGAGCCCTGAAGCGTAAAGGAGTTTTATAATTAGCCTATGTTTTATGTTATTCGTGCTTTCAATCAGAGCTTTAACCTGTGCTTTTGAGAGCACCTTTGGAAGTTTTTTTGCTTTTTTCTTTATTGGCACTTCTTTAGTTGAAAAAGACCTATGAAGTATTTCCGAGAAAAAGAATCTTAATGAAGCGTAGTGAAGGCGTGAAGAGTTTATTGATAAATCAAGGGTTAATAAATAAGACCTAACACTCCCCTTGTTAAGATTAAGTCTAGTCTTATCTATAAAATCAAGGAATCTCTTAACATTATAATAGTAAGCCTTTAGTGTTTTTTCACTATATCCCTTGAGGACACAAGCTTCTTTTAGTGCATTCAAATAGTTATCTTTTTCAGTATAACTCATAGAAGAAAACCGTGCAGGAATCTTTAAGAGTTTTCTCTTCTGAGAATAGGAAAAATACCGAAAATCTGAGCTAAAAGCCAGAAAAACCCTATCAGCAAATACTCTCGGGAAGTCTTCGAGAGATATTTAAATAGCTGTTAGATAAAGAAATAAGAGAAAATCAACTCAGAATAATCTCCACATAACATCCATTACGCATTACGCCAATTTGCCAAACAACTTCGCGTAATAGATGTTAAGCGACATTTAAGTTT
>DAWM01000041.1:0-209 GCA_002505945.1 Candidatus Woesearchaeota archaeon UBA119
AATAATGTTTTTAGGTTGGTTGGCTCACCCCAATCGAAGATAATGATTTTCCCTTTGTATAAATACCCAAGCCTGTGATTCAAAAGCTTACCGAGCCCTTTCTTTATTTTAATCTTCGGATATGAATTCTTTTTAGTTATTTCTTGGAAATAATCCTTTGCCAAACTTTCTAATTGCTTATATTCCTCATTCTTGCTTTGCATAATAGA
>DAWM01000041.1:400-1447 GCA_002505945.1 Candidatus Woesearchaeota archaeon UBA119
AGCTTTGCATAATAGAATAATCAAGCAAATGATTTAAAAGAATTTGGTTGGTTTTTCTTGTTTTTACTTCTTTCTTATGGCTTCTACTGCCGGCATCTTAGCTGCAATCCTGGCAGGCCATACACCGAACAAAGCCCCTAATCCTAAAGAGAAGACAAGCATTCCTATTATAACTGTAGGAGAGAAATGCACCTGTAAGAAACCCAGGGATGCTAACGTGGTGGCAAGAAATTCAATCAGCTTACCCATGGCCACTCCTAATGCCACCCCAATCAATCCTCCAATCAACCCCAGCATTCCTGATTCAAATAAGAATATAAGTGTTATGTCTCGGTTTCTTGCTCCTGTAGCTTTCATTATTCCTATCTCTGATTTTCTCTCCAATACAGCCGTATACATTGTGTTTATTATGCCAATCCCTCCAACCAAAAGAGATATTGCAGCAATGCCTATTATGACCGCTTGAATCAACGAGAATGTTCTATTAAACGTCCTCAACAAATCAGCAGATGTCTGTACAGAAAAATCCTCCTGACCTTCATCAATCCCTCTCCTCTTCCTCATCTTTCTTTCTATCTCATCGGCCACCTTCTCAGGATCTTCTCCCTTATCCACTTGAGCAATAATAGTAATCGCCCCCTCTCCGCTTAATATATTCTCAGCACTATCCAAAGTGATAATAATACTGGAATCGTCTTGAGGATTCCCAATACACTCAAGAAAACCAATCACTCTAAACTCTTCGCCAGATATCTTTATCTTGTCTCTTAAATCAAGCCTATCCTTAAAAACCTCATCTTCTTTGGCATAGAGGCAGCCCATGACCGCTTTTCTCTTGTATCCTTCTTCTAAATCTTTGCCATCTACTATCTTAAAATTCTGCATGCTTTTGATTATCTCTCTCCCCTCCTCAGACTGGGGGATGCCCATAACAAACTGAATCTTGCTTTCTGAATCAACAGAGATTCTCTCGTTCAAAGTGAGCATCTTGGCAGCTCCTTTTACACCACTCACTTTGCTTATAATGTCCACATCTTCATCATCTAA
>DAWM01000041.1:1637-4221 GCA_002505945.1 Candidatus Woesearchaeota archaeon UBA119
AAAGAGGAGGTGCTGGTCATCATAGACATCATGTCTCCTCCCCCAGGCGTAACCATTATCTTGTCCATGCCCATCTTTTCAAATTCTTCTTCAATGCTTTCTTTTATTCCATCCCCAACAGAAAAAAGAGCAACCACTGCCATAGTGCCGATTAATATCCCTATCAAAGTAAGAAAGGTTCTTACCTTTCGTCTCTTTATATTCCTCAATGCAATCTTGAAATGCTCTATTACCATTTTTATTCTTCCCTGGGTATCTTAACTGGATTCTGTTTTGAAGCCTGATATGCAGGCCAAGTTCCGGCAATTATTCCCATTAAAAATGAGAGTGCTAGTGAAAGCAGTATGAGTTCTAGGGAAAACGAAGGAGCGAAATTCTCCAATACATATTGAGATATTACGCTTGAGGCAGCCATACTTAACAGAACCCCTAAAGCAGTACCAATCACACCACCAACCAATCCAATTATCCCTGATTCAAGCAGGAACATTAAGGAAACATGAGAATTTCTGGCTCCCAAGGCTTTCATAATTCCGATTTCCTTTTTTCTTTCAATAACCGAGATATACATTGTGTTCATTATCCCAATAATGCCCACAAGTAACGATATGCTAGCAATTCCTATGAGAAACCATTGTATTGTTCCCATTACATTTGAAAAACTCTCAGCTACATCCTGAGCACTTTCTACACTAAAGTCCTCTGAGCCTTTCTCCACATCCCTTGCTTCTCTCAATTCTTTTTTAATCTCCTCAGTCAATTCTTCTAAATCTTCACCTTCCCTCGCATCAACAAAGATTCTTGAATAACTTTCCTTTGTTTCAAACAATTCCCCCATGTCTTTCAGCGATGTTATTCCTACATTATCAATGATAAAAGAGCCGGTTTTCTTGAGAATGCCCACTATCTTAAAATTCCTATCTCTTATTGAAATCTCTCTCCCAGCTTCTAAATCATTCTCAAAGGTATCATAGGCGATTTTCCAACCCACAACAATACCTCTGCTTTCCCCTGTTTCAAGAAATCTGCCTCCCTCAAAGTCAATAGGAGTAGTTTCAATGAAGGCATCTAGGGTTTCTTTGTTACTTTCTAAACCCATTAGATTTATGGATTGGGTATCTGAATGGAAGCTCGCAAATCCTCTTTTGACCAAACTGCCGTAGGTGTATCTTACTCCGTCTACATCCTCAATTGCTTCCACATCTTTTTCATTCAAAGTAGCAGAGGTAATTCCTGATAGAACAACGATTTTATTGGCTCCTAACTGTTCAAACTGTCCTGCAACAAAATCATTCAGTCCTTGACCTAAAGAAATAAGTGCAACTATAGCGATAATCCCAATCACTATTCCAAGGATGGTTAGCCAAGACCTGCTTCGTCTTCTGCGAAGATTAGTCAAGGCCATTGAAAAAAAATCAAGAATCATTTTAGGCCAGTTTTCTTCTCTTTATTCTTCAAGGGCTTTCTTCCTTCTAAAGTAGATTATTGCTCCGACAACAATCACTATCAGCACGATACCGATCCATAATCCCTTGTTTGAGGAAGAAGGTAACTCCTCCTCACTTAATATTCTCATCTCAAATGTTTTCTCTATGGATTTTTCATTGTTCATGAAGTCCAGGTATGTTACCCTTAAAGGGATTTGGATATATCCGCTTGAGCTAAGCGGCTTAATCTTGAAATCTGCTGTTTCATAGTCATCTGAATCAGTATTTCCTAGATAGTCCTTGCTCGGGCTGATTATCTCAAACTGCTTTGTTTCAGTTATCTCTACAGTAACAAACTTTATCTCATTGAAACCTCTGTTTATCGTCTTAAAGCTGACATCATTAGTTTCTCTAGGTCTTAAAGTCTTCTCTGAATCTATAAGCACTTCAACATCCGAGATATCACTTATAGTTATACCTAATAAATCGCTAGCAGTTTTAACATCTCCTTGATCATCATAGTATTGGATGCTCACTGGAATCTTATAAGTACTTATCCCAGCGTTCGGATCCACCTGCAAAGAGAACGCAACCTCTTCTTCTTTCTTTGGCTCAATAAAACTTATCCTCTTTGTTGCTGTATCTTTGTAAGGCACAAAAGGCAGTTCAAGAACACTTGTTTCTGTTTGTGAATATAGCTGCAACCCTGCTGAAACATCCTTAATTATTGAATTTCCTATGTTTCTGAGGAATAGAGTTATCTCCACCTTGTCACCAGGCACAATAGTATCAGGCTTAATCTCAATATCCTCTAATGAGATAAGATTTTGATGGCTTTGGATTGAGATGTTGAGTTCCCTTTCTACCCAGACATCATCCCCCTTTGAATAGCTTACCTTTAATTTTCTAACTCCCTCGGTGACATCCTTCGCAACATCAACATTAAACCGGGCTATTGCATCTGAACCTGGAGGGATGGAAAAAGTCTCTTCTTTATCTTCCCCTCTTTCAAGGGAGAAAGGAAAAGAGTCCTCTATCTTAACTGTTGCTTCATCTATCTTGCTGCTACCATCATTCTCCAAGAGAATCCATACCTCAAAATTACCGCCAGGTTCTACAGGGGCAGGGTCGTATTTCAACATTTGCATCTTCAGCAT
>DAWM01000060.1:0-648 GCA_002505945.1 Candidatus Woesearchaeota archaeon UBA119
CCATCCCAAGTTCGGTTGAGCATTTGGAGTTTGAGACCACCGCAAAAGCCATTATTGCTATTGAAACTGCTGGTACATTCCAAAGGCTTGTGAAGCATAAGTATTGGAAGGATTCACAAACCATCTTAATATCAATGGGAGGGGTGCCTACAAGGGCCTGCAGACGCTTCATAAGGCGGCTTGCTGACTCAAAGAAGCTTCCTGTTTATGTGTTTACTGATGGAGATTTCTATGGATATATGAACATATACAGGACTTTAAAAGTGGGCTCTGGAAATGCCGCTCATATCAATGAGTTCTTCTGTGTGCCCAACGCCCGCTTCATAGGGGTAACACCTGATGATATTGTAGAGTATAAACTGCCTACTCATCCACTAAAAGAAGTAGATATTAAGAGAGGGAAGGATGCCTTAAAGAACGATCCCTTTGTGCAGTATCATAAGGAATGGCAGGAAGCCATAAAGAAGCAGCTCAAGCTTGGAAAAAGGGCAGAGCAGCAGGCTTTTGCCAAGTATGACCTAAACTATGTCATAAACAATTACCTGCCTGATAAGCTCAATAATCCCAAGAAATGGCTGCCCTAAAACTAAAAATCATAAAAATCCACTGTGAATGACACCCCATACTAAAGGTAGGGAATAAGGTAAA
>DAWM01000060.1:847-3311 GCA_002505945.1 Candidatus Woesearchaeota archaeon UBA119
CTAAAGGTAGGGAATAAGGTAAAAGTCGCTTTGACGAGTGGATTTTTAGGATGCCAAAAATTCGCCCTAAAGAGCGTGGTGTTAAAACCCACACAAAAATTGTGAATTTTTGTGCATAAGAAAGAAAAAAGAAATTCTTTATTCACTCATAGAAAGTGCCTTAAATCCAGTAGGGATTACATGATATAATAGTCCCTTTGAATCAGGATTATTTCTATCCCCAATCTGTTGGATTACACAAAACTGATCTAGAAAGCCTCTTCCCTGCACATTGGCACCTCCTATTTCGGTACAATCAAATTCCGGATAAGGTTTAGCAAGGAATTTCATATATTCAAACCAGCCATCTCCAAATATTTTTGTTGTAACCCAAGCATCGGTTCCATAGAGATTTAGATTAAAATCCAGATAACCGTCTCCATTGCAATCCACATTGCTTAATAGAGTATCGCTCCACCGAGAAATAAACTTAACTCCCTCAAAATTTTCAACACACCATTCATGCTGTGGCTGACCTTCTCTATACTCTATAAAATGGTCACAGAAATCTCCGTTGAAAAGATGAGCCTGATAGTTAAATCCATACTCATTAAAACCCATTACTGCCATATCCCCATAAGGACTTATTAAAGGCTGTCCTTCCTTAACTGCATCTTTTATAGTTGTACATTCTGTAGCCAACACAGGTCTAACAACCAACATCAATAAAAATAGCCCTAACAACAAAGAACTTTTTCCTAGCTTCAATTAGATCACCTCAAGAAGAAATATTACCCTAACCAATTATAAAATTTTCGTGTTTGAAGGCAACATATCAACAAAAACTAAAAATATATAAATAATTCTTATTTAAGTAAGCTAGAAGATGAATAAGTATTATGCTATAGTTGCGGTAATGTTTATTGTTTTTATATTTGCTCTCATAATTAATGAGATGGATTTTTCCAGTGAGCCTCCAAGGGATGAAGATAAAGAGATTGATGCTAAAACGGAAGAAACTAGCACTTCTCGGAGGAGGGAAAATAATGTTGTTTCTGTTACAGAACCTGAACTCAACTATGATGTGAAAGAAACCATAAGCCAGAACAAATCTGATTACTCGGGATTCCGACTGCTAAGAAATGGAGATATGATAACACTAAGTCATATAAAGAAGATGGATTGTGGTATGGAATTGAATCCTGAAATCAATGAAGGTCCTGATTTTGATATGTATTCTACAAATATCATTGAGAAAGAAAAAGGGGAGAAGGAAGGAAAGGATTGCTATTTCTTGGTAAACTATACCTTTGGGCCGTTGGAGCCTGATTATTACAACTTTAGGGTTTACGATTATTCTGATGGAGAGGCAAAAGAAGTATGGCAGATGGCTTCTATTGTGCCTGAGAATGCTTCTTTCCAAGTAGAAGAAGATGTTGAGGAAGAAGAGTTCTGCGGTATCTCACTTAAAGGGGAATGCAAAGAGGATGAGGATTGTATCATTTCTGGATGCCAAGATCAGGTGTGCCAGAGCGCCCATGAAAAGGGCATAACAACAAGTTGTGCCTATGAGGGATGTTATATTGCTAAGGATTACAACATGAGCTGTCAATGCGTAGAAGGCAAATGTGCTTGGGCTTTGGAAAATTCGGAATGAATTCCGAAAAATATATATAGTTCTAAATCAACTCATAATATATGGAGATAGATAGGAAAAGGGTATCGCAGGTTATTGAGGAGAACATTAAGAATGCAAAGAAAGGAAGATTTAGAGAGAGGGAGGTCTTTTCAAGAGCAGTTGAGTTGCTTCCTCTGAAACAGATAATTGCTATTGTGGGGGTAAGAAGATGCGGGAAATCAACCCTTATGAAGCAGTTGATAAGGACTGTTCTGAAAAGAACCTCTGAGAATAATGTTCTTTACTTGAACTTGGAGCATCCTTTTTTTAATCAATATAAGGATAATGTCAGTTATCTTCAAGAAATATATTCTGTTTTTAAGAGCAATACAGATAAGAACAAGAAGGTATTTGTGTTTCTTGACGAGATCCAGTTCTTCAAGGACTGGCAGGTGTTCATTAAGTCCCTATATGAAAAGAATGAGGCAAAGATAGTTATAACTGGTTCTAATTCAAGGCTATTGTCTTCTGAAATGGCCACAATACTTTCAGGAAGGACGATTCCGCTTCAAGTGTATCCTTTTTCCCTTAAGGAATCGAAAAAAGCCTTTAATGATTATTTGGTGAGTGGTGGCTTTCCTGAGATAGTTCTTCAGGATGTTCCAATTAAAAAGATGGCAGAAACATTGTACAAGAATATACTCTACCAAGATGTGATTCCTAGATTCAATATTCAAAACACATTAGCGATGGAGAATCTTTCCTATTATCTTATATCCAATCCTGGAAAAGAGATTTCCTATAATACTTTAAAATCAATTTCCCACCTGGATGATAAAACAGCGAAGCAGTATATTTCATATCTCA
>DAWM01000060.1:3518-3998 GCA_002505945.1 Candidatus Woesearchaeota archaeon UBA119
AAGCAGTATATTTCATATCTCAATGATGCTAATCTCCTATATGTTATTAGCAACTATGATTATTCGTTGAAGAAAATGATTGGCAACAAGAAAAAGGTCTATATTGTAGATCCTGTCTTTACCCAGATTTCGTTTAAATCCTCTCCTGATTTGGGAAGGCTGTTTGAGAATTTCATTTTCATGTTCCTCAAAAGAAACGAAAGAAATGTATATTTCTATGAGAATGGTAGTGAGTGCGATTTTATAATTAAAGAAGGGGTAAAGATTAAAAAGGCGATTCAGACATGCTACAAACTAACTGGAGAGAATAGAGAAAGAGAGATAAGGGGCTTGATGGCAGCAATGAACAAATTCAAATTGGACGAGGGAACAATTGTAACAAGGGATCAGCATGAGGTTATAAAACAGGATAACAAGGTAATAAACGTTTTGAACAGAAAGGAGCTTATGAGAAAATTCGGAATGAATTCCGAGAATTAA
>DAWM01000072.1:0-3433 GCA_002505945.1 Candidatus Woesearchaeota archaeon UBA119
CAGAAAAGAAACAAGAGAAAAAACAAGAATCCAAGTCTGATGCTAAGAAAAAGGAGTAGATTAGTTAATTTCAGGTTTTAAAATGGCAAGAAAAAAAGAAAACAGAAAAGGAAAGGGTTCTCAGTCATCTCAACAAGGAGGAGTTTCATTTACCCCTTCTTTTCCAGCCAGGGTTGAAGAGGTTATAGGCAGGACTGGTGAAAAAGGAGAGGTTATACAGGTAAGATGCAAGGTTCTTGCCGGAAGGGACGAAAATAAGATTCTCATTAGAAATGTGTTTGGTCCTGTAAGAATAGGCGATATTCTTATGTTGAGAGAAACAGAGATTGAGGCTCGTGCTTTAAATAGGAGAAGGAGGTAGTCAAGATGAGATGTTCCTTTTGTGGAAAGAATATTCAGAAAGGCACCGGAAAGATGTATGTGCAAAAAAGCGGGAAGATATATCGCTTTTGCTCCTCTAAGTGCGAGAAGAATATGCTTGTTTTAAAGAGAAAACCCAAGGCCAAGAAGACCTTGAAAAGTGAAGAATAATTTTTAGGGTTTTTGTTTTATGCCTTTTTTATAACTACTATAGATAAAAAGGGATTTAAGATGATTGAAAAAACATTGGTTTTAATCAAGCCGGATGGAGTTGTTAGAGGACTTTGCGGGAATATTATATCTCGCTTTGAGAATGCAGGTCTGAAGATAGTTGGTATGAAAATGCTCTGGGTTTCCAGGGACATGGCAAAGGAGCATTATAAAGAGCATGTTGATAAGCCATTTTATGTAGGATTAGAGAAGTTTATTACTGAAGGGCCTGTGGTAGGTATGGTGATTGAAGGCAATGATGCTATTGAAGTTGTGAGAAAGATAGTTGGGCCAACAGAGCCAAAGGCTGCTCAACCCGGGACCATTAGAGGAGACTTCTCACATATATCTTATAAGTTCGCCGATAACAAAAACATTGCAGTTAAGAATCTGATTCATGCTTCTGCTAACCAGGAGGATGCAGAAAGGGAGATTTCATTGTGGTTTGCCCCTGAGCAAATACACGATTATGAAAATGTATTTGAGAAAACATTGTAAGATGTTTTTATTAATTTAATTTTAAACTGAGGGATAAAAAATGGGAGAAAAGATGTCTGAAAAGGTAAAGAGATTGGCTGACAAGCCAGAACGAATAAGGAATATTGCTATTTGCGCTCATATTGACCATGGAAAAACTACTTTTTCCGATAACCTGCTGGCTGGTGCTGGTATGATGTCTGAAGAATTAGCAGGTAAAGCATTACAGTTGGATTTTCATGATGATGAACAGGAAAGAGGAATCACAATAGACTCTGCTGCTGTTTCTATGGTGCATGATTTTGATGGAAAAGAATACTTGATTAATCTTATAGATACTCCTGGGCATGTTGACTTTGGCGGGGATGTAACAAGAGCTATGAGAGCAGTTGACGGAAGCATTGTATTGGTGTGTGCTGTTGAAGGGATAATGCCGCAAACAGAAACCGTGCTAAGACAGGCTCTCAGAGAGAGAGTTAAACCAACCCTTTTCATAAATAAGGTTGATAGGTTGATAAAGGAGTTAAAGCTGACTCCAGAGCAGATGCAGCAGCGTTTCATCAAGATTATTGCTGATGTTAACAGATTCATCAAAGGCATAGTTCCAAAGGGCTTTGAGGACAAATGGAAGGTTATGGTAGAGGATGGCTCTGTTTGTTTTGGTTCTGCTTTCCATAACTGGGGGCTTTCTGTTCCTTATATGCAAAAAGAAGGTATTTCTTTCAAAGATATTATCTCAGCCTATGAGGATAATGAGGCAGAGGCACCTAAGGTCTTGGGGAAGAAGGCACCTCTACATAGAGTAATTCTAAACTCTGTAGTAAGACATCTTCCAAATCCAAAGGAAGCTCAAGTATATAGAATCCCTAAAATCTGGCATGGGGATGAGGAATCTGAGGATGGAAAATCCCTGGTTAGTTGCGACCCAAACGGGCCTCTTGCTTTAGTGATTACAAAGATTGTTATTGATCCTAATGCAGGCGAAATTGCTACCGGAAGAATCTTCTCGGGAACTGCCAAGAAAGGGCAGATGGTTCATGTTGCAGGTAGGAAAGAGCAAAGTAGACTTCAGCAGATTTATATCTATAAGGGGGCTAAAAAAGAGATTGTAGAGAATGTGCCTGCAGGCAATATTATTGGGATTGCAGGTGTAAAGACCTTTGCAGGAGATACTATTACTGATTCTGAGGACATTGTGCCTTTCGAGCAGATAAAGCACATCTTTGAGCCGGTCATAACCAAGTCTATTGAATCCCAGAACCCTTCAGACTTGCCGAAATTAGTAGAGGTTTTAAGACAAGTCCAAAAAGAGGATCCCTCTGTTACCGTAACAATAAACGAGGAGACGGGGGAGTATCTCATTTCAGGGATGGGGGAGCTTCATTTAGAGGTTATTGAGAACAGGATAGCAAGTGAAAAGCATTTGAGTATTAAGAGTTCTCCTCCAATAGTGGTTTATAGGGAGACAATAACAAAGCCTTCTCCAGAAGTAGAAGGAAAATCCCCTAACAAGCACAATAAGCTTTACTTCACTGTAGAACCTTTAGATGATGCAATCCGCAAGAAAATAAAGGCAGGAGATATATACGAAACAAGGGTTAAGAAGAAAGATGATGAATTGATAGAGGCCTTTGTAGATGCAGGAATGGACACAAAAGAGGCAAGGAAGGTTAGAGACATCTACAATGGGAATATCTTAGTGGATGGAACAAGAGGTATTGTGCATATTGGAGAGATAATAGATATGGTTATGGATATGTTTGAGGATGTTATGGGAGCAGCTCCTCTAGCAAGAGAACCCGCCTTTGGTTTAAAAGTAACCTTAACGGATGCCAAATTGCATGAGGACTCAATCCACAGAGGGCCAGCTCAGATATATCCCGCGGTAAGGGAAGGTATTAGGGGTGCGATAAGAACAGCTTCCCCGATGCTTTTAGAGCCTGTCCAAACATTGAGGTTTGAGACACCTGCTGATTATGTTGGTGAAATCTCAAAGATTATTGCTAATAAGAGAGGACAGCTGCTCGATATGAAACAGGAAAAAGAGCATGCCACTGTTTTTGGCAAGCTTCCTGTTGCAGAGATGTTCGGGCTATCAAGCGAGCTCAGATCTGCTACTGGTGGAAGAGGAACCTTTTCATTGGTGGATCAAGAGTTTGAAGTACTGCCTCATGAACTGCAAGACGAGGTAAGAAAGCAGATTAGGCAGAGAAAAGGTCTCAAGCTCGAAGAGGAGACTGAGGAGTAAATCTCTTTTCTTCATTTATTATTTTTCTTTTGTATTTGTTCTTTCTAATTATAATTTATGCACAAAAATTCACAATTTTTGTGTGAGGTTTAACACCCCGCCCTTTAGGGCGAATTTTTGGCATCCTAAAAATCCACT
>DAWM01000072.1:3655-9806 GCA_002505945.1 Candidatus Woesearchaeota archaeon UBA119
GTCAAAGCGACTTTTACCTTATTCCCTACCTTTAGGTTGAGGTGTGACATTCGCAGTGGATTTTTATGATTTAGAAGCCATTTAGAATTCAGTTAGTTTTTGTTCTGCATCTATAAATCAAACAAAAAACCAGCAAAAAATTAATAAACTGAATGTAAGCCTCTGATTTAAGAACTCCGATGACTTGTAGTCTTCGAATTAGATGGTATAACATATTGAGACATGTTATGGGCCCGTAGCCTAGTCTGGATAAGGCGACAGCCTCCTAAGCTGTAGATCCGGGGTTCGAATCCCCGCGGGTCCGTTTTTCTCTGTTTTTTAATTTCTCCTACCTTTTGAAAGTTATCTTCAAAGCATATTCTAAAGAAACTTTTTTAAATGCCGATAAAGAACCCTTATCTATGGAAATCTTAAAGAAAGCATTGAGGAATAACCCAAATATCGGGCTTCTGCTTTATACAAACAACAAGTTTTGTCTTATACCTAAATGGTTAAGCGAAAAGGACGAGAAGGAAATAAAAGATACTCTTAAAGTTGAGGTCATGAGGGCTTCTGTCTTAGGCACAGACTTGTTAGGGGTGTTTTGTGCAGGAAATTCATCACATCTAATCATACCTGAGCTGATTTTTGAAGAGGAGTTAAAGGAATTAAGAGAATTAGAGAGATTTGGCGTTCAAATCCATACTCTCTCGACCCAAAAGACTGCTTTAGGAAATCTTATTGCCGTTAATGATAAAGCCCTTGTGTTGAGCGATATCTTTTCAGAGAAGGAAAAAGAAGAGATAAAGGAAATATTTAGTCTTCCTTATCTGAGCATTCTCTTTGATGATGTGGAAGCCACAGGCTCTTGCATCTCTTTCAATTCAGAAAGAGGAATAATAACACCAGGATCAAAGGATGAACAGTTAGAAAGAATAGAAAGAGAACTCGGAATAAAGCTACTCAAAGCAACTGTAAACTTTGGCCAGCCCTATATATCATCAGGATTGGTTTTGAATGATAATGGTTTTATAGTTGGCCAGCTTTCAACAGGTATAGAAATATCTGAGATAGATAATTTCTTGAGGGGTTACGATGAATAAACGGATGAATGATCAGGATGATATGCAGGGAAATAAACAGAAGGAGAGCAATAAAAAGACAGACTCTTTAAACAAAACAGATTCTTTTGCTGCTGAACCAGGAGCTGGGCAAGGAATTGAAGCAGAGTATCAGGAACTAGTTAACCAAATCAATACAATACAGCAAGAGTTAGAGATGCTAAATTCTCAGAGGAATGAATTAGAGCGTTCAATAGAGCTCCTTGGTTTTATTATAAGCAAGCATAAAAAAGGAGAGAGTGGGGAAACCAAAATAAAAGATGACACCCTTATTCCCATAGCATCTGGCATATATGCAAAGGCAAGTCAAATAGATACAAGCAAGTTGTTTGTCAATGTAGGCAAGAAAGTAATGGTAAAGAAATCTCCTGAAGAAACACTAGAACTGCTCAAGAAGCGAAGGCAGGAGTTTGAGGGGTATGAAGAGAGATTAAAAGATTTTTACAATTCATTGGCCAATCAACTTAATGAAATAGAGAATCTGATGAGGCAGCAAAATGTTTGAATTCTTCAAGAAAAGATTTAGAACAGCCTTGAAAAGAGCAACAGAGAATGTGGGAGAGGAAGACATCCAAGAAGACATCCAAGAAGAGAAATCAACAAAAAGAGCAGAAGAAAAGAAAAAGGAGCAGGAAGAATTCAAGGAGTCTGATGAAAAAGGAGTTGAGAAAGAGAAGAAAAAGAAGAAAAAACAAGACAGGGAAGAACAGAGAAAACAAGAGCAATTAGAGAGTAAAGAAGAAATAAAGGTACAAAGTGAAAAAATCCAGCAAGATGAGGCAGGAAAGCAAGGTAAAGAAAATAAGGAAGATAAGAAGCAACAAGGCAAAGGAGAAGAGGAATCGGATGACGAGCCAGAACCCGAGAAAGAGCAAGATAAAGGCAAGAAAGGTTCTAAGGAAGGCTCGTTAGCAGAGACAGGAAAGGAAGCTACTGAGGAAGATATTAAAGAGGAGAAATCCAAGCCAGGTTTCTTTAAGAGATTGATATCTGGCGTGACCAAAACAAAGATATCCCAACAGAAATTTGACGACATCTTCTGGGAGATTGAGCTAGTCCTTTTAGAAAACAATGTTGCATATGGAGTAATTGAGAAGATTAAAGAGGATTTGTCCGAGGAACTCATTGGCAAGGAAGTATCAAGAACTAAGCTTCAGCAGGAAATAGAAAATTCTATCAAAAAATCTATTGAGGAAATCTTAATAGAGCCTTTTGATTTGGTACAAAAAATAAAAGATATCCAAAACAATTCCAATACTGATTCCAAACAATCCCATATCATTTTCAAACAATCCCATGTCATTTCCAAAAAACCCTATGTCATCTGCTTTTTAGGCATTAACGGAAGCGGCAAAACAACGACATTAGCCAAAGTGGGCCATCTCTTAAAACAGGAAGGGCTCTCATCCGTCTTTGCCGCTTCTGATACTTTCAGGGCGGCTGCAATACAGCAGCTTGAGAATCATGCGAAACGTCTAGGAATTAAAATGATTAAGCATGATTATGGCGCTGATGCCGCAGCAGTAGGATATGATGCTATAGAGCATGCGAAATCAAAGGGCATAGATGTGGTGCTGATTGATTCTGCAGGCAGGTTGCATTCAAATAGAAACCTGATGGATGAGTTAAGGAAGCTTATTAGGGTAACTAAGCCGGATTTGAAGGTTTTTGTTGGAGAGATGATTACTGGTAATGATTGTATAGAGCAAGCCCAAAAGTTTGATGAGGCTGTTGGTATAGATGCTGTTATTCTTACTAAGAGTGATGTTGATGAAAAGGGTGGAACTGCTATTTCTATTGGGTATGTTTTAAAGAAACCGATTATTTTCCTTGGGACTGGCCAGAACTATAAGGATTTGGAGAAGTTTGACAAGGATTTGATATTATCCAACCTTTTTGGTTAGTCAGGTTGTTTATTGTTTAATACTCTTCTCGATTTTTTGCTGTTATGCACAAAAATTTACAACATTGGCATGGAGTTTAACACTCCGCCCTTCAGAGTGGATTTTTTTGACTTGCTGCTATCTTTTCTAGTTTGATTTAGGATTGAGGCACACATATATCTGAAGATTCTTTTTGTTAGATTTTTTTTATTTCCAGCACATCTAAATGAATCTGATTTAAAGAAGGTAAGCTAGGCTCAAATAACCTTTAAGAGCAAGTTTAAGTGGTTGTTTGTGGGGAACGATTACAATCTTGTCGTTCTTGATATATCTTTTAACCATGTTTACTATTTCTACTTTGGAGTCTGCTTCCCTTAGGCTTTTAATAATGTTTTCATAGGTGTATATTGAGATGTCTGGGTCTTCTCTTTCTGCATCGGACATGATTAGGGAATTCTCTTGCACTAGTGCGCTAATGGTTTTATCTTTTTCTAATAACATGATTTCTACAAGGGGTGGTTCTTCAAAGAAGGGATGGAGTTTGTAGAAGCCGAGCTCAACAAGATAATACTCTACTTCATATATGAAGGTGCTTTGGCTGTATTCTGATACTTTGCTTACAGAGGGTTTGTTTACATGAATGGAGAAAAGTGTCATTGCTAAGGCTATGATTATGATAACAATAAATATCGAGAGATAGATTAACTTCTTTTTTCTCTTCTTCTTGGGATTATCTTTCCGAGACTTCTCTTCTTTATCGTCCTTCTCTTTTTCAATAGGCTCAGTTAATTCATCTTCAGTGTTTCCTGCCATTAATTCATTTACAAATCTGCAGATATAAAAACATTTCCTAAAAAAGGGATGTGTGCTAAAAAGAGAGAAATTTTATACTTCTGTTTGCTTGAGCAAATGAATTTTTGGAGAATATAGATGATATTTGACTCTTCCAGTTTAATCTTGCTTCTGGCGACTATCCTTTTTTGTATAGTCTAGGCCAAGACTCTAGGTTTACCTCCATAACGTGAAATTAATTGTGGAATTCTAATGCAAGAATTAATATATTTGTTTAAGAAATTAGCTGTTATCTTTACTTGTAAAGGTAAAATGGCACTAATCCACAGGTTCTTAGAGCTTTTTAGACCGCTTTTAGATAGACCCTTTTTCTTATTTTTACCGAGAGGCCTATATATTTATATTTCTTTCTTGTGGTTTTTGAGTCTTTTTTTACCCATTTTCTTGTTTCGAAATCAAATTATTTATTTCTTTAAGAATTCAAGCAAGGTTCTTAAGAGGTATAAAAAAGAGATCTTTCTGTCTCTTCTTCTGTTTTTCATAGCATTTTTTTGTTTGTTTGCTGTGTATGGCTATGGAAAAAGCGTGGAAGACAGTCCTTATTTGATAATGTCATCGTGTATGGTCAATATTGAGCATATATATTATGAGAATCCAATCTGCCAAATCCCTTTTTTTGGAGATGAACATGAGTTTGGTTATCCTGCTTTATTATCTTTTTTCATGCGCCTTTTTTATCCATCTGTATTAATTTATGCTTTTGTTCCTCTTGTTTTCTCTGCTTTGGGTATTGTCTTCCTTTATTTGTTCTTCAGATCCTTCTTTTCTATTAAAAAATCTTTTATAAGCGCCTTAATCTTTTTGTTTATTCCTTTTAATCTTCGTTTTCTCAGCACATCTACAAAAGAGCCTATTCATTTTTTCTTTTTGTCGGTTTTTCTTTTCTTGAGTGTCTTAATCATGCATAAAAAAATCCAAACCCACCAAAAATGGCTTTTCTACTTTTGGATAGGGTGGCTTTATGTCCTTGCTGTAGAAGTTAAGGCACAGCTCATTTTCCTACTTCCTGTCTTGGCTTTTGTTATGTTCATGTCTGGTGTTAGAAGGATGAAATATTATGCGGCTCTCCTTATTCCTTTTGTTTTGACTCTCCCTTATAAATTTTATATGTTTTTGGTGAAGTTTGGATTTTATTCTACGGGTTTCACATTCGAGATTATCTGGAACAGTCTAACAGACAATACTTATGTAAACTTTATTATGATGGCATTTAAGGCGGTATCTTTTAATTGGGTATTTTTTTCTTTTTTGGTTTTATCTATTCTCATTTTTCTCTTCCTTGCAAAGCTCAAGCGAAAAGAATTAATCCTGGTAATCTACTTGATAGCCTTGGTAATGATCACAGGGGTTTTTATATTCCTCTGGGATGTTTGGAGATTGTCTGGAGATGTGGAGAGGGATCTCAACGGTTCCCATCATTTCTTAATCTTTTCTTTTGTGTTTTGGATTCTTCTTCTGTTTTTTATAAATAAGCAGAAAAACAGATTCTTTTATTTCTTAGGGACAGCTTTAATAATTGTGCTTGTTTGGCACTCTTTTCCAAAAGATTATGTTGATGGAAAAAGGAGTATACTTGAAAAGAATTGGTATTTTACTTCTCTCGATAGGATGATATCAGAGGTTCCAAATAATGTTACATTATATTATACCCACTTTAACAGTATCTTTTGGCCTTATGAGTATCAGATTATTCCCTCTATTAAACATTATGATACTAAGCCTTTCTTTTGCAGGTGGGTGGATGATGGCTATGATTTTTCAAGTTGTAATCCAATAGTTTTGTTTGGTAGAAAGGATGAGAATGATATTATACTCAATCGTTCCGTTTTAGAAGAACGTTCCCAAGAGATTAAGCAGAATCTTCGCTTATTTTATTCTTTTTATGTCACAGAAGATGATATCGAGAAGGTTTTTTCGGATATTCGTGCTATCAACTCTTGTGATTATTTAAAAAAGGTTGATTATGATTCTGAGACTGGTGCTGAAGTGGTTTACCTATACAAGCCGTGATTAACTTCATTCAAAGAACTCAATCTTGTTTCTCATCATGATTCCTTTCTTTAACTCTACTGGCCTCCATTTATCGATTATTAACTCTGCTTCAAGCCACTCTGCTAATATCTCAGGATTTCCTATTGTTGCTGATAGATAAATAAACTGGGCAGATGGGCAAAGCTGTCTTAGCATTGTTATGAGGACTTCTAAAGTTGGGCCTCTTGACGGATCATTTAGGAGATGAACCTCATCTATAACAAAAACATCTACATCTGTAATCCATGGCGTTTTATGTCTAAGAAGGGAATCAAGTTTTTCTGG
>DAWM01000058.1:0-225 GCA_002505945.1 Candidatus Woesearchaeota archaeon UBA119
AAATACGGTAAGAAACGTAAAAAACTTAGCATGGGTGCCGAAGAAAGAATCTATAGAGTTAAGACAATTTCCAAAAAACACTCCCCATTCCATTTTCAAAGCTTTAACAAACAAGCAAACAGGTTAGATTACATATAATTCTTATTTGTTTGTTTTATGGATTGAAGACTAAACCATAAATAAAGACTTAACCTCATGGTTCCAACCCAAACAAATCAAGAGATT
>DAWM01000058.1:448-898 GCA_002505945.1 Candidatus Woesearchaeota archaeon UBA119
TCTTCTTAAGATTTTCTATTCTCATGAAACCATCTTGTCAGATGAGAACATTAATCCCAGAAAGGCCAATACTAAAAAAGCGATTATCATAAGAATACAGACTGAAACGACATTCAAAAGCTGATTAAAAGGTATCATATTTATTAGAGACATCCTAAGCAGATTTTCTAACAAAGAAAAGGGATTGTATTCAATAAGATTTGCCAAAAAATGAGAAAGAGAAGAAGGCATTATGAATTTTTCAGAGAGAAGCATAAGAACTCCAGAGATTGAAACGCCCACAATCATCCCGTTCTCATACTTATTGAATAAAGAACCTATTAACAGACCAAGAGAAACCGATAAAGCTACTAAAATAAAGAGAACTAATGAAGTCAAGGGAGAAAGCATATTGATTATTCCTCCCAGAAAGAATCGGTTGAAAAGTAAAACTATAACAAAAGCTTGAAT
>DAWM01000058.1:1125-8221 GCA_002505945.1 Candidatus Woesearchaeota archaeon UBA119
AACAAAAGCTTGAATAAAAACAATCAAAAGGATTGTAAAGAAATAAGAAACGATGAGATTGGGATTACTCGGCAAAACAGAATTCCTAACAATTGAACTGGACTGCTTCTCATTAATTAGGAAAGTAAGCCCGGACATCACAGAAACAAGAAATATAATTGACACAAGAATATATGAAAAATCCTGACTTACCGAATCATCGCTTAAGCTAATCCCGTTAAATGAAAATATTATTGGATTAGAAGCAGAGGTGGGATTGATTACCTCAATATATTCTGAAAGTTTTTCGTTCATTCCAGATAGATCAGAGGAAACATTATCCATCATTTCCACAAAGTTCCCTGAATCCTCCTCTAAAATATCCAATTCTTCCATAATATCTGATTTCTTCTCTTCAAAAGACTCTAACTGATTTTTAAGAATGATGAAATCCTCTCTAATGCTATCAAGATTTTCTTGCCCACTGCTCATCCTTCGTTTAATTGCCCTGAGATCCTTTCTCGTAGAAGAGATATCATCCTTGGCTTCTGAGATGGTTTCATATACATCCGAAAAATCAAATCTCAAGGAATCAACAGAATCCTGTAGAATCCTTAATTCTTCTTCAACACCATTAACCCTGTTATAATTTTCTAAAAGCACGCTGCATTGATCTGAACTAAGTACCTGATTTTCTTCGCAAGCAGGAAAATAGAGCCAAGTATGCAACTCAGTACTAACAGTGTCCAACTCATTTATAGACTCTGATAGCACTTCACTGAACATCTCAACAGTATCGTTCTTTTCCCTTTCAAACAAGAAAATAGTTTCTTCCAGTTCAGATAGCATATCCTCGTAATCCTCTAATTCCTCTTCGAAGTTATCCAAAGAATATGAAACAGAATCAATCTGAGAAGAAAATTGTTCAAGCTCTTTACCAACATTCTCGATCCCAGAAGTATTAATCTCTGTATCTGAAAATTCACTCTCTAAAGAGGCTATCTTTTGTTGAAACCCTTCTAAATAGCCTGTCCTATTATCAAAAACTAAAACCAACTTATCTGCTTTCTCAGAGAAGATTTGAACTTCATCTACCAAACTCCCAATGAATTTAGAGATCATATCTCGAGAAGCAGATTTAATAAAATTCTCAAATAAAGCATAACCTCTCCAGGCCAAAACACTCTTAGACATATCAGTATAAACATCTATCCTAATCCGGCCTTCAGCAGAATAGCCCTTAAGACAGAAGTCTATCTCCTGTTGCTTTAAAGAGGAAATACAATCAAATTTAGATTGGAATCTTGTCCGTTCCACATCCACCTCAGAATTACTAAAGTTCAATATCTCAAAGATATCAATGGAATTATTAGTAGACGGAATTATGCCTAATTTCAAAACCTTTAATTTGTTTTGCGAATAAATACTGCCAATTATGACCAAAAGAAGAATAGGAAGCAGTAGAACTAACAAGGATATCTTAGAACGAAGTATTATCTTAAAGTTCTTTTTGAAAACACCAATTATCTTACCAATCATTTTTTCATTTCCTTTATCATTTTAGCCACAAAGAGTGGATCCACCCCTGCCTGGTTTAAACATTGAAACACAACTTCTGGTTTATTAGAATCCAACAAGTCTTTAAAATCTGATTCAGAGACAATATTCTCCGAAGTAGAGATTACTGAAGTAGTCGCCTCTAATTCTTCTAAGAATATAACTTTAAACACCTCTGAGAAATCAGGCTTCTTAATAAAAAAGCGATTTAACACTAAATTCTTATACGATATCAATTTAGACAGGACTATCAGAAACTTTTTGTATTCCTTAACATATATTTTGACTCCATCTTCAGATGTTACAAAGCCTAACATCTCATACCCTTCTGAATTCAAATCATTAGCCAAATCCTGATAAGAGCTAGTATCAAAATGCTTTATAGATAAATCAATCTCAAACACAAAAGAATATTTATCAATCAGGCTCTCAATCGAGAGATCCTCAACAAAAGTTCCAGCTTTTAATACAATCACTCTAGAACATAGGTTCTGGATTAAACCCAAATCATGAGTAGAAATCAAGATAGTCTTTCCAAGGTTGTTAATCTTCCTCAAAAGAGAACAGATATTTGTCCTTCTTAAAGGATCCAATCCTGAGAAAGGTTCATCTAAGAGCACCATCTCAGGGTTACCTACTAAAGCGCATCCCAAATCAAGTCTTCTTCTCATTCCCCCAGAAAGCTTCCTTGCAATAGTATTAATACTGCTCCTGAGATCAAGGAAATCAATCAACCAATTGATATTCTTCATTCCCTTTTTAGAGTAAAAAGAACGAAAATACTCCAGATTCTCCTTAACAGAGAGCTCATTATAGAAGCTATTGCCCTGACAACAATACCCAATACGGCTGCGAAAATCAGCCATCTGCTGTTTTATATTTTTACCGTGGAAAAGAATTTTCCCTTTGTAAGAAGTCAGTCCTAATAGGCACTTCAGCAATGTTGTCTTTCCCGAGCCAGAGATACCAACCAAGCCTATAAATTCTCCTTGAGAAAAAGATGTTGAAACGTTCGATAGGATTTTATTTTTGCCATAGGCTTTGGAAACATTATTAATCTCAATAAGCTTGCTCATACATATATTCCTCTAAAAGGGATATAAAAATAAACCTTACTATTACTGACTCAATACAGAACTATTTTCAATCAAATTCATTGGCTTAATCGTTCAATAAAAGAAAAATCTACTTGCTTAACCCAAACGAAAATTTTATAAAGAAAACAAGAAGCCTCAGTTCATACGGGCCCGTAGCTTAGCCTGGTTGGAGTGCTCGACTGATAATCGAGTGGTCCGGAGTTCAAATCTCCGCGGGCCCACCATTTTTCCAGCAAAGCATAAAAGGTAATCTATATGGCAAGAAAACTCAGGAAAGGCAATGAAAAGGAGAGAGCAGATAAGAAAAGAAAGAAAACAATGCTTATCTGGAGTTTATTCGTAGCATTCCTTTTCATAGGGAGCACTATTGCCTCAGTCGTGCTCTATCCTTTAGGCAGCAACACTGAGGATGAGATAGACATCCTAAATTATACCTTTGTGAGAGCTGGCCAGGGTTGGAATCTGCAGTACAATGATAATGAGATAAAATTTACTTTCCTGCCTTCTCAGATAAAGGGATTTAATATATCTGATGAATTCTTCAATATATTGAAGAGCAGCCCTCAATTCCTTTTTTCAACTAACTCAAGCTCTGAATTAGTTAGTCTTATCTCCTATGGAAAGCTTCAACTTTCCAATGAATGGGGCAAGGCAAAACCTACTTATATCTTATATGGGTTTCTAGAGCCATTATCTAATTATTCTCAAGTCAACTGCGACAACTCTTCACTTGCTCCTGTTCTGGTTTTTGAGAAAGGAAATACAAGCAGGGTTTCTAAGCTAGAAGAGCGATGTTATCAGATAGAGATTGATTCTAATTACCTATATGACATAATGCAATTCTTTGATTTGATGGGTTATATCCGATTAGGGGTCATAGACAAGGAAACATTCTTCAATAACGATGAAAGTAGTGAGATAAATGAAACCGCGTAACAGGAACAATAAAAAGCCAATCATAACAATAGTGATTGTACTAGTTATTGTAGCTTTATTCTTCTTAGTTATGTTAAAACAACTTGGTCTGCTGAAAAACCCTCCTGAGCAGAATGAAACCCCGCCTCTTAAAAATGAAAGCATAAAAGAATATAACGGATTTACATTCAAGAAAGAATTGGTTGGCTGGTCTACCTTAATAGATGTGGCAGGGCAGACCTATGACCTCAAGACGAGATTTTATCCTGAGGATGTTGAATATATTAAGATTGTTAATGAAACTGCCATAAAAGACAGAATTCTGAGTTCAGATATTGTTTACATAGCAATAGAGCCTCTGATGACCAGCAAGGTAGGGCTCTCTGCGATGGAGATCGCCAAGGTGCTTAACCCAAGAAAGAACAATACAGGAATCCTTGGTATCCCTACCCTTGTAGGAGTTACCTATATCCCTCCTAACTATAATGGAAAAGCAATAATTACAGATTGCACAAATGCCTCTGATTCCTCTCTTCTTAATAAAGAAAACGCTACTGAGCCTTTTGCTTCTGTGATTAGATATAAGATTAATGAGAGTAACAACAATAGTATATACATAAAAGACAACTGTATAATTATCAACGGCAGAAATATGACTGTATTAGAAGAAGCAGGGGACAGAATGGTGTATTCTATCCTAAATGTAATCCCATAACTCAGTAAAGCACAGCAACCACTACCTTATTAAGCTGGTTAAATCTTATCTTTAATCGACCCTCTGAATATAGCTGAGCATACCAGCCTTGCTTATCGGTGCCTATCTTTGATATTCTTCCGAAGACCATTCTTCCTTTAGAAGAGGAGTAATATGAAACAATATCGCCTTCTTTTAGCTCTGAAGCAGATGATATATTCATCATTAAGCCCTGAGTTCCAGGACTGAACAACGAAGAATCTGAGTTTGCGTCTTCAAGGGTTGACAAAGAGGCCTCAGAGAGCTTAATTATAACTTTATCGTGCCTCAGTTGTATGTCTTTCTCATCAACCCTATCCTTAGGGGTATGCCCTTTATTGTTGATATTATCAGAAAAAGGGGATATTAATGTTATAGCCTTGCCCTCTATTGGCACAAAAGTGGAATCCAAGCCGGCAAGTATGCTAGCAAATGTAAGCCCTCCTATTAAGATTATTATAAAGATACCTAAAACCCTTTGTCCAATGCTCTCTGAAGGCATATTCTGGCTAAGGATAAGCCATATTATAAGCTCTTGGATGCAGAAATATGGAAGCCTAATAAAAATCAACACCAAAATTTAACAAAAACAACTATCAAAACTAATTTAAAAACCATCTCTAACCCTTTTAAAAGAAATAGGGAAAAATGACGCAAATGAAGCAGAATAATAAGAAAATCAAGGTTTATTTTGACACCTATGGATGCTCCACTAATCTAGCTGACTCTCTTTACATGGAAAAGCTATTGGAAGATAAAGGATATGAGATATCTGGATATGAAGAAGCAGAGATAGTTGTGGTAAATTCCTGCACTGTTAAGAAGAAGGCTGAGACAAAATTCTTCAGGGCATTAAGGAAAGCCAAGAAAGACCATAAATTGCCCATTGCAGCTGGCTGTGTTGTAGATGCACAGCCTGATTTAGTAGATGATAAAAGGCTAGAAGGCATTAGCATCTTAGGCACAAGAGACTTAGACAAGATTGCGGAATGCATTAAAGAGAGTATAAAAGGAAAGCGTATGATTTTCTTAAGTAGAAAACCCAAGAATCCTCATCTTATCCATTATAAAAGATTAAATAATGCAATTGCTATTATCCCAACTGCAGAAGGATGTTTGGGCAATTGCGCTTATTGCAAGACAAAACATGCTAGAGGAAACCTTGAATCCTATCCTGAAAAGGATATTCTATGTCAGATAAATACCTTCTTGAAGGAAGGTATTAAAGAGATATGGTTGACTTCCCAAGATTTAGCAAGTTACGGGCTTGATAAGGAAGGGAATATCCTTTCATTGCTCAGAAAGATTGATACCCTGAAAGGAGATTTCTGGGTGAGATTGGGTATGAGCAACCCACAGCATCTTATGCCTATCTCAGAAGAATTACCAAGGTTAATATTAAAATCCAAGCATTTCTTTAGGTTCTTGCATATCCCGCTTCAATCAGGTAGCAATAGAATATTAAGGATTATGGGACGGAAATACACCAGAGAAGAATACCTAAAACTGATAAAAAGGATAAGAGCTATAATCCCTGACTTCACACTCTCTACTGATATAATAACAGGCTTTCCTGGAGAGGAGCAAGGGAATTTCAAGGAAACCCTTGATGTGATTAAACAAATCCAGCCAGATATTCTTAACATCTCAAGGTATTGGGCTAGACCTAACACAATGGCTGCCAAGATGAAGCAGTTAAAGCCAGAGATTGCTATCGAAAGAGCAAAGGAGGCAAGAAAGGCCTTTAACAATTTAGTTTTAAAGAAGAACAAGGGTTGGATTGGATGGCAGGGCAAAGCAATTATTGATGAAAAAGGCAGGAAGGAAAGCCTGAAGGGCCGGAACCTATGGTATAAACAGCTGATTTTTGCCAAAAAAGAGGTTGAGAAACATCACTTAAAGATAGGGGAAAGGGTTAGAATAAAGGTTGTTAGAGGTTCTAACTTCAATCTGTTCTCTAAGGTAATTCAAAAGAAATCATAAAAATCCACTGCGAGTATCACATACGCTTTAACAAGTGGATTTTTAGGATGCCAAAAATTTACCCTAAAGCAGGGATGTTAAACCTCACACAAAAATTGTGAATTTTTGTGCATAATATAAGAGAATGATTAATGGCCAATTCCCATCGCCGGATGAAAATTAGAGAATTTGTCTCCAAAATTATACTGCTCAAGGTATTTCTTTAATGCAGCATAATAATCGTAAAGCGCTTTTCTTGCAGCGTTCTTATGCATATCAATCTCTTTATGAAGCCAAAACCTTGGGAAGATATGATACATTGTTTTGATAATGGGATGCTTCTTTAACAAGCCTTCTGGATCAAATACCATATACCCTCTAAGAGTTATGATTATCTCGGCTTTATTGAGCTTTACCTTCTTATCCTTTATCACTACTTCAACATCCTGCATTCCAAGTATTTGGAAATCCATATCTATATGATACTCAAAATAGCTTGAGTTGGTCTTTTCCTCTCCAGCATATGTCCTCCACCAGAACCAGATATTCTTACCTCTCTCAGTGGTTTGCTGCCAATAATACTTCTCCATGAATTTATCAGAACCAAAATCATCATGAAAGCCCTCTTCAAGCAGCCAGTCATGCATAAACTCATAAAAGGCTTTCATATCAAAGGGAGTATTCTTATGTCGAAGGTCAAGCCTTATCTTCCCTACTACTGTGCCATTCGTAACTTTCGTGCCCATTATACCAAACACCACAAAAAGGATATATAAATTTATCCCTCACTCGATAATGCCAACTTGTGTGAGGTGGCGTCATCTGTCATCTGCATAAGCATTTGCTTTAGCAA
>DAWM01000058.1:8470-21269 GCA_002505945.1 Candidatus Woesearchaeota archaeon UBA119
TATGGACGATGACACGGCGGGGGTTGCCCCCTACGGGGTGCCGTGTAGACGCCGAACACAATTAAGTTGACATTACTTCCTCTTTATCTTGAGCTCTCAACACCTATTTTAGGACATTTTTGAGAGATGGAACATTTTGAGCAGAAGGGGCTTATTGGCACGCAGATATTCTGACCGAATGTTACCAATAAGGTATTATAGATAATCCAGTATTTTTTAGGCAGTTTCTTTCTTAAAGCCATCTCTGTCTCCTCTGGATTAGAGGTTTTAACATATCCCCATCTATTGCTTATTCTGTGCACATGGGTATCCACGCATATAGCAGGGATGCCAAAGCCTTCTCCCAATACAAGATTGGCTGTTTTTCTTCCTACACCAGGTAGAGCAAGCAACTCTTCCATCCTATTCGGGACTTTCCCATTATGCTTTTCATTAAGAATCAGGGCTGTTTTCTTGATGTTCTTGGCCTTAGTTTTATAAAATCCAACAGGATAGATTGCTTTTTCAATCTTCTCCTCTGAGACAGAAGCAAGTTCTCTAGGAGAAGTGCCCAATTTGAGCAGCCGCTCTGTTGCTTTCCTCGTTACATAATCCTTTGTTCTCAGACTTAGCATGGTAGATGCCAAGACTATAAAGGGATTTCTGGTTTTAGACTGGAAATATGTTACTACAGGCACATCAAAAGGGGATATCATAGCCTCTACTTCTTTTAGGATGTTGGGAAGAAGCTGATTATCTATTCCTTTCATTTATATCCATTTAAATAGAAATGGTCTCATATTTAAAGCTTCTCTATAATACTGGACAGGAGCGAACAAAAATTTTATAAAGCAATACGCTCTTGCTCATGATTATGCCAAGAAACAAGCGCATCATACCGTTAAGCCCTCTAAACAGGGTTTTCTATAATGAGAAGATTACAAGGGTTTCTCAAAAGGCCACTGAGAGACTCGCTGATTGGGTAGAGGATTATGCCCGGAAACTCTCAAAGGAAGCTGTGGACATATCTAAGCTTTCAGGGAGGAAAACCCTGATGGACAATGACTTTAAGACCGCACTCAAGATTATCAAGAAGGATTGAACTGCTTGCTTTTTTACAATACAACGCGATACAAATCAGAAACAATGTGAATCACTATGAAGAAATCCGAAGATGAGGTTTTAGGGTTTATTACTGATGTAACAATCATTGGATCTTCTGGCAAGGAAAAGACTGTTAAGGGCCGAGTAGATACAGGGGCAGCGAGTTGCTCTCTATCTGTTAAGTTAGCTGCAGAATTGGAGTTGGGCCCTGTATCAAAGGTTAAGGAGATAAAATGAGCAAACGGTAAACGAGTCAGGCCTTTTGTGAAGAGCAAATTTAAGATAAAGGATAAAACTATCAATGTTTATGCTTCTCTTTCTGACAGGAAACATATGAAGTATCCTGTGTTAATCGGAAGGAATGCTTTGAAGAGATTGGGATTTCTGATTGATCCGAACAAAACCATTAGAAAAGCACAAAACTAAACTAGGATGATAAAATGAAAGCATGTTTGATTAGTCAAGGAAGTGTAAGTTCAAAATGGGTAGCAGAAGCGATGAAGAATTACTTTGATGATGTGGATCAGTTCAACCTCAAAGAGATTGAAGTGGGTCTGGATAAGAAAAAGTTAAGGATAATGCATCAAGGTAAGCCATTAACCAAGTATGATTGTGTGTATATTAGAGGATCATTCCGGTATGCTAATCTCCTGCAGTCTATTGCTGCTGCTGTGCAAGATGAATCCTATACCCCTATAACAAGCCAAGGTTTTACTGCTGGGCATGATAAGATTATAAACCAGATTGTGTTCTCATTGGGTGATGTTCCTATCCCAAAGACTTATCTTTTCTCCAGTGTTAATAAAGCAAAGGATTTCCTTGAGAATCACGCAAATTACCCAATTATAATTAAGATTCCTCATGGAACTCAGGGTAAAGGAGTTTTATATGCAGACTCATACGCTTCTGCCTCTTCTGTATTGGATACATTATCAGCATTAAGACAACCTTTCTTAGTGCAGGAATATATTGAAACAGGAAGCTCAGACATAAGGGCTATAGTGGTTGGAGACAAGGTATGTGCCGCTATGGTGCGAAAAGCAAAGATTGGCGAGAAGCGCTCCAATATCCATGCTGGAGGAGAGGGCGAGCCGATTACGCTTGATGAAGCAACAAAAAAGGTAGCAATAGACGGAGCGAGAGCAATGGGTGCCTCTGTTTGTGCTATCGACATTCTGTCAGGTGCAAAAGGACCGGTGGCGATTGAAGGCAACCTTAGCCCTGGGCTGCAGGGGATTACTAAAGCAACAAAGATTGATGTTCCGGATAAGATTGCCAAATACCTCTTTGAGCAAAGCAAGAAGTTCATGAAAAAAAGGAACGGAGCAGCAACATCTCAGATGTTTAAAGACTTGGGTATTGAGCATACCTCTGAGGAGGATAAGACGAGTATCGTGTGTTCTTTAAACGGAAAGAACGGTAATCTTATATTGCCAAAAGAGATATGCAGCAAATGCAATTTCAAGTTTGATGACGAGTTTGAGATATCTGCTAAAAAGAACGAGCTTAACATAAAGAGAGTGCCTAAGGAGTAAGGTATAAGGCAAAAGATATGTTTGTTTTCAATTAAATTTAAATCCTCTTAAGAAAAGGAAAGCATAATGGATTCTGCCATACTTCAAAGACCTTTATATCTGAATATGATTTACGGCCCTGTCAAATCAGGGAAAAGCTCTGAGCTTGTAACAATTATCTCCAGTCTTTTAAAAGGGGGGCATGTTGATGAAAATAAGATAGAGGTTTTTAAGCATCCTTCTTCTGATAAGGAATACAAGAATGTTATTCGTTCTAAGAGCGGAAATGAGTATCCTGCTACTGAGGCTGAGACTGCTGAAGAGATATTTAACAAAATCAAGAAGAACCCAGACTCAAAGTATATCTTTCTTGGTGGGATAAACTTCTATGAAGATAAGAA
Source organism: Candidatus Woesearchaeota archaeon UBA119 (assembly GCA_002505945.1). Taxonomy (GTDB): domain Archaea; phylum Nanobdellota; class Nanobdellia; order Woesearchaeales; family UBA119; genus UBA119. The sequence goes on from DAWM01000058.1 coordinate 11,469, forward strand.
TATTGTAAAACTAGTAGAAGCATTAAGAGACTCTCACAGATTTGTTATTATGGAAGGGCTTAACCTTAATGGAGAGGGAGAACCCTATAATCATATGGGGGATTTGATGTGCCTTGCCCAATACAATGTGAAAAAAACAGCCATCAGCCCAAAATCTGGAAAGACTGCAGATATGAGCATTAAGAAAGGCAAAGAGTATATTCCGATCTCCAGGGAAGAGTTCTTTGGCTTCGATGATGGAAAAAAGCCCAGCATTACTGCAATTGTCGGTCCGATGTATTCATCTAAAACAGAAACATTGTTGGATGAGATAGCCAAGCTTGAGCTCACAGAAAAAGCTCATCCAAATGATTCCTTCTATCAACATGCAATCTTTAAATCTAATATCGATACAAGATACAAAGAAGGAGAGATTACATCTCATAATTTAAGGTCGGCGCCCTGCCAAATAATAGGAAGCGGGAAGGAATTGGAAGAATTTATCAAAGCAATGAATCCTCAAAAGAAGAGGATTGTAGTGGATGAAGCCCAATTTGTGGAAGGTATTGGAGATGTTGTGGATAAATACTACAGAGAAGGCTACAGTTTTATTATCACAGCCCTAAAAAGGGATTATAGAGGAGAACCATTCAATAGCGATATAGGAAAAATACTCTGCCTGGCTGATGATATTATTGACAGGAGATGCTCCTGCTCTCATCCTGGATGCGATAATATCGCCACAGAAACCCAGAGATTTATTCATCAGGATGGAGCAAAGATTGCTTCCTCTTATGATGAGCCTCAAGTACAGCAAGGAGCTAAAGAAGCCTATACCTCAAGGTGCAGTGATCATCACATTGTAAGAGGCAAGGATGAACACAATCCTTTCTCGGATTTAAAGAATCTGATTGTATAACCCCATACTAATCTCCAGGCCAATCAAACCTAGAAGGGTAAAGTCTGTATATTGGTTCCTTGCTAATATAGGGCTTAATAAGTGATTGATTTATCTGGGATATTTGACCAGTCCTGAACATTTTTGAGAGTTTATAGGTATCCAGTTTCAGAAGTTCATTATACAGATTGATATCTTTAAGTACATTGATTAATTCTTCCCTCTTCTCTTCATTATCCGTTATCTTTACACTTTCTCCTTTCCAAACCCTTATCTTAACAGATGAGCCATAAAGCGTATCTACATTATTTCTATCCGCATACTTGTATATCTTGTCCTTTACCTCATCCATCTGGGTTTCAATCTCCTTCTTTTTCTGAGAGAGTTTAAAATAGGTATTGGCTAATTCCACCCCATCCTCTTGAGCAAACTCCTCAGGCGAGGCCTCTTCATTCTTAAAGAGATGCTTTCTCCTTGGGCAAATTGGCTGGTATTGACACCAATTACAGAGAGGAGACTCCTTTGGCTTAAACTCATGAGAATTCTCTATCTCATATATCCTGCTGATAATCTCCTTTTTCAAGGCCTCCAAATCCCCTTCACTCTTCTCCGTTCTCAACTCCTTGTCAAATGCCAAATAATGCCAGATAAGAATAACCCTTTCTACATCAGGAAACATCTTGCGGACTGCCAAAGAATACAAGGCAAGCTGTCTGTCGTTCTCTATGTCTTCTTGAGAAGGCAGATGCCCTGATGTTTTATAATCATGAATCTCGTAGACCCCATCCTCCTTAAAACTTAATCGGTCAATATAACCCTGAAGGGTGTATCCAGGCTTTAATTCAACCGTTATCCTCATCTCACAACCAATAGTCTTAGCCCTATCAAAAGGGTGGTAATGGTCATAGTAATCAGAGATATACTTCTCGCCCATTTTTCTATAGTTTTCAGCATCATAATTCTTCCTTACAATAACAATAGAATCATCATAGTTCTTCTTCCATTCCTTGTTGTAAAGTTTAATCAGCTCCTCTTTCTTAGGGATTTTAAGAAACTTCAAATCAGTATAAAGCCTCTCAAGCACCATATGCACCATAGAACCCATAAAGGCCTCTATACTGTTGCCAAGTTCTGCCTCAAGCTTGTCTATATAAGAAAACTTATACTTGAGAGGGCAAGACTCAAATGTGCTAATCCTGGAATGTGAGTAAAGAGGCATTGATAAATGAAGCAGAACCAAGTATTTTTATAATTTTCTGAAAAAGATGTCTAATGAGAGCAAGCCGTGTATTTGATGAATCAATGATAGAATGCCAAAAGAAAGTAGATCAATATGAATGGAAACCAAGAAATGATCCTGGACGAAAAGGGGTGACATTTACAACAATCGTAGGAACATCTACAAGCAATACACCTGATATATGCTGTTTGAGAACTAAATAATCTTCTTAGACTTACTCGCTAAACTGCGCCATTAAAGAACTATCCAGTCCAACAATGTTTTTCCTTGTCTGAACTCTTCTGAAGGCAGGGTCAAGGTCTATTATAAGGTCATTGTCGCCTTTTGTTATGGAAAGAGGAATACCTTTGTCCATCAGCTGAAGCAGATAATTCTTTGTCATCTCAGTTGTATAGCCCAATCTTGTAGAAAGCCTTTTCAGGGTGGGCTTGACATCCTGCTCGCACATCACATATATTATAGAGAAAACCTCTTTCTCATGCCTTGTAAGGGATATCTTAAGCTGTTCAAATCGCTGCTCTTCTATGTCTATAGTATCAATATTAAGCACTCTTGCTATATTAGCAAGATATAGATTTAAGTCGTCTAAACGCTCAGAAAGCTTATCTATCTTCTTATCCAGCTCATCAACATATTCAAAGTTTGACTGGATCTCATTGGTATTCTCGTTAATTGCCTCTCTCTGGTCATCCAGTTCAAATTTAATTTTAGAGAAAGATGCCTTCAAAGCCCTCTCCATTTCCCTTATCTTGAAAGCATCGAAAAAACCCATCTTAAATCCTCTTGCAGAAACTATCAAAGCCTCAATATATTTAAAACTTTTTGAAATTCAACATAGACAATTCAATCGCATAATTTTCAATAGGTATATTTGAATTAATCCCAAACAATTCCTGCCTTTTTCTTGTTTCTTATACCAAACTGAGACAACAATTTGAAAGTAATATAGTTCTTCCCAAGATTAAATACCATCTTAGAGATATTGGAATATTCCAACTCTTCAAGCTTAAGGTTTTTTGGATTAAATGCTGAGGAGTTTATTTGCCTTTTAAGCCATTCCACAGGGTTGCCTCTTATTTCCGTATCAGTCTCAAGAAGAAACCCCTCAAAATAAAGAAGCTCAAAATGGAAATCTCCTCCAGGAAAGCAGGGTTTTTTGTATCTGCGAGCCAGTTCAAGAAGTTCTTCATTATAATGCCTGAAAGGCCCTACACACATGCCGTTGAGTTCCCATAAATCAAAATATTTGGAATATCTAAGGAGGAAATCCTTTCCAACACCTCCAAAATCTGTAAATAATGGGTGAGCGGCTACCACAATACCGCCTTTCTCCTTAATTGCTTTGATTGTAGGCAAGGTAGCTTCAAAAGAATAGATTTTGCCTTTATAGCCTATACCCAACAGATGAGCACCCCATTCAGGATTATGCTTTGAGGTAGATGGAAAAGTAGTGAATTCACACCCTTTCACCACTATAAGCTTTTTTCCCTGTTTTGATTTTACTATCTTATAAGTAGATTTTGTCGTTTCAACAATAAAGCCAGAATTGAAAAGGAATATATCCAACTGATCAAATGCTTTTGTTGTATCATGGTCTGTAATAATTATGAGATCAAGCCCATGCTGAAACGCTCTCTCTATTATCTGAGAAACACGCAGAGCCCCATCAACAAGATTGGAATGTATGTGAGAAGCAATTAATGCCATACCAGGAATAAGAAGATATTTCTTTTTAAGGGTTTTGGTTGACTAATCTATTTAAAAGCCAGCTTACATTGTTCTTTCTTTCCATTATCATTAAAATAATCACATACGCTCTCATCCAAGGATGCCCTCAGCTTACCCTCTGCCTGATACCATCTCAGTAAAAAGTCCAGACATTCATCCTGTTTTTGAGGAGATGGTTGTTGCCTGCAGTATTCAAGGTTATCTCTAGCACTTTGATTATTAAGAATACTAAAGTATTTGAGATTGGTTGCCATAGTAGACATCGAATAGAACAATACCCCCACAAAAGAGACAGCAAAAATAACTACAACTAGGATAACAAAATACTTCATAAAAGCCTCGTTTATCGGTTTTTCCTTCTCTTCATCCAGATAGCCTGAAGAAAAATAACCCTTAATCTGCTTGAAATACCATAGTCCTAAAAAGAGGAAAGGAACCATGATTATTGAGCTCGTAATAGACACAAGTCCAAGTTCAGTTAGCGATAAAAGCAGGATAAGGAACACAAGCTCATAAACTATATAAGCGATAAGAGTGAACCGGATAATTTTATAGCCCTGAATAGTTGCTTTTTGTATACCAAGCAAAAGCAAGATATAGAATAATAAGGTTATTAAACCAAGAACAATATAAAGAGTTTGACTTATTTCCAACAAAGAGGATATTGGTATTGAGAAGGAAAAAAGCAAACCAAGCAGATTAAACACAAAGCCTAGAATTATTAGAATTTGGATAATCTGCAATATTTGGGGTTTTTTCTTATTCATGAAAGATATAAAAATGATATTTTGTTTATAATATTTTCTATCCAAAGATTTAAAAACAAACAGAAAAGTCCCTTAAGGTATGAAAGAGAAGGAAACTGAGAAGGGGAACGATGCCAAGGAATTACCTTATCTATATAGATTAAAGATCCCTAAATCCAGGATAGCTCCTCTTATTGGCTCTTCAGGCGAAACCAAAAAAGAGTTGAGCTCTATCTCTCAATCCCGGATAGAGGTGGATTCACATGAAGGAGACGTGAAGATTTCTGGCAAGGATCCGATTGCGCTTTTTGAGTTAAAGGATGTGATTACTGCAATTGGAAGAGGTTTCAACCCAGATATAGCTAAGCGCTTGTTCAAGAAGGATTATGTGCTGGATATTGTTAATGTCAAGGATTTTGCCAATACCAAAAACAGCATGATAAGGCTGAGAGGAAGGGTTATTGGAGAGAAGGGCAAGTCAAGGAAGACAATAGAACAGCTCACAGATACTAAAATATGCATATTCGGCAAAACCATTGGCATTGTAGGGCATGTGTTTGATGTTAAGGATGCTAAGAGGGCAATTGTAACTCTTTTAGAGGGGAGCAGGCACGCTAATGTATACTCCTGGCTTGAAAAAAGGAAGAAAGAAAGAAACCTAGAGAAAGAGATTAATGCAGAGGAATTTGAGTTTAAGGACGAGAAAGAAAAGGAATTCGCCAGAAAAGCCTAGCTCAATTTAACTATTTCTCATGAAATTTCCATAAAAACAGCCTGATTTTCGTAAAAAAACACCTTAAATGAACAGAAGGTTTATATTTTATCTATACGAAATCATAAAACAAGCTTTCAATAGATGATGAAAGAAGAAGGGGGTTAAAATCTCAAAACCAAACCAACATAAAAATAAGCCTCAGTCCAAGACTGTCTCTCAAGAGAGAAATAAAACTCAAAGGATTTATGCCCTTCTTCAAGGGAATCCTGAACAAGATAAACTAATCAAAGGTGTGCCTCGTTTCCCCTACGGAGAAAAGAGCCTTGATTTATTAGTGTCAATCCTAGATAATGTAGATGGTAATGCTGTTGTTGATATCTTGGAAACTACATCTTCTTATTCTGAAGATGAAGAAGAATGCAAAAAGAGAATCATTGAGAGAAACCACTCACTTAGCTCTATTTACAACAAATCTTCTCAACTCCAAGAGTTGCTTCAGAAATACAATCATATTGTCAGACAGAAGAAAGAGTTTGAAACAGGAGTGCCAATGTCAGCAGAATTTGAAAAGATAGACTCTTGTGTAGAAACGCTTGCTTCAAGCTCAAATACTATTGAAGATACAAAAGAGCTTTGCGAATTAATAGACGACTATCAGCTTCCTAAATATAATCCTCAAGATTACTTGGAATTCCTAAATAATCTAGAAACCAGCCTGTCAAAAGCTGGCAAATATACTGGAGAGATAGTGAAGCTTATCAGTTCCTATGATGAAGAGGAAGGATTCATAATAACAGATATTATTAAGAGAAAGACCGAAGCACTAAAGAACAAGAAAATAATGGCTCCATTGAAACGCTTGATTTATACCTTGAAGAGTGATTCTATTTCTAACACAAAGAAAGCCCTAAATGAGAATGACAGACTCAGCTATATAAAAAATATTGCAGAGATTGCCTATGAGTTAGAGGAAAGAGGGGCAGTAGATGCGATTTCAGAGACAGCTAAAAGCTACAACAGCAAGGACCTCAATATATTTATGGAGCGAATGAATGCTATAGCTCGCTCTACTAAGAAGACCAGTCTTGTTGAGAAGATAGCAAAGGATTGTGAGGGAAGGGAAGGAAAGGAACTTAAAGATTACCTTACCAACTTAAAATATATCTGTGATGCAAGTCAAGAGGAAACTGCAGAGAAGGTGGTTAACAATTACAATAAATTGGGTGATAAAGAGAAGTCCAACTACCTTAAGCAGATGAGTAAGATTAGCAAGAATATAAAAGATAAATCAGTATTAAAGGACATTGCGAGTCTGCCCGAGCACGACATTAGGGGAAACAATCTTAAAAAAAGACTAAAGGAAATCAACAAATATGCTAAGAAAGAAGAAACACCTTACGAAACTAAGAACCTCGTGGATAGAATTAAGAAAGAAGATCACATCAGAAGCATCAATCCCATTATCAAGTATACAAAAAATCCTAGTTTAAGAGATGACATAGAGAGTTTTGCTGAAAGTCTGGGGAGAAGTAAGAGAATTAAATATCTCAGCTGTATTGGAGAGGTTGCTGAAAACACTTACAGAAATAATCTAGATACCAGCAAAATATTAGGCAGTTTAAACAATACCATGAAGGAGCTTAAGAGAAAAAATGTCAATGAAAGGAAGTTAATTAGGATTGTCAAGGCCCTTAATAAATTCACAAATAAAAACAAGCATTTGGCACCATCTAAGATAAACAATGCTATATATGAGGGAATGATTTCTGGTTTAAGACACCTTTCACCAGATATTTTCTATGATGTAGATGGATGGGAGTTTAGAGGGTTGGATGGTTTCTTAAAGCATTACTTCTCTGATTGCTATAAAATCGGTTCAAACGCCTGTGCGCCAGTTAAAAGTTATGATATAAATAAAAATGCTGTTGAGAAAGTCATTGAGGGTGCAGGAAAGATTCCTACAATTAGCAGATATCTAAAATATCTGGAAAAAGTAGGAGAGATAAGCCAGGATAATATATATAACCCTGAAGGATTAATGGCTCTTGGTGAGTTTTCAAGTAATATGTTGCAGAACAAAAGCTATGGTCGCTTCAAACGCAGCCTGAATAAAGTAGCTAGGAAAGCTAAGAAATACTGCTTCTTCAACCTAGACCAGATAAATAGAATGGTAGCATGATGTTTCCTTTTTTTCTGTTCTAAAACGTAAGTTATTTAAAGAAATTAATTCTGTTTCAATTCTATCTTAATGAGTCAAGATGGAAAAGGAGAGAAGTTTATCTGATTTTGAAGAGAAGAAAGATAATAGCATAGGTACTAAAAAGGAGCAGGAGAAGGCGGTCAAAACCCTTTCTGCCGAGGAGTTGAGCAAGCGGCAAAGGGAGATCTCTATAGCTGAATTCTTTGAGAAGAACCGACATCTGCTTGGGTTTGATAATAATAGAAAGGCCTTGCTTACCGCTGTTAAAGAGGCTGTAGATAATTCATTGGATGCATGTGAGGAAGCAAGGATTCTGCCTGAGATTATGGTTGAGATTACCCAGATGGATGATGAACGATTTAAGGTAGCGATTGAGGATAATGGGCCTGGTATTGTTAAGAGTCAGATTCCTAAAATATTCGGGAAGCTGCTCTATGGTTCTAAGTTTCACTCTATGAAACAAAGCAGGGGCCAGCAGGGTATCGGCATCTCTGCTGTGGCATTATACAGTCAACTTACTACTGGCAGGGCTATTAGAATATGGTCTAGAACTTCTCCTGACAGCAAACCTCATTACCTTGAGATTCATATTGATACTACCAAAAACAAGCCTATTATCAGTAAGAATGAGATTGTTGAGTGGGATAAGGAAAGAGGCACCCGAATAGAGTTTGACTTGGAAGGTAGCTATTATAGGGGTGCTCAATCCGTTGATGAATACCTTAAGCAGACTGCTATAATAAATCCTCACGCTACTATAATATATTCCAGTCCTAAGGCAGAACAGATTATATATGCTAGGGCGACAGAGAAACTGCCTGAGGAACCTGATGAAATCAAGCCTCATCCTTACGGCATTGAATTAGGTGCTTTGATAAGGATGTTGAGGGCAACCAAATCCAGAACTATTCATTCTTTTCTAACATCGGAATTCTCTAGGGTTAGCGCAAGGGTCGCCTCCGAAGTATTAGAGAAGGCGGGTGTTAATCCAACAGCTAAGCCTAAAGAGATATCAAGAAGAGATGCTGAGCAAGTCTTTAAGGCACTGCAGAAAACCAAGATTATGGCTCCTCCAATGAATTGCCTCTCTCCAATAAAACCTGAGGAGCTTGAGAAAGGGATAAGAAAAGAGGTTAATGCTGAGTACTATGATGTTGTCTCAAGGCCTGCTTCTGTTTATAGAGGCAATCCTTTTGTGATTGAAGCAGGCATTGCTTATGGAGGCACCTTAAAAGGGGATGAAACTGTCGCTGTGCTAAGATTCGCCAACAGGGTTCCTTTGTTATATCAAGCTGGTGCCTGTGCCTTCACAAAATCCATTATTGCTACAAATTGGCGCAATTATGGGCTGGCTCAGCCCAAGGGCAGCCTGCCTATCGGACCGGCGGTCATTGTAGTTCATATGGCCTCTGTTTGGACGCCTTATACTAGCGAAGCAAAGGAGGCTATTGCAAGTTATGAGGATATTGTCAAGGAGATAAAGCTTGCTCTTCAGGAATTAGGAAGGAACCTTAAGAGATATATATCAAAGAAGAAAAAGATAAAAGCGGAGGTCAAGAAAAGGTCTTATATCACTAAATTCATTCCTCATATTGCTTTTGCAATCTCCAATATCCTTGAAGAAGACAACAAGGAGGAGTTAGAAGAGAAGCTTAAGATTGTTCTGGAAGAGAAGAGGGGCAAGGTTGAGAATGTGGAGTTTGATGAAAAGGCAAATAAGGATTATGATGAAACCTTTGCTGTAAAGGCAGGCGGGGGAATAGTTGAGGATTATCTTAAAGAAGAAGAAGAAGAAGAGGAGAAGGAAAAAGAAGAAAAGGATGAAGGGAATGCTCAAAAATGAATAAGGTCTTAGAGAAGATTAGGGATGTTTCTAAGGAGATTAAAGAGAATATTATGCATCTTAAGCCGCCCTCATTGAACATACCTGTCAGGGCTTTGAGTAATGTAGAGTATAATCCTAAGGAGGGCTTTTTTCAGTTAAAAAATTCAAGGAAGAAAAGGACTCTTACTGCTGCTACCTCTAGGTCGTTTGCCCAGAGCCTTCGGATGCTGGAGTTATCTAATGCCCTCATCAAAAGCGATGATATTGCTACAAAGAGGGAAGCGTATTATACTGCGTATAATTGGGAGGATGCTGGCTTCAAGAACCAGCCTGAATCGGACAATGTAATGGACGATATTGAAGCGATGTTAGGTGTTAATAGAGAGCAGATGGGCTTCGTACCTGAGGAAAAAGGGGGGGATGTTGCAGGAGACTTGGTTGTTGTGGATAGAGGCCCCGAAACCAAGCAA
>DAWM01000017.1 GCA_002505945.1 Candidatus Woesearchaeota archaeon UBA119
CTGGAAAAATCAAAGCAGGATCTACAGCCGAACGCTCTGCCGTTGAGCTAGACGGGGATAATCAAGATGCGGGAGTTTTAGTCTTTTTATAAACCTTTCGGTATGTCTCCGATGGAAAGAGAAAACTATTTATCTCATTTTTCAAGAAGACGATATTCCAAACTTTGTTAGGATATGGACGAATTGGAATAAAAAAATATATAAAAAACAAAAATATATTGTCAAATAAGACTCAATGAAGCAAGAAGCCATAACTTCAACACTGAAAGTGTTAGGTTATGAGTAGTTCACTGCTTATCATTCAACGATTTTAGTAAGGGCCCGTAGTCTAGCGGTTATGATGTTGCCTTCACATGGCAGAGGTCCCCAGTTCGAATCTGGGCGGGCCCATTTCCTTTGCTTCTTTCTCGCTTAGGAATATAAATCAGTTTCAAAAGTTGTAAAGCAATTAGCTGAATATGCTTATACTAAGAAAGTCAACTTACCTGATACAAGGTTAGAATATAAGTTAAATCCTTCTTTCTTTCCTGCACACCACTTTATCTTATCCATTTTTGAAAACCACCTGTATAAACTGTTCTACATTTAGAAAAACTGCTTATAGATGTTTCTTCTATGGCCTACTTCAAGAACGTAAATAATCAGCTTATTTTCCTTGATATCAAGAATTATTCTGTAATCCCCTGACCTTAACCTAAAATAAGGGTTTCCAACTAATTTTTTTACATAAGGATAGGGCCTAATTCTAATTCTCTCAAGAGTAGAAATTATTCTCTTTTGAGTTTCCTTATTCAATTTTTTCAACTGTTTAAGGAACTCATCAGTATAAAGTAAGGTATACATTATAAGCCTAACTCCTTTTTGACCTTTTCATGGGCATAAACTCTTCCGGCTTTTATATCTTCTTCAGCTAATTTAATATGCTTTTTTGTTTCTTTAGATAGTTCCATAGTGTCCTCTAACAAATCCCATATTACAGCTTCATAACTCTCTTTATCATACATCTTTCTATCCTTCAAAGCTTCCATCAATTCCTTACTTACCTGTATTGTAGATACCATAGCAATTATATAGGTTGCTATAGTATATAAGTTTTACGGTTTGTTATGCACAAAAATTTACAATTTTTGTACGGGTTTAACACCTCGCCCTTTAAGGCGAATTTTTATGATTTTCCATACCTTTCATTTCCTCTTGTTAATCTCCTTTTGAAATCTATCTCTAATCTTATTAACCTTTTTCTCGTTTAATCTGATAAGAACTGATTTGCACTTCACGAGAAATTCAGGCGCTTTTTGAATCATCTTATGATATTGCTCGTCTGGAACAGTCCGGTCTATATAATATTGAGAATCAACCCTTGCTTTCAAAGAGTCTTCAGTAAAATTTAACTCGTTTTTCTCAAAATAATCTGTTAGAAATCTTTTTGCAAATTCAATAGTGCATGAATGAATCTCAGATTTTACTCCTAATTTCATCAAGACAGCGTATAATGAGAAATATATTGTATAGTATGCTGTTGAGATTTTCCAATCCTTGATTATATTTATCCTCATTGATTCAAGTGCTTCTTCCGCTTTCTTGATATAAGCATTTGCCAAATCGTAATTTGGTTCAACTAAGCTTAATCCTTCTTTCTTTCCTGCACACCACGTTATCTTATCCATTTTTGAAAACCGCCTGTATAAACTGTTCTACATTTAGAAAAACTACATGATTTTTTAAAACTTCTTTTAGAAGAATATCTTTTGTCAGATTCTTTTTAAATGTTTTAAGAGGATAACATTTAACACTAATGTATATCCCTAGATTTTTTGAAACCCTTTTTATTTCATCATTGTTATAGCTTCCTGCAATAAAAATATCTAAATCAGAACCTTCTTTTTCTAATCCCTTAACATAGCTCCCGAAGATAATTCCTATCCCTTTAATATGAGGAGTTATCTTTTCTATTATTTCTTTAATTAAAAGTTTTTTTTCTAAAAATGCAATCGCCTTATATTGTTCTACGAAAGCAAGATACCTTTTAGTAAAATCACTTGGATTTAATTTAAATGTCTTGATTTTACCCTTGGTTTTTGATTCTATAATCCCTTTATCTTCCAATTCCTCAAGAACAAGCTGTGCTGTTCTTGGACTAATTTTTAGTAATTTTCCAACTTCCCGAACATAGTACTCCCTATCAAAATCATTCGTGAACAGAGATAATACCCGCAATGTATTTTCTGTAATGTTTAATTTTTTATACATATGTATTATTAATAATACAATTGCTATATAAAGTTTTTGGCAGCCCAAAAAATGATAAATGGAACCTCTAAATATTCTTTTAAAAAAGAAGCAAAATAATGGGGATCTCCTGGTTTATTTGGATTTATGATTTAGATAGAACTAAACTGCGCTTAACTCGCTTTCTTGGCGGTCTTCTTGGGTTTTGGAGGTGCTTTCTTGTCTTCCTCAGGTTCAGGCTCCTCATCGTCATCCCCCTGGAATACTAACAAATCCTCAGTCGTGAGCTTCATGCCCTTCTTAATCTTCTCAGAAACCTCTTCTTTTCTCTTCTTGAGCTGCTTCTTCATCTCTTTCTGCCTTTCATGTTCTTGCTCTTTCTTTTCCTGAGAGAACTTGCCCTCTACCTTCTTAGCATCTTTGGATTTGTCTTTCAATTCTTTATTGATTTTTATGAATTCATCCTTCGCTTTCTTGAACTCGTCAAACCTTTCCTTTTCCTCTTTCCTCAGCTCGTCAATCTTTTTGGCAGTATTGATTATCTGTTCATGAACATCTTGAATCTCCTTTGCCTTATTGAGAACTTCCTGATGTATTAAATCGGAAGTAGCCTTGGTATCATCAATCTTCTTAGAAAGATTATAGGCCTTCTTCCAGACCTCGCTCTTCTCTAACAACTCATCCAATTCTTTCTGCTTGTCTTTCAGAACCTTCCTAAGCTTCTTCTCTTTGTCAAAGGGCATCACTTGAGTTTCAAGCTTAAACTCCAGCTTCTCTAATTCCCTTTTGAGCTGGTTGGGATTAGCCTTGAAATCAAGCTTTTTCTCTAATTCCTTCTTCTCCTTGTTAACCTGCTTGATTTCTTTAATCAGTTCTCTTGTCTTATCGTTGAACGTTTTCCTCTTCTTCTTAAGCTCAGCGATATCCTTGCTAAGCTCATCCCTTTGTCTCTTAAGCTTCTTTATCTCAGAAAAAGCCTTCTTAATCTTTTTGCTTACCTCGGCCTTCTTGGCATACTTTTCCTCTTTGTCATCCCTTACTTCCTTTGCCTTGCTCCTAAGCTCAGTAATCTCTTTCCTCATACTGCCTAAGTGCTCAATCAGCTTGTTAGTGTTTTTCTCTTCACTCATTATGGCATCCCAATTTTTTTGAATATCAATACATTTCTTGATTTCTCTGAATTAACTAATAAATAAAAAATTAAAGGTTAAAACGGTTTTTTGTTTTCTGAAGCCTTTTAACCAAACAATGAACCTAGTCCAGCTGCAGCCTCGTCCTCACTCTTGTCCTCATCTTCCTCTTTTTTCTCTTCCTTCTTCTCTTCTTTCTTTCCTTCATCCTTTCCTTCTGGGGTTGAGCTAGGTGCAGCAGCAACCTGTGTGGCCATCGCTTCTTTGATAGCCTCGTCAATGTTTACGCCATCCAGAGCAGCAACAACCGCCTTCACTCTAGCTTCGTCAACCTTGACTCCGGCTGCCTCTAATACCTTTTTAACGCTATCTTCCTTTACTTCTTGTCCTGCTTTGTGTAAAAGCATTGCCGCATATATATATTCCATCTTAAATCCTCCTCAATCATTATTGAATATTTGCTTATGAAACCTTGCCCGCCAATGCAGATGCAAATCTCTCAGCTCTTGCTAGCAGTTTCTTGATTAGCGCAGGAATAAAGATTCCCTGCGAAAGTGCCAGCCCTTCGCTCTCTCTGTATGCTTTGGCTATCAAAGGCTTTATTGTATCCTCCGTTGGATATCCAACCTCTACAGCCAATAGATAAGATTCCCTTGCTGCGTTTGTCAGATTATCCACATATTCAGATTCATCTACATTGAGTATATCTTTCTCAAACACCACTCCATCATCGTAGGCCGCTTTGAGGTTTAACCCAATCTCCATCGGCTTGATATCAAGCCTGGTAAGGAGTTCAGCAACCTTTCTATTTATCTCTTGACCTTCTTCTACAATAGTGGTATCTTGTTTGATTGCAACCTTTCCATCCTCAACCCCTGTCTTTATTCCGAGAGAGCCGAGCTCTCCGATAATCGGACCAGGAGCAAAAGGAGTTGGTCCCGCTTTAACCTCAATATCATGAGGTGCAACCTGTCCAGGCTTTGCAGGAGCCTTTGTCCTATTCCTCCTAAGCCTTGATGCAAGCTTAAAAGGATTCTCGTTAGTGAAGATTAAACCGATCATTCCATCCAGATAGTTCTCAAGTTTATCTATGTCTTTCTTGTCTTTTTTGGCATCCTCAAAAGCCACCTTGATAAGTCTCTTCTTGGCCCCATAGATTCTTGCAATACCCCGTAATTTCTGCCTTAATTGCTGAAGCTGGGCAGCAGGCATGTTCTCCAAAGCAACTACACCAATAACATGATGGGCTTTGATTTCATTCTTAATGTGTTCAACAATCTTTTTTTTCTTTTCAGCAACATGAGCCATAATCTTCACCTTCTTTATTGAATCTTTACCACTCGTCCCATAGTGGTTTTTATTAGCATTGACTTGATATTATCGTTACCCATTGGAAGATGATGAAGCAGTTGGTCAATAAGCCAGGCCAGATTCTCTGCTAATTTATTGTCATCCATATCTTCCTTGCCAATGATAACCCTTATAGCAGCATCAGCCTTAGTTCTTACCCTAACCGTTTTTGATAATCTATCTATCGTGCTTTTAAGGTTGGCGTTTGGAGGCACCACACCACCGGCTTTAGGATTAGGCATCTTACCCCTTCTTCCAAGGATTTTACCAAAGGTAGAAGCAATCTGAGGCATGATATTTGCTTGCCCAATAAAGAAATCGTGCTCATTAGCCAACTTTTTTACTTTCTTGACATCCTTAGCATATTTATCAAACTCGTTAGCAAGTATAACAGTATCACAATGCTTCTTGGCCTCATCATTCAATTCAGGCCCAACCAAAGCACATACCTTGACCTTCTTTACCGGATATTTCAGCTCTGTGAAGAAATCCAGTTTCTCTTCAGGCTTCTTGATATCTAAATCCCTTAGATTAATGATTACATCAAAGGTCTGATTAAAATTTCTCTTCCTAGAATTCTCTCTAGCCTTCTTTATAAACTGCTCAGCTTCCTTCACATCTACCATATCAATCGTCCTCCACCCTCCTACCCTTAGGCATTCTTCAAGAGTAGTTATCGGGATATTATGGGGATATAGAAACCTTTTATAAAACTTTCGGCCTTTTTTCTTTTTATTAAATGGTGTAAGGTGCTGTGTAGACGCCGAACACAATAAAATTAGATTGATGTTGCGAAAGGAAAGCTTTTTATATTTCTTTGTCAAATTAGCTAATATGGGTTGGTCTGAGTATGGCAAAGAAAAAATCTGAGGGGAATAGGCATAAGGGGAATAAGAGTTCCGATAAAGGCGTCAATAAAAATCTGTCTAAGTCAATGAGTGATTTCTCAAAGAAAGTGAATATCCTTTTTTTCTTGGTCTTCCTTTTCGGTTTAGCCTTAGCCTTTATGTTCCTGGATTTGTTGGATGTATATTCAAGCATAACCACTGAGAGGCAGTTGAAGGAAGAGCTCAAGAAGTTCTACTATGACAGCCCAATAGGGATTACGAAAGGCGGAGAGGTTGATGAAATGGCTTTCGTGCGAGCAAGAGGGATGAGTGCTGAATACATAAAAGAGAAGATGGGGATTGCTACGGATTTCTGCGTTTATGTGGTTGATGCTAACGATCATCTACTAAGAGATGAATATGGCAATCCTTTATTACTTTGCACAGACTCTGAAATAGAGAGTCAGTTTAGTTAGCTGTATAATGAAATAAAAAATAAAAATATTCAAATCTGTTTTCAAATCTATTTCTTTGTGCTGTAATTGCAATGGCCTTTAAGCTGTAGCTTCTGTTGGCTCTTCAGAAACAGACTGATTTTCCATGACCTTCTCATAGTAGCCCACTGGCTTAATATCCGTAATCATTGTCTTGTGTATAACGTATTTCCCGTCTTTGCTCCTAGCAATTCTGCTTTCAATAATAGGCATCTTAGCCAGTTCTTTCAGTCTTTTTTCTGAGAGTTCGGTTAAATCTTCCATTAAAACCACCTCCTGGATTTGTTTCTCATATGTTAATAAAACACTTTCCAGGGTTTTTCTGTGATATTTATTGACTTTCTAAGAAGGAATCGTTAAATTTATAAACAAACTTAGAAAACCTGGTTATCAGGCGTCGGTGATCTAACGGCTATGATTGCGGCCTTCCAAGCCGTCTATCCGGGTTCAAATCCCGGCCGACGCATCTGAGCCCGTAGCTTAGCCCGGTTGGAGCGCTGGTCTTATATGGCCTCGTTCCATTCAGCCTAGGAAAACCAGTGGTCCGGGGTTCAAATCCCCGCGGGCTCACTTCTCTTTTATT
>DAWM01000045.1:0-10782 GCA_002505945.1 Candidatus Woesearchaeota archaeon UBA119
TGATTCAAATCAGATTGAAATTATTTTCAATAAATTTGCAAATAAGCCCGTAGTAGGATTAATAAATTGTGCAACTGTATTTTGTGAATTATCAATTGAAACTATAACAAAAGATCATTTTAAATCAGTTTTTATGAATAATTTTTATTCTTATCTCAATGCTACACAGAAGTATCTTAAAATTTTTCCTATACTGAGTAAAAGTGTAGTTAATATATCTAGTATAAAAGGGTTTTTAGGACAAGGCGTTGATATTCCTTATTCAGTATCAAAAGCTGCAATCATACAATTATCGAAAGATTTTGCTGCTTTATCTAGCAAATATAATACACGATTTAATACAATTTCGCCTGGACATATAAATACACAAAACAATGAAGTTCATTTAAGAAGATTATTTGGAGAGAATTATTCTAGGGATAGCTTTTTAAATCAGGTTCCTCTGAGAAGAGGGGGTTCTCCTTCAGAAGTTGCAAAACTTTGTTTATTTTTAATATCTAATAGTTCATCATATATTAATGGTGCAAATATCGTAATAGATGGTGGCTTTAGTTCAAGTTTGAGATAAATTATCGATGAAATTAATGTATTCTTCGATTGTTTGAAATGAATATAATTCATTTGCTAGTGCAAGACAAAGCATAAAATCTAATTCTTCATATTCTAATATGTTATCAACGCAGAAAATTCTTAAAATCATATAATATTTGAGATATTTCCAATTAATTTCATTTTTTTCTTTAATGATTTTTTTTATTCCTTCGAGATATATATTTAATATTTTATTTCTTGATTTATTATGTGTTATTTTATAATTAACTTCAATTTTTTTGTTATTGTATTTGATTTGAGTAAAACAAGATTTATCCTTTAATAATTTTGATTCGTTAAAGTGGTTGATTTTATATTTTCTTAAAAGATGTGGTTCTTGAATTAAAGTTCCCCAAATAAAAACTGCAAATTCACCTAAGATGTCATTTTCGCCTAACAAATCTATATCGTATATCACTGGTTTTAAAGAGATATTCATTTCATGAAAATCGCCTTGTGTTATTGCTGAAACTTTTATTTTTTCTGTTAAAAAGTATTCTTTTGTTTCTAGCAAGATTGTTTTAATAGTTTTTTCTGCCTTTTTATTGTTGATTGTAAGAATTTCTTTGATTTCTTTTTTTTCTGACCTCAGATATTTTTCAAGGCGAGGGATTCTTTTTAAAAACAAAATGTCATTTCTGCATTCTAGACTTTTGCTTATTGTTTCATTTATTACTGCAAAATATCTCTTAATTAAAGATTCCCATTTTCCCTCTAATTTATCATCTATTTTGTTATTTCCCATTAAATCATGTAATAATAATTCCTGGCCAATATTGTCAAAAGGCATAAGAACCTCATATGTATCTTTAAGTTTGAGAAATGTTACAACAGAAATAAGATTTAGTTTTTTTGCATATTCTAAATAATTTTTTTTTAGTTGATCAACGTTTTTATTCTTCAATTGTTTAAGAAGAAAATCTTTATTATTTGAAAGCTTATTGTTACTAATCTTGGAAACTTCTTCAAATGTTAACTTATGCATATTGATTGAGAATTTTGGTTATTTATAAAATTTCCTAGATTTTGTTTATTTTTAAGGTTGTCCGAAATAACATAAAGAAGTATACTATTTCTCTTACAGACGCATTAGTTAGGCTGAAAGTTTTTTATATAGAAAGAAAATTCAATTAGATATGGGTTTTAGGATATTAAAAAAAAACAAAGGAGCAAGGCTGGGGGAATTAAAACTTGGTGGATATACAATACAAACACCTGCTTTTGTCCCGGTAGCCACCAAAGCTGCGATAAAAGGGCTGACCGCATTTGATATCGAAGAGCTCGCAATCCAGATTCTTATTGCCAATACCTACCATCTCAATCTAAGACCTGGAGCAGATGTTATTGAAGAGTTTGGGGGTATCCAGAAATTCTCTGGAATTGATAAGCCGTTCATGACTGACAGCGGGGGTTTTCAGGCCTTCAGTTTAGGCAAAGGTGCTATTCTAGGAAGATCAAAGTTTGAGTATGAAGTAGAGAACAAACCTACAAAAGAGGCGTCAATTGCAAAGATAAACGATGAGGGCGTTAAATTCAGGTCAATATATGACAAGAGCGAACACATTCTGACTCCAGAAAAGTCTATGGAGATACAGCATAAGATAGGTGCCAATATCATCTTTGCTCTAGACGAATGTACCCCTCCTTCGGCTGATTATGAGGAAACAAAACAAGGAATGGAAAGGACCCATAGATGGGCTAAAGAATGCCTCTCTTTCCATAAGAAACAGAACAAAAATAATCAAGCACTTTTTGGGATAATCCAAGGAGGATTGTTTAAAGAGCTGAGAGAAGAAAGCGCAAAGGTAATAACCAATATGGCTTTTGACGGCTTTGGAATAGGAGGTTCATTCGGAAGAAACCAGATGTACGAAACATTAGGCTGGCTCCAGCCTTTCTTGAGCAAAGAAAAACCTGTTCATTTGTTGGGGATTGGCACTATTGAGGATTTAATCAATTCAATAGGGTATGGGATGGATACATTTGATTGCGTGAGTCCCACGATGATAGGGAGAGCTGGATACATACATATTAGGCCTGAATCAGGGGGAAACAAGGGAAATAAGTACAGGATAAGGATTACTAACGCTAAATTCCGAAATGATCCATCGCCTATTGATAAGAATTGTGATTGCAAGATGTGCAAAAGGTATTCAAAAGGCTATCTAAACCATCTTTTCAAAGCAAGGGAATTCTCAGCATATGTTATTGCCTCATATCATAATCTTTATTATATGATAAATCTCATGAGAGAGATAAGAAAGGCCATTGAGAATAACAGGTTTAAGGAACTGAAAGAAAAATGGCTCGGTTAAACATCTTATGCTAAAATGAAACTCTTTTGCGACTTGCATATTCATTCAAAGTACTCAAGAGGAACATCTAAAGACATTTCTCTCAATAATCTAGAGGATAATGCCCGAAAGAAAGGGATTAATATTCTGGGAACAGGGGATTTCACCCATCCGGAATGGTTGAGAACCCTTTCTTCACTTAAGGAAGAGAATGGATTTCTGTTAACAAAAACAGGATTTACTTTCTGCCTGCAAACAGAGGTCTCACTTATATTCAAAAAGGCGGGAAAATTAAGAAAGATTCATCTTGTTTTGTTATCTCCATCCTTAAGAACAAGTAAAAAGATTGCTGCCTTTATCTCAAATTATACAAATATTGAAGCAGATGGAAGACCTACAATCAGCATAGATGCTGAAAGGTTTATAAAGGAGTTGAAGCAGATAGATGAGGATATTGAGGTCATCCCTGCTCACGTATGGACTCCGTGGTTCGGGCTCTTCGGCTCAAAATCAGGGTTTGATTCTGTAGAAGATTGTTTTAGTAGTATGTCAGAGCATATCCATGCATTGGAAACCGGCCTTTCTTCTGATCCGGAGATGAATTGGATGATATCATCTTTAGACAAATACGAGTTAGTATCTTTCTCAGATGCCCATTCGTTCTGGCCTCATAGACTTGGCAGAGAAGCTACATTGGTTGAAATGCCAGAGAAAAAGAATTACCAGAGCCTGATTTCTAGTATAAGAGAAAAAAAGGTAGTACTAACAATAGAGGTTAATCCTGCCTATGGCAAATATTATTTAGATGGACACCGGAAATGCAGTTTCTATTCCTCATATAAAGAAACAGAAAAGCTGAAGGGAATCTGCCCTAAATGCAAAAAGCCCTTGACAATAGGGGTGCTTAACAGGGTAGCAAGCTTAGCTAATAGAGAAAAGGGAGAAAAGCCAGATAGAAGCCATCCCTTTATCAGGATGTTGCCACTTATGGAGATAATCGCCTTCCATCTCGGAAAAGGAATAACCACTAAAACAGTTAGGATGGAATACGAGAGAATAATATCTGAAATGGGAAATGAATACCATATCCTTTTAGATGAGAAAATAGATAGGATAAAAGAAAAAGCAGGAGAAAACATTGGCGAGATAATAAAAGCACAAAGAGAAGACAACCTCTCCATAAAACCAGGATTTGATGGGGAATATGGGAAGATTATTGATTATTAGAAATCTTTTTTCCAATTGCCCAGCTTAAAACAAAAGCCAGAATAAAAGCCCTTAATCCCATAATAAGAAAAAACGTAAAAGGGAAAGCCCTTATCAAAACAGAATAAGAAGGGAAAATCCAACTCCCATCAGAGAATAAAACAGTATGAAATAATCCAAAGATAATTGGGAATCCCAGAAACAAGAAGAAAAAAGCAATCACTCCTATGAGAATTGTTTTCCTATTATTAATACTGAGATTCAATCTTTTGTGGAAAAGAGTAATGAGAAGTATAAAAGAAACTAAAAACACTAAGGATCCATGCATAAGCAATTCCCTTACATCCTGCATATGCGCATTTTCTCTTTCATTGAGAAAAGAAAGCTTATAGGACTCTGATAAAAAGCCTTGCTGCAATTCTTGATAAGGAATAGTATCAGAACCACCCAATGCTCTATTTATCCCTTCCCAAGCAGAATAATCAAATGCCTCAATGAGCAAAAAACCCATAAATAAAACAAAGAATAATGCAATAAAAAGAATCAAACCCCTAACATCAAACCTATGACTTAACACCATTTTAAGAAAAATAGCAAGAAAAATAAAAAAAGGGGGAAAATCCCCTTACTAACCAACCAAACGCAATATGTGATACCCTGAGTTGATTTATAAATGTTCGCCAGAACAAGGGGGGTTAAAACGTTCAAAAAGGTTCAAAAGCAGTTTTAAACACCTATTTTTCCTTTTCTAGCGCTCGGAAAGGAAATAATCAGTCAAATAAACTCTATTTCGTCCTTTTTTCTTTTCCATCTTTACAAGGTTCTTCTCCTCGAGGGATTTAAGGTTTCTATGAAGGGTGGATTTTGGTATTTTAGCGATTCTATGGATGCGGGCCTGACTTGTCTGGTTGCCCTGACCAATAATAAAACGCAATATCTTCTGTTCGCCTTCAGGGAGAGAATTTAAAATATCTTGGCTTCTCTTGGATACTTTATGCTCTTCTTCCTTAACAGAATAATCAAGAATCTCTGACATCTGAGACTCTTCATCGTCTAATTCAACCTCGTGACTATAGCTGCTCTCTTCTGTATTATTGCTTCTCTTCGCTTTATCGCTCTTTTCTCTCCTTCCTTCCTCTCCTCTAGAAGAGCTCTCTTCCATGCTCCCCTTCTTTTTTCTCCTGAAAACGAAAAAGGCAAACAGCAGTATCAAACCTCCTCCTACCACTCCACCTAAAATAACATAGAAGCGCATCTCTGCAGCTACAACCTCTTCATCCAGATAAACCTCAACCTCTGAAACCTGGCCCTTCTTAACTTCCACTTCACTTATCCCTGCCGAATTCTGATATGATGCAAAAACCTTGCATTGACCTACTGGAACAATCTTGCTGGAAAAACTTCCAAAAAGGTCTGTTTTCATCTCTCCTATGAAATCCTCTCGCGAGCATTCAAACTTTACCTTTGCTCCGGAAACCAATTTACCTGCCTTATCTTTAACAATTCCTTTCACAGTTCCGACTTCCAGAAGAAACAACCTCTGAGATTCGGGCCCTTCTACTTTTAAAGAGTGGATAATCTGATAATCAATAGCAGGAGTAGTAAAATCATTTGCCGTTATAAAGAACTCCCACTTTCCCTCTCTTAAAGAGAAAACAACAGGGGTTACCGTGCCATTGTGCTCTTCAAAGGTAAAGGTAGTGGAAGAGTCATCCTTGTAATAATCTGCCTTTATAGTAGCCTGATTTGCATAAATTTCAGAATTATTGTAAACATCATATAAACTAAATTCAATCTCATACGCTTCCTCTTTCCCGCAAGTAAGAGCAACTAAGAACAATAGGAAAAAGATAAACAATGCCACACAACAAAAAAGTCTATACCCTGACTTGTATCTAGCCATTCTATCTTAGTATTATTGGTGGAGTTTATAAATTTTTCACAAAAGTTTTTAAATACTTTACAATAGCCAGAAAGATATGGGATTTTTCTCAATTAATAAAGTAGCAGGAGACAAAGAAAAAGAGTTTGTAATTAACCCAGATATCACTAAATCATTCCCTTTGAAGAAAGAGAGATTCATCCTTATAAAAGATGAAAAGGCAGAAGACACTCTATTTTTCATTGATGGAGGCATTCAAGAATTATACAAAAAAGGAAATAGCGCCTTTTATATTTTAAAAATAGCATATTCAGAATTCCTCACAAAGAAAAGAGTGGGAAGTAAGACATATGAAACAATTGTTAGGATAGATAGGGGGAATAAGATTGAGGTTTCCTTCAAAGATGATTTATCTTTCTTGGCTGAAAAAGACATCTTAGAGATTTCTGAAGAAAACGATTTTGAGGAGAATATAAACCAAATCAGACGAATCCTTGAGCTAGAACTCGCTACATACCTTTCTTCCAGCAATGAAAATGTTTCTATTGTTATTGATGGCAGTCTCCTCTGGAAAGAATATGATGAAAAGAACATAGATTCTTTAATAAAAACTAGTTTGGATAAGAACAATCAGATTATAGGCTTATCAAAAAGCACCACCCTTACAACCAACAAAGGGAATAATGTAATAGATGTTTTATCAGAAATAGGACCAGAAGGCCAGAAATGGCTTTATTTTCCCTTATTCTATGGCAAAAAGGGTTTGAAGTCTGGCTGTTTTAAACTCCATCCAAGAGCCCCTCTGGCCTTTAGATTTGATGTCTTAAACGTAGAGGAGAATGTAACTAAAGAGAACCTGAAACTCATTCAAGCACTAATGTTCAACTCTACAGATGGTTGTTTTTTAGGGTACCCCTATGGATTAGTATATGTGGATAAAATCGCCAGGATTTCTAATAATGAAGCAGAATACCTAAGAACAAAATATTTTCTCTCTAAGAAAAAAGAGGAGGTCAAAGCCCACGATATCCTGGACAATATGTCTTGATGTGCATAGAAGAGGTAATTTTTTAAATATTGATGATTCCTTAAGCAGATGGTAGATATGATAAAGAATAAAAAGGAGACTAAAGTATCTCCTGAAAAAAAGCCTAAAAAAGTTTTGGTTATTTGTGCCCATTCTGATGATCAGATCATAGGAGCGGGAGCAACTCTCGCTAAATTTGCTGCGGAAGGTCAAGAGGTTATAACACTTATTCTTTCTAAGGGGGAATTTAGTCATCCTATTCAAAAAGGTCGTTATACTATGAAAACAAGGGTCAAGGAATCTGAAGAAGCCAATAAAGTAATAGAAGGACATGATTTAAAGTTCTTCAACCTGCACGAAGGTAAATTTCTCGAGGAATATAGGACCTTGGGGGTGTTTCAGAATATAAGAAAGATAATGCAAAAACACCAACCATATAAGATTTTTACTCATTCATACGATGATGCGCATATAGATCATAGAAACACCTTTAACATTACTAGTGAAGCGATAGATTCAATTGAGGGGTTTAAACCAGAGTTGCTTACCTTTGATGTGTGGAATCTCATTGACCTAAAAAAAAGAAAATATCCCACAGCATATGTAGATGTTACAAACTACGCCGGCAAGAAAATCAAGGCCCTAAAGTGTTTTAAGAGCCAGAAAATCGCAATGATTAACCTCTCACTCCAGATTTACCTCAGCTTATTTATAAATGGGTTAAGGATTGGTCGACTTTTTGCAGAAAAATTCTATAAGGTGAGATAATGAAAAAGATCCTGGTTGCATCGGATTCCTTTCTTCCCAGATGGGATGGAGTTTCCCGATTCTTATATGAGGTCATTCCACGACTCAGAGATAATTTCAAGATTACGGTTCTGGCACCTATGTTTAATGGGAATCCAGTTCCTATCAGGGGAGTGGATGTGGTCAGGGTTCCTCTTACAAGGATGAAAGCCGGAGACTATCAGATACCCAGGCTTTCTCCAAGGGTGGTATCAAGAGCAGTAAGTGAAGCCGATGTTGTCTGGACCAATACCCTTGGCCCCATATCTTTAGGAGCCTCTTTCTTTGCAAAGCTTCAACACAAACCCTTACTCTCCTATGTTCATTCAATTGAATGGGAACTCTTCCACTTAAGCATAATGAACTCTAAGATTCTTAGAAGTATAGTATATTGGATAACAAAACTGGTTGCTAAAATACATTATAATCTCTCTGATTTACTTATGGTGCCTTCTGAAGAAGTAGGAGACAAACTTACCTTTTCAGGGATAAAATCCTATAAAGTAGCAGTAAAATTAGGGGTTGACATAAACAACTTCAAGCCTCCAAAGAATAAAATGACCGCTAAGAAAGAAATAGGATTACCTTCTGATAGTGTAGTTATAGGATATTGTGGAAGATTCGCTAGAGAAAAGGATTTAAAGACCTTAAGAAGGGCTTTCAACAGGCTGAAAATGAAAAGAAAAGAATGTAAATTATTGTTGGTGGGAAGTGGCCTTCAACAAATAAAGGATTCCTTTGCAAAGATGAAAGAAGCGATGCTTGTGGGAAATACTGATGAACCAGAGAAGTATTATCAAGCAATGGATATCTTTGTGCTTCCTTCTTTAACCGAGACAACAGGATTGACTGTTCTGGAAGCGATGTCTTCTCAGGTAGCAGTAGTTTCTACACCTGTAGGGATAAGCCCAGCTATTATAAAAGATGGAGAGAACGGCTATCTGTTTGAGATGAAATCCGAGTATGAGCTATATAAGAGACTAGATAAACTAGTCTCAGACAGAATACTAAGAGAAAAGATTGCAAAGAAAGGAAGAGAACTTGTAGTAAATAATTTTTCATGGGATCAGACTACAAAGAACATCAATAAGATTCTGACGAGGTATACTGAAGAATAAGCACCAAATAATAAGCATCAAATAGGGTAGACTAACTAAGAAAGAAAATCAGATTAAAGCTTCAAAGAAATAATCTTACTAACTGGATCATTCATACTGGTTCCATACAAAAAATCTGCTTCTGATATCATAACATCGTTATGGCTTATCACTACAAATTGCGCCTTCTTGGAATATCTTTTTATCCTCTGGGCCAATTTCTCGCAATTCCTCTTATCTAAGGCAGAGTCTACCTCATCCAAGACATAAAAGGAAGCGGGTTCATATTCCTGAATCGCAAAAATAAAAGCCAGAGCAGTCATGGATTTCTCTCCCCCAGAAAGCCCTCTTAAATCCTGATATCTATTAGTGCCTAATTTAACCTTGATATTCATACCGCCTGCGAAAGGATCCTGCTCATCCTCAAGTTCAAGATACGCATTTCCTTCTTTAGGAAAGAGTTCTGAGAATATACGATTAAAATTATCCTTGATTACATTATAAGTCTTCAAGAAATTGTCTTTTTTCTTTTGCTCTAAGTTCTGTATAAGATTAAGAACATCCCCCCTTTCCTTCTCTAAAGTCTTTTTCTTCTCAAGGAAACTGTCATACTCCTTTTGGATATTATCATAAACCTCCAAAGCCTTCATATTCACTACCCCAATATCCTCCATCATCTTCTCATATTTGGCAATCTCTCGCTTTATCTTATCTTCATTTGCATCCTTAATAATCTCCACATCCTTATAATTCTCCATCTGCTTCTCCAATCCAGTCTTCTCCCCTTCCAACTGCACCTTCTTTAAAGAAAGCAGGTTCTGTTTCTGCTCTATTTTCCTTAATTCTTCATTATTCTTATCAATCTCCTTCTCTAATAATTCAATCTCTTTCTCAATCTTATTTCTCTTCTCAAACAACTCCTTAAATTCAACATAGAACTCCTCAACCTTCTTCTCTTTCTCTTTAATCTTGCTCTCATTGTCTTCTATCTTTTTCTTAAGCTTAGTTATCTGCTGGTTAATCTCCTTCTTATCCTTAGCAAGCTCTTTCTTGGTTCTTTCAAGCTCTTCTATCTCCTTCTGCTGAGAATCTTTCTTATCCATATTCAGCTTCAAATCAGAATCAATCTTCATTAATTCTCGCTCTAGGTTCCGAATGTTCTCTTCATATGTGGTAACCTCAGCAATCTTAACAGGGTCTTTAGTTTTGGCTATCTCATCCTTAAGCTTCTGTCTGTCCATTTTGAGCTGAGCCAGTTCCCTGTTTGTCTTGGAGATTGTGTTATTTATCTCTGATAAATCCTTCTCTAACTTAGAAATAGACTCTTGGAGTTCCTTCTTTCTGTCCTCATTCGCCTCTAAATCTTCATCACTCACATAAAGGCTCTTTTCCATTTTGATTATCTCTCCTTCAAGATTGGCTTTTTTCCTCCTCAGTTCCTCTATCTCTGATTCTGTTTTCTCCTTTTCCTGCTCCAAATTCCTAATCTGATTGTTAAGTTTACCAAGCTCAGATTCCAGCTCTCCAATCTCTTTTGTGAATTCCTCTGTTTTGAATCCTAAGGATGATGACTTCTTCTTAAAACCGCCCCGCATGAGGCCACTGGCCTCCATAATGTCCCCATCAAGGGTTACCATCCTAACCCTACCGATACCTATCCTACGAGCAACATTCACATCCCTTACAACCAATGTGTTCCCAAGAATATATCTGAAGGCCTTTTTGTAAGCTGGAGAAGTATTTATCAGGTTTATAGCAAAGTCAATAACCCCCTCTACCTTCTTCAAGGATTGTAAATCAGGGCTTATTCCCTTAGGCTTGATTTTGTTTAGAGGAATAAAAGAAGCAAAACCTAATTTCTTTTCCTTAAGGTATTTAATGCAATCTGAAGCAGTCTGG
>DAWM01000045.1:10989-14391 GCA_002505945.1 Candidatus Woesearchaeota archaeon UBA119
TAATGCAATCTGAAGCAGTCTTGTCTGAATCTACTATGATATACCTCAACATACCGCCTGCAGCACTATCCAAAGCCTTGGAATACTTTGCCTGGGTGCTCCCTAACTCAGAAACAGTTCCATAAATCCCTTTGTTAGTTGAACGCTGTTCCATAAGCTTCTGAACAGCCATATTAGAAGCATTAGAACGTTTAGCAGACTCATTCTTTATCCTCAAAACTTCCAATCTCTCTCTTATCTGCAAGGTCTTTTTCTTTAATTCACCAATCTTCAAAGATTCTTTTGAGTCGTCATTCAGAAGGGTATTCAAACGCAAGGTATACTTCTTAAATTCATCCTTCTTTGAGGATAATTCCTTCATCTCTTTCTTATGCTGTTTCTTAATCTCATCAACCTTCTTAATCTGAGAGTCTATATTCTGCAAGTCATACTCTGCTTTGTCCTTCTCCCTCAAGAGGTTCTGTTGCTTCTCTCTTAATTCCTGAACCTTAGAGGTCAAGTGCTCTGTTTTTGTCTCTATCTCTTCTATCTTAGACTCAATCTTCTCAATGTCCTCTATATTATCCTTCTTAATCTTGGAAACCTCGCTCTTAAGTTTTTCCAAGTCTTTCTTCTTGCTCTGAGACTTTCCTTCAAGAGAAGCAGAATCATTCTTCAAACGCTCTATCTGTTGTTTCAAATCATATATCTCTTTGCTGATGTTTTCCTCCCTAGAAGCCAGCCGTTCTAAATCTTCCTGCTTGTTCCCAAGGTTAAGCTTTGCCTTCTCTGTTTCTACCCTTAAGGTTTCAAGCTCTTTGTTCAACTCTACCTGTTCTTTCTCCCCTCTTTCTTCAATCTCCTTAGAAATCTTCTCGGCCTTTTTCTTATTATCTAAAATCTGATTTTTATAACCTTTAATCGCATTATTGAGTGAATTAATTTGAGAAGCAAGTTTCTCGCTATCCTTGTTGAGCTTGTCTAGCTCTTCTTCTTTATTTTTCAACTGCATAAAGATATGGGTAGCTCTATTCCGGTCAATCTCATCCTTCATATTCTTATACTTTAGAGCCTGATCCCTCTCCTTCTTCAACTCCTTAAGATAACTCTTCCTCTCTGATAAGATGATATTGGCTTCGTTAATCTTTTCTCCTACCTTCTCTAATTCGCTCTCTGCCTTCTTCTTCTTCTCCTCATATTGGGAAATTCCAGATATCTCTTCTACAAGCTGCCTCTTCTGGACGCTATTCATCTCTATAAGCTTCACTACATCACCTTGAAGAACAATATTATAACCCTCAGGATTTATCTTGGCAGAACCGAGCAATTCAAGCACATTGGTCCTTGTAGTCCTCTTATCGTTTATTTTATAGATGCTCTGGCCATTCTGCTTAACTATACGGCTTATCTTGACCTCCTTTTCCTCAGAATTGAAGTGATGTTCCTTATTATCAAACACAATAGTTACCTTGGCCTTATCCATAGCCTGCTTAGATTTGCCACCATTAAAGATAAGGTTAGAGCCCTTCTCAACCCTCATACTCTTAGCGCTCATCCTACCAAGAACAAAACAAATGGCATCTAAGACATTAGATTTCCCAGAGCCATTGGGTCCCAGAATTACATTAAATGTCTCTCCCAAAGGGATCTCTGTTCTATTGGCAAACGACTTAAAGCCATGCATCACTAATTTCTTTATCCGACTCATCTTTCCAACCTTAAATCAAGTATTCCAAAGATGGACAGGAGGTTGCTAGTTTAAAAACCTCTTGTATAAAGATTAAACAATTAACAAGCAATATTTAAAACCTTTTATTTCTTTCCTCTACAATACAGAGGAGAATAGACAATAATTAAACTGAATCATTCCAATGATTTTTTATATATTTGATTCCAACTACATAAACCACATAAAGATGGTCAGATGCATATTGTGCGGGAACAATGAAGAATTTAAGGAGCATTTATGTAGGGAATGCTATCTAAAAGAGCATCCTATAATAAAGAACATTAAACCATTTTCCATCACAAAATGCTCTAAATGTAACAAGATTAAGTTTAAGCATAAAGGCTTCTCTTCTTTCTCAGAGGGCTTAAAGAAAGAATTAATCAGTCATATCAAATTAAATCAGGATTATAAGTTTGAAGACCTTATTCTCAACTCAAAGGAAGAAAAGGATACACTTATAGTTGAGATGATTATAAAAGCAAAGGTTGATAACAAAAAGGTTGAAGAGCCGTATTCCATTGTCCTACCATTAAATAAAACCATCTGCCCAAGATGTGGAAATAAAAATTCAGAATATTTTGAAGGCGTTCTCCAGATAAGATGTGAAAGAGAAGAAATCCTTAAAGAGATTATCAAGGAGATATTAAGCAAGCCTGAGCTGGTAAAAATCAGTTCATTGATTAAGTATGAAAAAGGCTTTAATATTCAGTTCAGAGATATAACCAAGATAAGAAAACTCGTTGAAGAATTAAAAAAGAAGTTCAAAGGCTATTCAACTTATTCTAATCAGGTTTTCAGCAAAGATGCTCAAACCTCTAAAGAGGTATTAAGAACAAACATAAAATACATCCCTAGTCCTTTCAAGAAGGGTGACATTATACAAAAGGGCAACAATGTTTATGAAGTCAAGAAAACTGACCCGTTTATGTTCTTTGATATTGAGAAAAAAGAGCTAAAGCATTTCAATAAAAGTCTAGCTGAAAAGGATTTCAATTTTCTACAGCCTCAAGCATGCCAGCTTATAAAGATGAGGCCAGAACCAACTGTTTTGAATCCATCGGATTTCAAGGAGATTAAAGTAAGGAATCCGGAAAAGCTGAAAGAAAAGGATATAGGAATTGGGGATTATGTTAAAGCAATCATCATAAAGGAAAAGGCATATCTCCTCTGATACGAACTTAAACGAACTTTCTTAGAATCATAACAGCTGCTCCGGAAGCTAGAGGAACAGCAAGGTTATCATCCAAAGGTGACTTATTCAAATCCATCTCCACATATTCTGCGATTAAACCAACAGCACTCGCAAGCGCTGCTTCAGGTAAGGCTATATAGAAAGAAGCCCCTATAAGCCCAGCAAAAAACCCACCTGCATTTCCAAAAATAAGTTTCTTGTGATGATTCTTATTAAGCAACTTCTTATAAATCATTCCAAGTATACAAGAGAAACTATCTCCAAGAGTAGATATCAGAATACTTGCCAGAGCCAGATTACGAGGAAAAAGATAAAGGGAAGTAACCGCACCAGCAAAGAAATAAACTAAGCCCCTTCCGGGAAAGCTCTTTTTCCATTCCTCTCTCTCAAACTTGCGAATAAAAAAACTCCAAAGGGGTATCCATATCTTTCTAGAGAGAAAGGAGAGAAAGATAAGCAACATAAGAACCTCAAAAAGCATAATGGGCGCAAGAATGTTAAG
>DAWM01000045.1:14611-18136 GCA_002505945.1 Candidatus Woesearchaeota archaeon UBA119
GCAAGAATGTTAAGTTCAATGGACAATACAATTAGAAGCCCACATATAATATGGAGAATCTTTCGTCCTACCTCAAATCTAATCCCCTCTTTCTTATAAGCCTTTTTATAAGCTAAAGACGATTTAGGAGACCTGGACTTTTTCTTGATAGAGCCCTCTTTGCCACTAGCCATTTTCAGTCTGCTACCTTAGCTACCTTAATATCTTAAATAATAGGGTTTCCTTTTGGTATTTAAGAACTTTTTTCATCAAATAGTTGATAAATTCTATAGGTCTCCTGAATTCCCTCTTCTCGCGAGCAAACAATCGTCCTTTTTTCTCAAAAATATCATTATGCGCTTGCCTAAACTGCTCAGAATGCTTCTCAAGATTAGAAGGAGGACCTTTCAACACCTTCTCTGGAGGCAGTACCTCATCCTTCAACTGAATATAACTCCAAGCAAATTGGCCGCCGTCCCAGTCCCAATCAGACTTAACAAAAGAGAAATCACTTTTTTTTATCCTATTCAGAAGTCGCTGATACTCTTTATACATCCTAGTTCCAATCTTATCAGGAGAACCCTTATCAGCAGCAATATGCTTGAAAATGAAAGTAATATTGCCCTTTGTATGACATCTTGACTTTATAAGCTCCGGAGAAAGATATTCTATCCTGAATGCATCTTCAGAAGGGTTATCAATAAAATCCCTACATGCTTTGATAAAAATCTCATATTTTTCCCTGGACAAGGCAGCAGCGGCGTTTCTATCTGGGGTAACCGGATCAACAAGAACTAAGGGACCAAGCTTTGACTCATCCAGCATCAAAGCCGGGTTAACCCCTTTGTATCGGTTCTCTACATCAATTACCATAAAATCGTCCCATTCTACTGCAGACTTGAGAAGATTAAGAAAACCTTTATAGTATATAACCAATATTTCAATTGCATGACCTGAAAACCCATTTCTATAAGACTCTGCACCATAAACCTTATGAGACTTGCAAAATCGCTTAGCAAGCCTAATTTCATTCCTGTATTTCGAATGGCTTTCCACCCATTCCACATGAAGAGGTGAATAATCTATTGAGTTTTCGGCCTTATCCGTCCTTTTTATCTTATATACTGGAATTACCTCAAAATCAATCTTATCCTCAACAAAAAAGAAATATTCCCTTGAGCCTTTCAAGATTTGAGGAGCAAAGGGTTTCAAAATTTTCTTGGCCCATGTGTTTATCTCCTTCTCTGAATAGTCTTTAGAGAATCTAAGAAAGAGGTCGCAGTCAAAATCTCCCTTAAGGAATGTATCCTTTCCGATGGAGCCCCCTATAAAACAATCGCAATATACCTTTAGTTTAGATATCTGCTTATCTATCTTGCTCTTTACCTTAAGAACCTTTTTTTTAATACCTTGCTTAGGCTTAATATCCATTAAAACCTTATCAAAAATCCCTTCTATCCTTTCTCTCTTGTCTTTGCTCAATTTCATTGAAGCCATCTCAA
Source organism: Candidatus Woesearchaeota archaeon UBA119 (assembly GCA_002505945.1). Taxonomy (GTDB): domain Archaea; phylum Nanobdellota; class Nanobdellia; order Woesearchaeales; family UBA119; genus UBA119. The sequence continues at coordinate 16,093 of DAWM01000045.1, forward strand.
ATTTTAAATAAGTTTACCAATAGAACATCAGCGTAGCCATTTCTCTATTATGTCAATCATCCGATTAGAATAGCCAAATTCGTTATCATACCAAGATATTACCTTAACTAGTTTGCCATTTACCTTGCAACTCTTCCAATCAATAATTGAGGATGCTGGATGGTTAATAATATCTGAGGAAACCAACTCTTCTTCTGAGAAATCTAGGATTCCTTTCATCTTTCCCCTAGAAGCCTTAAGGAAAACTTTCTTTAATTCTTCCTGGCTTGCCTGCGTCTCAAGAGTAGCCACAAAATCAGTTAAAGAACCATCTTTAACAGGCACCCTCACAGCCATGCCATCCAATCTTCCTTTCAGCTCAGGGATAACCTTTGTTACAGCCGTTGCAGCCCCTGTTGAGGTAGGCACAATATTAACAGCAGCACTCCTTCCTCTCCTAAAGTCCTTATGAGGGGCGTCCTGCAACATCTGGTCCGCAGTATAAGCGTGAATTGTAGTCATAAAGCCCTTTTCAATACCAAAAGCATCCTGGAGCACCTTGACGATAGGAGCCAGACAATTCGTGGTACAAGAAGCATTAGATAACAATCGCTCATTATCAGAAATTTCATTATCATTAACCCCCATAACAATAGTCTTAACGCTATCATCCTTTGCAGGCGCTGAAAGTAGAACCTTTTTGGCTCCAGCATTCAAATGCTTCTCCATCCCGTCTTTAGTTCTAAATATGCCAGTGCTTTCCACCACAGCATCAACATCCAGCTCTTTCCAAGGAAGAGTTTCTGGATTCCTCTCCTGAAGAACCTTAATCTTCTTTCCATCAATACTAATAAAATCCTTACCCGCTTTTATCTCCCTACTAAAAGTACCATGAGATGAATCATATTTCAGCAAATACGCCAAATTCTCAGGAGAAGTCAGGTCATTTATTGCCACAAACTCTATTCCTTTTCTCTCCAAACCAACCCGAAAAACCATACGGCCAATTCTTCCAAAACCATTGATTGCTACCCTTGTCATAATATCACCTTCAGTCAAAGACTAATTCTCTCATTAACTAGTTCTATTTAGTTCTTTATTTAATTATTTTGCTATAAAAGCACACCAAAGCAAGAGAATTGGAATACAATCAGAGAAGATTATAGAAAAGAAATAAAAAGAGATAAAGCTAGGAATTAACTCTTCTTTGGTTCGTTCTCTTCTGATTTCTTAAACTTAGGCATCTTAAAAGGCACAGGAAGTTTCATCCTATCCGCCAGCATGAGGGCTTCAATATTCACTCTCCTAAGAATAGAGTTGTATACCTCTAAAGAAACATCGGAAGGAAGTTTCTTTTCCTTTTCCCAATAAGATGTCAACTCAGCAACCTTCTTCTCATCCTTCTCGCTAAAGACGAGATTACCTGAGATAATAATCTCTGCAATGTCAGGAGAATACTCCGTCTTAACCTCAAATGAAATAAGAGCACCCTGTTTCTGGCTTCCGCCAAGCTTAACCTTTGCCTCTTTCACATTCAATAGCTTGATATTTGTATTGACCTGTGCTCCCTTCTCAATATTCTTCTTCCTCTCAATATACATCTTGTTTATGTTTAATCCAAGAATTGCCATTGTAAATCACCAGTCTGCTTCTTAGGTTTTTCAAGCGTATTTAAAGTTTTTGGAAAGGTTTTTAAACATAGGGGATTGCAAGCAAGAAAATGGCAGAAAACGAGAACAATGATAATAAAAAGGAAAACATGAGTAAAGAGGAAGAGATTGGTTTTCATAAGGGCTCCCTTTCTACTCTCTCAAAAGAAAGGGCAGAGCTTTTGAAGATGGTTTCAGTAGTGGAACAACTAATGCAGATGCATGTGAAAGCCCTAAATGATTTAGGAGTTGATTTGCTCAAAGACAAAGGTATCAAAGATCAAAATAAGGAGAAGAGCAAACAGAAGGATAAATACAAGAAACCTATTGAAGACCTAATCTAATTATTCTAAGGGGCATAAAGAGAAAGGGACATTAATAAACATCTTACTAGAATATCAAAAAATTAGAGAGAA
>DAWM01000045.1:18337-23543 GCA_002505945.1 Candidatus Woesearchaeota archaeon UBA119
AGACACAACAAGCCACAAGCAGTAATCTTTGACTTTGACAATACATTGGAATACTGGCAGAAAGCTTCCAGGAAAGCAGAAAAGAATCTTATTAAAAGAATAGCAAAGGAATGCAAAATAAAAGAATCCATACTCAAAAGCACATTCCTTAAGAATAAGCATAGATTCCTTATAGAAGGCAAAACCCCCGCAATGTTCTCCCATGCCTTTTGGTTAAAGAAAACCCTAGAAGAGCTTAACCTCTACCTCTCCTTAAGAAGGATACATCACCATACAGAGAAATTTTGGCAGGAAGTAGAAGATAATGTTAGGTTATATGCCGGAGCGCTGGAACTCCTTGATTTTCTAAAGAAGAATAAAATCAAACTAGCACTTATATCTGATTCAGATGGCCTGAAGAAATACAAATATAACAGAATAAAAAGATTGGGCATCAAAAGGTTCTTTGATGTTATCCTCACAAGTGATGATGTGGGTCATAATAAACCTCATCCTGCTATCTTCAAGAGAACACTAAAGGAATTAAGGATGAAGCCAGATAAGACATGGATGGTAGGAGATAACCCAAGAAGCGATTGCTATGGAGCGAAACTGCTTGGTATCAACACTATCTGTGTCTTAAGGGGCAGTTGGAAGAAATATTTTTCCCAGCCAAGACTTAAACGAGAATATTCTAAATATCTTGATTATGAATTTGATGATTTGAGAGAGGTTCTGAGTTTTTTCAGAAAGAAGCTAAGTAAGAAACCTTTAATCTGATACCACTAATTCTTTCAATTTTAAAGCAAGCAAAAAACCCAACAAATCATGTTTGAATCTAAAGCGAGCAATAGGCTTATACAACATAGCTAAGAACCTCATAAATTTATTATCAATCTCCTCATATTTTTTATCTAAGAACATAGATAAAAAATTAAGCTTAAGAATCTCTTTTTGAGTTTTCTGAGAAAGCCATGGAAAATCTATCCGGTTGGTGTGGAAAAGCCCCCATTCTTCTAGCGATTGCGGTTCTTTCAATCCCTTTTCCTTGCAAACTTCAAAGAGAGGATTTCCTGGCAGAGGTCGGTAACAATGTAAAAGAGAAACCTTAGCATTACTGTTTTGTTCAAGCAAATTTGTAATCATATTTCTAACAGCATCCCTATCTTTTTCAGTCTCATCTGGAAAGCCCATTATAAAAGCAAAATAAGGATGAATTCCTGTTCCAACAAACCTTCTCGATAAATCATAAACATCATTTACGTTTATTCCCTTATTAATATAATCCAACATCTTTTGAGAACCTGCTTCTACACCCAACACAACCCGTCTCAGACCACTTCTATTCAGAAGACGGATATCTACATCATCCAACTTTAGGAAATCATCTACCCTAGCATCAACATTCCAGATGACATTCAAATCCTTATCCAACAATAGCTGAGCAAACCTCTTCATCCTTTTAATACTAACAAAAGAATTTAGATCCTGAAAAATTACCCCATCTACTTTGAATTTCTTTTTAAGGTATTCTACCCACTTTACCATTATCTCAGGAGACATCCCTCTCCAAACCTGTTGATAAGCACATTTGTTGACATAGCAGAAGCCACAACGATGGGGGCAACCCCTTGATCCTTCTAATATAAGCATTTTCTTATTGCCATAAGAAAGAATATAATCCTCTTCATTGATAAGATGATAAGGAAGAAATGGGAGGTTATCCAAATCAATCAAGGGGGCAGTAGAATTGTTCTTTATTTGTCCATTCTCATCCACATACCAAAGATTATGCACTTCTTCAATATTTTTCTTTCTATCTAAGAATTTTACAAACTCATAAAAAGCCACCTCTCCTTCTCCTTCAAGAACATAATCAACAAATGCATTATTTAGAGTCTGTTTAGGAAGGATTGAGGGATGAGGTCCTCCCCAGATAACAGGAACATCCGAAACCTCTTTTACAACCCGCGATGCTTCTAGGGCGTATAGAATTTGCTCTCCAGTAGATGCTGTAACCCCTACACATTTAGGAGAAGTTTTCAACTCATTCTGCAATGCCTTTTTCCAGTGTTTATTTGTTCTCTGATCAATTATCTTAACTGAATATTCTTTCGAAACGTATACAGATACATTTAGAAGAGGTAAGGGCATATAGTGATGTTTCATCACTTTCTCTAGAAAACTTCCTTTAGGGTAAATTAGAACAATATCTGCCATTCTTAACATCCAGTTCCTAATAAAAGCTCATTTTATTTTAAACTTTCTTATCTAGGTTCATTTCACGCTTTTCTAGATACATATAACTGAAAACATTTAAATAGTGACAGAATGCTCAAAAAGTTATGATATTAGGAAGAATTACAGGAAAGGTAACCACTACTGAATTCAGCTTTTTGGTAGAGAAGGAACAGGCCTCAAAAAAGCTTGAATTTGTACAGGTAATTGGTGCTGATAGCAACTACTACCTATGTCAGATTGTGGAATTAGAAAGAGACTCGGACAAGACTATTGCGAAATGCAGGATTATAGGTCATAAGGATGAGAAAACCAACAGAATTCTCCAACCGAGATTGCCTTTCAAACCAGGAACAGAGGTCTTGTTAGCAAATGAAGGGTTCATAAAGAAGATTATATTTCTTAGGAATCCTGAAAGAGGAGCTTTTATGGGTCATCTAGAGGATAAGAATGTAAGGGTAAATCTTGATTTAAATAAAATACTTACCAAACATATCGCAATCCTGGCAAAATCAGGTGCAGGTAAATCCTACACTTCTGGAGTGTTAGTAGAGGAGATATTAGATAAAGGCGTTCCAATACTAATCTTTGATCCACATGGAGAATATTCTTCCTTAAAGGAACCAAACCCTTCAAAAGAGGACGAGAACACGCTCAAATCTTATGGCTTGAGCCCGAAAGGATACCCTGACAGAATAATTGAATATGGAGAACCTGAAGTAATCAAAGGAGCATTATCAATCAGACTAAAGGATGATTTTACCCCTTCTGAGCTTACCAGGATCCTGCCTTCAAAGATAACCCCTGGCCAAAAGGCGCTCCTCTATGCTTCTATAAAGGATTTGGAGGCAATAAACCTAGGTGAGTTAATGTTCTCTATATCCAATGAAGAAAGCAACCAGAAATATCAACTCTTAGGTGTATTAGATGTGCTGAAAAAGGCATCCATATTTTCAGAGAATGCCTTGAGCTATTCAAACCTAATCAAGAAAGGACAACTAACCCTTTTCAATCTTAAAGGATATAACCCATATATACAACAGGTAATTGTGTATCTTACAGCAAAGAAACTCTTTGAGTTGAGGAAGAGAGGCAAGGTTCCTCCTTTCTTTATGCTAGTGGAGGAAGCCCACAACTTCTGCCCTGAGAGGTCATTTGGAGAAGCAATCTGTTCTCCCATATTGAGAATAATCGCCTCAGAAGGAAGAAAATTCGGAATAGGATTGTGCGTAATCAGCCAAAGACCCGCTAGAGTAGACAAGAATGTGCTTTCTCAATGCTCTACTCAAGTCTTGATGAAAATGACTAATCCAAACGACTTAAAAGCCATATCCAACTCGGTAGAGGGGGTTACATATGAAACCGAATCAGTTCTGATGAACCTTCCAATAGGCTCTGCATTAATATCGGGTTTTGTAGATGTGCCTTTAGTAGTAAGAATAAGAAAGAGAAAGACCAGGCATGGGGGAGAAGCAGAGAAGGTGCTTAACGAGCTTTCATCTGAGAACTTTGAAGAAGACTTTTTAAAAGAAACCAAGGATTACAAAGATAAGAATAAATGGGTGGTGTACCCGAGCATATCCAAGAGAGATATAAAACTGATGAGCAAGAAGAAGATTGAGAGGGTTTCAACAATCCTTTTCCCTGCGCTTTTTGTTAAGGTAGAAGATAAAGATAAGAATAGCAAAGGGTTGCTCTTTGACTTGATATCCGGAAAGCAGATCCTTGACTTAGACGAAAGAAAGACTTCTGCGGATTACATGATTGAAGAAAGCCAGGATTTTCAATTAAACCATGAAGAGATTGAAGCTGACAAAGTTATGGAAGAAAAGTTATCTCCAGAAACAGTCCTCAACAGATTAAAGAATTACATTATATTAGAGAAAAAGAAATGCTTTGGAGTATTGTACAAGCCTACATATTCCAAAGAACAACAATAAAAGAGATGAATCATGATTCTCAACAAAAACATAAAACTAAATTCTGAGGAGGAATGGCATAAGTATATAACTTCTATAATCAAAAAAGCTAGGGGAAAGAAAAGGTTAAATGGAGAAAAAGCGATTGAGGAATTAAAGCATTCTGTTCTACAAGGTTTTGATGAGATATTGCCTAAAAGATTTATACTTCTTTTCTCCGGGGGTATAGATTCTGTTCTGATTAGCTTAATAGCCAAGAGAACTGAGAGAGATTTTCTATGTATTACAGGAGGTTTTGGGGGATCCCATGACATAAAACTCGCCAAAGAGATAGCCAGAGAATATGGTTTAGAAATAGAGGTAATATATTTTAATAATAATAAACTCCTGGAAGGACTAAAAGAAACAAAAAGGATTACCCAGAAATCGGATATCGTCAGCATTGAGGTTGGAACAGTATTCTACCTCTTGCTTAATGGCTCTAAGAAAGCAAAGGAATATGACTTTATTGCAAGTGGATTGGGTGCCGAAGAACTTTTTGCAGGCTATCAAAAATATGCTGATTCCCTAAATCCAGAAGAAGCATGTATAAAAGGGTTGATGAACAGTTTTAAGAAGGATATTCAAAGGGATGAACCTCTAATAAGCGCATTCTCAAAAGAAGGAATATTCCCTTTCCTTCATCCAAAGATAATTGAAACCTCTTTGAGGATACCGATTGAATTCAAGTTAAAAAATGGTTATAAGAAATACTGCTTAAGGGAAGTAGCCCAAAAACTTGGTTTGAAGCAGGAATGGGCCTTTGAGCGCAAGAAAGCAGCCCAGTATGGCTCAAACCTAGATAAAGAGACCTCGCGCCTTTCCAAGAAGAAGGGATTCAAAAAGAAAGGAGACTTTCTTAGAACACTTTAACACTACTATGTGAGTGTGTTCGTAATCATAAAAATTCACCCTGAAGGCTAGGTGTTAAACCCTATGCCAAAATTGTGAATTTTTGTGCATAACATAAATAAGTATACCAGGTTAAAGCCAACAGGGATTACATCTCTCCTTTCAGGCATAACCAACTA
>DAWM01000064.1:0-7457 GCA_002505945.1 Candidatus Woesearchaeota archaeon UBA119
AAACGTAATGATTCAACACATATGTATAAAATTCATCCTCATACCTGTTGATTATCTGTGCCGAAGTAGGATTAGCAAATACCCATGTTTTCAAGGTCCTTGATGGAACTCTACCAGTCATTGCCTTAGTTGCATAATTCTCTGCATAGACTTCAGAAAGGTCCTGACGGAAAGTGTCCTGCCCTTCCATTAAACTGCCACCCCCTGCATAGAAGTTATAAGCTTCAACAGGAGCAGCTGGAATAAGCCACAACCACTTCCCTACTTGACCAAAGAATACAGAAACTGTTCGAGCAACATTTGAAGTCCCTTCTGCTAACTTAATCCAAAACCTGTCATAATCAGCCAGCTTTATCTTTGATTCCCCAACAGAAATCAGCTTAAACAGCAGATCTAACAAATCCTTAGATACCATTCCATTTTCTGCCATTACAAAATGATCCTTGTTTATTGGGAATTTTGAACCATCCCTTGGTAAAACCATATCATAAAACGGTTTCAGATCAAAATATGAAAAGAAAGCCAATTGCAACGTATCTGAGGATATAGAACTCGATCCCCTTGTAGAGATAGACTCAATGTAATCCTTGAATGCTGCCCTGAAATTAAGCAGGAAGGATTTTACGTCATCTAATGTGTGGAAGGAAGAAAGATCATAATCTTCCCTCAAATCTGCAAGTCTCAATAAAGCAGGATGGACCCCTTGCTGATAATTCCCATATGTATAATCCACCGCAAAAATAGATGGTGCCAAATGGTAATATGGTACAACATCCGGCGCCAATATCCTGAAAACCTCATTTACGTCTTTATCAGAGATTTCCTCAGAGTCGATTAATTCGGGTAATAGAACGTGCTTTAAGAGGGTATACTGAAGTACTCTTTCCCCAAACACCCTATATCTTTGATTTGGAGAATCAAACATAATCTCTCCCCTCTGATATTCTGGTCTGCGAATATATTCTTCTGTCAATTTCCTAACATTATAGATTAAACTAGTAAATTTGCTCACAGACTCAGTTGAAGAACTCTCCACAGTCATCAAATAGAGAGGACAACTGGCTTCAGTTAGATATCCTGAAGAAATCAATTTTCCAAATTTACCGTCGTGGTCCAGACCATTCTCATATATGAGTTCTAAACACATCGTTGAGGGCATATCTTCATTCAAGTATTCAAAATAATCATTTCCTTCCTCAAAAGCTCCACTTCCTGATCTTTCTTCAAAAGACAAACCCAAATTCGGATAAGAAAAGGGATCATCAAAATCTTCAGAAACATCCACCCATTCAAAGGTTGGATCGATCTTCTGTAAGAGCCCCAACACATTTTTATTCCAATTAAAAACAACATCCGCGGCAATTTCACTCTCAGAAGACACAGAATGCTCATCAGTCAGGAAATTAAACATCCTTATCTTGTCAGCCACTTCGCCTTCTACAAAAGCCTCAACATCTGAGAAATCAGATGGCACTTCTTTTATGCTAATAACAGACCAGGGATTTTCCTGCATTTTAGCAAGAATCTTTTCATCCCAATAAGCAAAGCCCTCTGTATTTGAAGAGGGTTCAGGTTCGGGCGCCTCTCCACAAACAAACTTAGCCAATTCCTCTTCCGTCAAATCAGCGTTGGCTAATAATCTAAAAGTATCATCACTGAATCCATAATAACCGATAAGAGGACACTTCTCAATAAGCTGCATATCAAAATACCTATTCACTTTTTCATAATCTACATAAGGATAGTTTTCAATTATGCTCTTAAACTCCGAAATGTCTCCTCCAAAGTATAGATAATCATTCAAACCCATCTCTTCTATAACGGCGACAGGAATATTCTCATCTAAAAATTCAAAATAATCAGATAAGCTTTCAAAACCAAATTTATCAAAGCCGGTTTTTATATTGTTGGTTCCTCTATAAAAACTGGTTTGGAATTTTGATGCAAAATACGGGAAAGTTGTTAAGAAAGAATCAGCATCGTATTCTCCTCTGAAAGCTGTCATAAAGTTAGCAATAGCTTCCATAGCGATTTCTCCCCTTACAGCATACTCGTCCATCAAATCCAGCAACTTATAAGTATGCTCTATAGTCCACCCACTTCCAAACTGAGAAACAACATTATTAACAATTTCGTAATCAGCATTCAGGTTATGATTTATCAATTCTTTCAAGTCTCTATTGCCTTTATCAGTATGCTCTTCTAAAAAAGTATAGAATTCGTCAGAAAGGAATAATTGGGGTGCAGCAAAGATATACTGAAAGTCCAATTCGCCCGAAGAGAAGACATCTTTATTCTTCCCAAGTTTATCTAATACGGCTGAGAACTTGCCAGGATTGCTTGCTACAACATACAAAACATCTTCAGTAAAAGTATCTTCAACAGCCACTCTCTCTATCTCTGCTTCTCCTTGTGAATTTATCTTGTCTGCAATTTCAAAATTCAATTGTTTATTAAAAAGATAATTCAACTGAGAAAGCTGTTTTAAAACCTGATCCCTTGACACGTCAATATATTCTTGTTCCTCTGATTCAACATTTACAGGAAGACAAACATCAAAATCTCGCAACACCTTAAATACGGCATAATCATATTCTCCCGAAACCTCAGCAAACAACTCATAAAGATTCTCAGGCTCATTCCCTTCTTTCTCGCAATATCCATAAGGTCCGAAGGTCATAAAAGAATTTTTAGTTTTTTCCATATTTTCTAAGAACTCTTCTGCAGAACTCATCATATCGCCCGCAGCTTGAGACATTTCATACTGAATTTTAAATACTGAAAACATTGAAGCAAGAGTAACAATGCTCAAAGAATTATTCACAGAAGAATCCGAAGTATCAAAATTCTGAAATTTCTCAGAATCTTTTATAAGACGTTTTGTCTCATTGTAAACTTCTTTTACGAAATCACTTGCATACATTCCAGAATCATTTTGAGTACCATTGTTAATATACTCAAAGAATCCTGAATCTAGATAGTATCTATAGCCATCACTTCCTGGGGAAGAAGTATTAAGGGGCTGTATTATTATAACATCGCTTCCATTTAAACCATACTCGCTATGGTTAAAGTACAAATAATCTAAGTAGCTTTCAACTATTACGACTGAGATGGGCAATTCAGAGGATTTATCAAAATCAGAAAGAACATCCACGTCATAATGTTCTGCTAAACTATTGCGAATATAGAAATTACCTTCCTTGAAGAAAAAGTCTTCATCACCCGGTCCAGCAATCTTAGCAAATACATTTCCAGCCACTAAAACCAGCATCACAATCAAACTTAACAACAGAACATTCTTTCCTTTCATCTTTATTCCTCCATAAATCTACAGCATAAACCTAATACATCCAAAACAGAAACCTCAGAACAGGCTCCTTTACTTACTTTTCACCTTTCAAGTATTTAAACTTTTCTTTTTTTAGGCTTCCAGTATCCTAAAAACTATACTGGGTAAAAAGCAAACTTGCCAATACTTTTATAAAAGATAAGCAGTTCCCATTTAAGAATGGAATGTGGGGAGTAGCTTCCCTGAACCTAAGCATAAGCACTAAAAAAACAAAAGGAGGCTAAAAATGGCACTTTATAAGTATATTAGAGAAAATTGGAAGAAACCAAAGGAAACAATCAGAGAATTGATGAGAGAAAGAATTTCTGAATGGTCTAGAGGGCCAACACTACAAAGGATAAAAAGACCTACTCGCCTAGACAGAGCAAGATCTTTAGGATATAGAGCAAAAAAAGGCTTTGTTCTTGTCCGATATCGCATAAAAAGAGGAGGAAAGACAAGGCCCAGGCTTGTTAGCGGGAGACGCTCAAAGAACATGAGAAGGAATCTTGTTAAGAACAAGAGCTTTCAGCAGATGGCTGAAGAAAGAACCCAGAGAAAATTCCCTAACTTAGAGGTTTTAAACAGCTATTTGGTCGGAAAAGATAAGAGCCATTATTACTATGAAATAATTCTCGTTGATCCAGAAGCGCCAGAGATAAAGAACGATAAAAATATCAGCTGGATAACCCAGAAGCAACATAGAAACAGGGTTTATAGAGGAAAGACGGGCGCAGGAAGGAAATCAAGAGGATTAAGGAAGAAAGGCAAAGGCGTAGAAAAAGCCAGACCCTCTAAGAAAAGAAACCTCAACAGACTAAATTAGCAAGATTAAAGATTTCTTATTTTTATACTTTAAAGGGTTTGGAGAATACAAATCCTTTTTTTATTCTTCTAATCGATTTCAAACGAATAAACCACACCAAAATCTCCTTCATTCCCGCTTCTATAAATCTCCTCAAAATAATTGCACTCTGAAAAGAAATGATCTGGCACTCTTACTTTCTCATCATATCCTTTCGGAAAAGAAACAAAATAGCCCTGATCAGTTGTTATTCCAAAAGACCGAAACCCTTGACGACTGCAGTTTAACAATGTTGCTGAAGAGGTTTGAGGTTTAGCAGGAATAACTACCTTGTCTGAATAATAATTAAGCAAAGGATAATGGGTTAGAGCGTAAATAGGTTTATCATCAGGCAAAGAGGATGATATCCATTTAGAAACATCAATAAACTGCTCAGGATAATTGTTTTCTAACCCATAGTAATGGGTTCGAAGGATATGGATTGTAGAAAAGGCGTAAAAAACGCATACAAAAACAACAATGCCAACCTTGATTAAGAGAAGAACCTTAGTGTTTTTCCTAAAGAACCTAATAAAACCCCAATAACCAGCGGCAGACAACGCTATAAGCACAAAAAAGATGGGAAAAAGATACCTTGTCTCCTTATGAGTCATTAAAGAAAGGGCTAAAAACAACAGCACTCCCCAGATGGACAAGGCTTTAATTAGGGTAAGTTTAAGCCTTTCCTTTTTTCTCCTCCTATTTAATTCATTAAATAAATTCCAGAAAAACAGAAAACCTAACAAAATAATCCCTATAATTATCGGAAGCTCTCCCAGATAATCAAATCTAAGAAGATAGAATAAAAAAGGGTCTGAGGGACTTTGAGAGACTACGCTACTTCCCTTCAAGAAAGTATAAACAGGATTGCCAAATTCAATGAAGTTCCAGATAAAATAAGGTAATAAGAAGAACAAAGTCAATCCTCCTACCCAGACATAATCCTTGAGTTTAGCTCTTTTAAAATAGAGGAACAAGACGAGGAATAGAATGCCAAAAATATAGGTAAACTTAGACAGAATAGATAATACAAGAAATAAGGCCGCTAAAAACTGGTTTATATGCTTATTCTTTCCATTGTGCTCTTCAATTTCCTTATCAAGAAAATAAACCGCAAAAATAAAGAACGAAAGCGCAATGTTATCAGTGAGAATACCCTTTGCTTCTAAAAGAAGAAGTGGAGAAAAAGAAAACATAACAAATGCTATAAAACCCATAAGCACATTAAATTTCTTTTTGATCAACAAAAACAAGGGAACTGCTCCTAGTGCTGATAACATTCCCACACCAATCTGAGCTATATAAGGGCTATGCCAAATAAGGTTTAGTAAAGCTATGAACAAAGGCAAAAAAGGAGGTCGGAAATCAAGCTCATATCCCCCCTCTGCAAGCCCCATAATAATCTCAGCATTCTGAAGGTAAACAGTCTCATCCCAATAATGCACATTGCTAAGAGGAAAGGTTCGGAGAAAGAAACTAAGCGATACAAGGAAAACCAAAATCAAAGTAAAGATGGCCTTTTTCTTATCCATTCTTTGATGAAATCCAGTCTTTCTTTTATAATTTTCTCCAAAACCCCTCAATTAAACCAATAAATTCAAAAAATATAAATATTTGGCACCTTAACCTATTTAAATAGGGATTCGTTTGTTCCCAGTAAAAATAGGTTTTTACACCAATTTAAGAGAATTATAAGTAACACAAAGAACCTGGGTTTCATAAAACCTAGGATTATTAACAACTTTAGGAGGGAATACAAATGGCAGACAACTCAGTTTTTGTAGGAAACAAGAACTTTATGAATTATGTAACGGCTGTAGTAATGCAGTTTACAACAAAGGAAGCAAAAGAAGTTACCATAAAAGCAAGAGGGAAATTCATTTCCCGAGCAGTAGATGTAGCTGAGGTAGCAACCAAGAGGTTTCTTGACGGGCAGGTTGAAGTAAAAGGAATAGAGATAGATTCAGAAGAATTCCAGAACAATGAAGGCAAGGATGTCAGGGTCTCCACGATTGAGATTACACTCACAAAGAAGAAAGAATAAGACATTTTAATAGTGTTTAAGCAGAATAGAGAAGATGCCAAACAAAGCATTTTCTCTTATTTGTTTTTTTCAATAATCCTGCAGAACTTACATATCTTGGTAGTAGTAGGGAAACCGCATCTCTCACATTTTTCTACGCTATTCTCCTCTTCCAAAGGGAAATACTTCTTTAATTTATTCAGATGTTTCAAAAAAGAAATCTTTTTGCTCTTTGAATCCAACAACAACGGAATCTTGCTCTTCATCTCAATCTGAGCATTGTTCTTAGAGTAAGGACACTTTTCCCTAGAGAATGGAACATTGTTGATAAGACAATAGATTGCAGTTTCCTTTTCGCTTACGTAATAAAGAGGCTTAACCCTGCCCACAAGCTTCTTTTCATTATCTGTAGGGGTTATCTTGCCTGATCTTGCCAAATAATTAAGATTACCATTTATGAGGTTATGGAAAGCAAAGAAGAGTTCATCATCAATGTTGTGCCCAGTAAGAACAAAATCAAATCCGCTCTCGAAGGCAAATCTGTTAATCAAATATCTCTTTAAAACCCCGCATTCTGAGCAGACCTTCCTGGATTTCTTGCTGACTGAATCAACCGAAACACCATTCTCATCTGATAGATTTACTACATTTAAATTTATACTCAACGAATTACAAAGCTCTTTGCTCGCCTTTAGATTACTCTCAGAATAGCCTGAAATGCCCAACTCAATATAAAGAGCCTCAACTTTCTTTAAAGAAAAATCAATCTCCTCATTTTCAACAAGCTTAGCCAAAGAGAATAAAAGAGCAGAAGAATCCTTGCCTCCACTTAAAGCGACCAACAGCTTCTTATCTTTAAATAAAGGATTGCTTAATACTTTCTTAACCTTTTTATCAAAATAACTGGTAAAATGCTCCTCACAAAACCTCAGTTCTTTGTATATTGCCTTCTTCCCACACAACCTGCATCTCATTCTTATCAACCCATAAAAGAATCATAAAAATCCACTGCGAGCATCATCCTCCTTTGACAAGCGGATTCTTGTGCATAATGAGCCCAAGGGGATTCGAACCCCTGTCAATCGGTCCGAAGCCGACCGCACTATCCTGACTATGCTATGGGCCCGCAAAGATGTGCATAATCAACATATTAAAAGGTTTCTGAATCAAGAACGTAGAAAGATTTAAAACAATAAAAATTTCTCTGTATCCAGCACCTAAATATGTGGTTTTCACCTGAGGAATTTTTGGGATTAAAA